>JARFQV010000159.1 GCA_029287615.1 Pseudomonadota bacterium | reverse complement strand
ATATCGATGCCAACCCGGACAACGAGGAAGATCACGACAACCGGGATCTGGATGGCGATTGCGATGGCGATGGTTATCACGACGACGACAAGAATCATGACGGCTACTATGACGATGATCATGACCGCGACGGCCATCATGGCGATGATGACGACGAGGACGGACACAATGAAAACGGTGACGGAGAGGACGGTGATCACGACGATTCCTGCACGGGTGATCAGACGCCCGCTCCAGACCCGGATCCCGGCCCAACCCCGGACCCGGGCCCCACTCCTTCAGCTGGACAGGAACTGTTCTCGCAGCACTGTGGCGGTAGTTGCCATTCGCCCGCCAGTGTCGGTGGCAGCACTCTGGAACAGATCATGCGGGCCATCGCGAACAACACGGGCGGCATGGGACCCATCGCCCTGACCCCGGAAGAACTCCAGGCAATCGCTGACTATCTCGGAACGCAGTAAGCCGACTCACTCGTATCACAGGTGCATGCGCGCAGTGCGCATGCACCTGCAGTTATGAAGGCAGAACTGGCTGTGTTTGATCCGTCTCGGGGCAGGACTGCACCCGGCAGGGATATCCGGTTAGCGATCCGGCAGCGTCACGAACACCGAAAGCCCCCTGCCGTCCAGTCCCTGTGCCAGACGAATATCGGCGTCGTACAGTTTGAGAATCTGTCGCACGATCGAAAGACCCAGACCACTGCCCTCATTGTCGTATTCACGAATGCGGTAAAACCGGTCGAATACGCTATCCCGCATTGCCCCCGGTATCCCTGGGCCGTTGTCAGCAATCTCAAGGCGCAGCGCACCCGGTTCCCTGCGCAGACTGACTGCAATCCTGCCATGATCCGGTGTATAACGAATCGCGTTGTCAATCAGGTTTCTGAGTAATATCTCCATCGTTACGGTATCCGCGCTGACTTCACACTCACCGTTCTCGGGTTGAAGCGACAGATCAATGTGCTTTCGAATGGCCCGGGGTGCCAGGTCCGCAAGCACTTCACGCGCGAGGTTAGCCATGTCGATGCGCTGGAAATGGAGATTGATTGCATCGGGTTCCAGGCGGCTGATCGTCAACAACTGCTCGACAAGATGCGCCATGCGTTTCACGCCATGGTCCGCTTTTGCCAGTGTAGCACCGTGCCCCGGATCGGACGGGGTCTGTTGGGCATTTTCGATATGTACCTGAAGGGCTGCGAGGGGGGTGCGCAATTCATGGGCCGCATTGGCAGTGAAGCGCTTTTCACGCTGGAAACCCTTCTGCAGACGATCCAGCAGATTGTTGATGGTATCGACCAGTGATCTGATCTCCTTCGGGACAGCCGCCATACCGATAGGCTGGAGATTGCTTGACTGGCGTTCCGCAAGCTCCTGCTCGATCTGGCCCAGTGGTCGAAACCCTCGTTGTATGATGACCCAGATCAGGAGAGAGATCAGGGGAAGGATGACCAGAACGGGTATCAGGCTTCTGTACAAAATTTCCCGGGTGTATTCTCCCCGAACATCCTCGCGTTCACTGACAATAAACCAAAGACCAGTCGAGGTGGAATGCAGCGAGAAGGTATGCCAGAGATAGCTGTCTACTTCTTTCCTGCTGAAACCGGGTCTTCGATCGGAGAGGGGTGTGGCGGGTGCGCTTGCCGAATGCGCCAGGACCTGCCCGCTGTCATCCAGTATCTGATAGGCAATTTTCTTTTCATAGGTATGGCCGTATGGCAAGGCCTCATGGCCTTCATCATCGTATACGGCCAGTTGTTCAATTATTTTCCCCGTAATCCACCCCTCTTCCAGCGGGGCAAGATCGCTTTCGACCAGGTTTTTCAGCACCCGGCTCAACTGGGCAAGCTGTGCATCAAACAACTCCTCCACCTCATGCCGCGCATCATGATAGCTCCAGACGGTGGAAATGATGGTAGCCACGATCACAACAGCGAGCACCGAGAGGAACAGGAATCGCTGTATGGATGGCATTGGATTTATTTTTTTACCGAGTAACCCACACCGCGCACGGTCTGGATCAGGCCCGGATAGAATTTCTTGCGAAGTTTGTGTACATGCACTTCCAGCGCATTGCTTTCGATACCCTCACCCCATCCATACAAACACTGTTCAAGATGGCTGCGGGAGAAAACACGGCCGGGATGCTCCAGAAATTCATTCAGCAGGGCAAATTCCCTGCGGGAAAGCTCGACCGGATTATCCTTGTACCTGGCGGTATGGCCGGAAGGATCCAGCTGGATATCCCGGTAGACCAGCAGAGGCGCAGCACGTCCACATGCCCGCCGGTGCAATGCCCGCACTCGCGCCAGCAGCTCATCCACCGAGAAAGGTTTTGGCAGGTAATCATCCGCCCCTTCATCCAGACCCTTGATGCGGTCACTGACGGTATTACGAGCGGTAAGGATCAGTACCGGTGTTGTGATGTCATTGCCACGCATTTCCTTCAGTACCGCCAATCCGTCCTTGTAAGGCAGGCCGAGATCAAGCAGCACAACGTCGTACTCATTGTCTTTCTGTGCAGCTATCGCGTTTCGGCCGTCTTTCAGCCAGTCCAGGCCATAACCTTCCCGCTTGAGGGCATCCCGTATGCCTTCTCCCAGAGATCGATCGTCCTCGACCAGCAGAATATTCATATGATCTATGATCAGCATGCCGACGTATGGTTACAGAATACAACAGATTGAGGATCCTGCCATATGACTATTGGGAACCGAACAAAAAAATGGACCTTGCAATTGCTGCAGAGGTCCATTGGGGGAAGAAAACTGGAATTACTGTGAGAATCAGTTGCCGAAAGGCCTGGCTTCCGCTCAGGAATCGGGCCCGAAGATGGCAAGGCATCCTCTTTACACCGATCCCACCGGCCGGTTTTTTTCGATACAGCCTCCCTGTCCCGGGTCAAGGGTCAACTGACGTTCTGTTCATGAAACTTGTAATGAAGTATAGGGGGCTTAGCTTAAGGAAATCTTAACGTGAGGAGCGGGACGGTCGACCGTAGATGAACATGGGTTCACCGGCCAGCCTTTCAACCGGCAATGCGGATCATTTCGTCCCGTATGGCCCGGATACCGGGGGCATGCGGACCATTTTTTTCGACCAGAGGCTGACCATGCAAAAATACCATCCCGAACCGGCATTCCGGAATGCAGCGTCAACAAGTAGCGAAGACTACTGGTATTGCGTCAGTGAATCTCCTATCCTCCTTGTTATTCCTGAAATATATACGGGTAGACATGAAAAAATCATTCTGTTTTGTTGTGTACATTGCTTTACTGAATGGCTGTACGCACTACAGTCAAACCTACCTGGAAAGCGGTGAGGTCGGTTACAGCATTGGTTGCAGCAGCTACCGGTCCGTATCGTGGAATGCCTGCTATATCAAGGCGGGAGAAATCTGCGAAAACAGGGGGTATGAAGTAATCTCGAAGATTGGCTCTGGCATCGACCGTAGCGAGAAGCACCTCTGGATCAAATGCAATTGACCGGTTGTGCGACACAGGCACGAAGTTCCGGACTTTTACCGGTAGATGATCCATAACGCAGGGGCAATCACCGGTAGCCTCTTCAGCATGGGTCTTCACCAAATGTGGATGACCGCGCTATGCGGCCATCTTTCCCATCGCCAGGAAAAGCTTGAAACCGGCCAGCAATCCCATGATCAAGACCAACATCACGGCTCCGAACATCCATCTCATGCGCAGTTCCTGCTTTCGCATCTGTACCTGAATCTCCTGAACCGTGTTCAGATAAAACTGGTGTTCACTCTCCAGTCTCTTTTCCATCGTCTTCAAATGAAAATCGGTGGAATCCTGGCGGTTGATTATCCTGGACAGGTTCTTTTCGAAGCTCATGTTGTATTCAACCGTTCTTGCCTGTAACGACTTGATCTCACTTTCCACCTTTCTGACATGGCTTACCGTATCAGCCAGCAAGGAGTCAATGGCACCGAACTGATCTCGCAGTTGATGAAACTCCGACTCGATCTCTCCGAACCGCTGTTTCAGTCTGGTCAGTCTTTTGTGCTCTTTTAACCTGCTTGAGTCGTATTCATGACTCATCCGTTCCAGCAGTTCCAGCCGGTTCTGATCCTTTTCCCTGCCGGTCTCGGCCCGCTGGACCAACTGCTCCAGTAATGTGGTCTTCTGGTCTTCTGCCTTACCGGCAAGTTCGAATTCACGACGCAAACCGTCGAGTTCAGTAACCAGGGATTGTTTTTCCTTACGATCGGATAAAAGTTCCTGCAGAATTTCTTCATGTATTTTATCAATCTTTTTTTCAATCCTATTGTTTTTTATTATATTAATAGGATTTATTCGTTCACCACCCCCCAGACTCTGTGCGTCATGTTCTCCAAGTCTGAACGGTTTTTTAACACTGCGAAGTGTTTTGTGCCAGTACTGCTTCAGGTTGAGCAACTGTTCGGCCTTTTGGTCTGAGTGGCATTGTTGTTTGTTTTTAGCACAGCTTGAGAAGCATATGATCCTAACTATAGGTGGTTAAGCCCGGATGATCCAATTTTTCAGCCCAACAGGATCAAACGGTCTGCTCCGGCCGAATTCGGAAATCCGGACTCATGGGAAAATCAACGGAATTGGTCAGAGGCCCGGAATGATTTCTTCGAGCAGGGTTCGGACCCTGTTCATGCCCACGCCGAGATTCCCGGTCAGGTCTTCCATCAGAATCTTGTCCTCTCCCCTGCCCGCTGCCATATTGGATATGACCGCACAGGTGGCATAGCAGAGATCGAGTTCGCGAGCGAGTGCGGCTTCGGGCATGCCTGTCATGCCAACCATGTCGCAACCATCACGCTCCAGGCGATCGATTTCAGCAGCGGTCTCGAGCCGCGGGCCCTGGGTCGCTCCATAGGTGCCGGTCTCCAGGGCGTCCTGTCCGGCGCTCTGCGCTCCCTTGATCAACAGGGCACGCAATTCCTCGCAGTATGGCCGGGTGAAGTCGATATGGACGACATGATCGAGATCTTCTTCATGGAAGGTATTGTATCGTGACCAGGTGTAATCGATGATCTGGTCCGGAAATACCAGTTGACCGGGTGACATATCGGGATGTATGCCACCTACCGCACCGACAGCGATCACCCGGCTGGCACCGGCCTCTTTCAGGGCCCACAGATTGGCCCGGTAATTGATCTTGTGTGGCGGGATGGTGTGACCATAACCATGACGCGCAAGAAAAATGATTTCCTTGCCACGTATTTTTCCAAAGGTCAGGGGCCCCGAGGGTTCGCCATACGGGGTATGAACCACTTCCCTGTGATCGATCTCCAGATTCCGGAGTGTCGTCAGCCCGGTACCGCCAATAATTGCCAGTTCAGCCATGGTTCACACCAGCCAATCGAGTGGACTTACTGATTCCGTACGGCATGGATGCCCGGTATATTCCTGAGGAAGCCCTTGTAGTCCATCCCATGCCCGAAGACATAATGATCCTCTACCTGGACACCAATGAAATCTGCCAGCAATCCCTGGTCACGCCTGTCGTGCAGCTTTTCCACCAGTACCGCGCTGTAGACGGCAGCGGCCCCCTCCTTCCGGCAATAGTCCGAAATAGCCGCAAGGGTTAATCCTTCATCCAGTATGTCATCCACCACCAGTATGGTCCTTCCCTGCAGGGGGACGGATGGACGGCACAGCCACTCCAGCGCATTGCCCTGCGTATCACCCCGGTACCGGCTGGCATGGAGATAGTCCAGTTCGAGCGGAAAGTCCAGCCGGGGCAGGAGCTGACCTGTAGCAACGATACCGCCGGTCAGCACGCACAATACCAGCGGTGTGGTGGCGCCTATTCTTTCCCGGATCTCATCCGCCATTCGTCCGATGGCGGCATCGACCTCGTGTCCACTGAACAGCTGGTCCGCACGGTCCAGGATATCATTGATATGTTTTGTACTGACTGACATGGCGATGTCTACTCCAGGTCCATATCCAGCATTGGCTCCCTGTCATAACCCTGAACCGCGGCAACCGTCTGTTGCCATCTCGGATCAGCCCGGAGTTCCTCGCGGTTCGGTGCATGACGGCCGTGCATGCGCGCCAGGCGGATATGGGCTACCGGATCATTATAATCGGCAAGCGCCTCCACGGCCTGTACGGCGCCCTCCCTCGCATTACAGACCAGGACCATGTCGCTGCCTGCCTCGAGGGCCAGTTGCGCACGGTCGGCATAGTCGCCGGCAACGGCTGCCGCCGCCATGTGAAGGTCATCGCTGAAAACCATACCCTGGAATCCCAGTCCCTTCCGGAGTATTTCCCGAATCCAGATACGGGAAAAACCGGCCGGCCATTTGTCGACTTCCGGGAAAACGACATGCGCCATCATGACTCCGGCCATACCGAAGTGCACCATTCGCTCGAAGGACACCATATCCCATTGTTCCAGATCCTCGAGCCTCCTCTGGTCTACCGGGAGTGCGTGATGGGAATCGGCTTCCACACCACCATGCCCCGGGAAATGCTTGCCAGTGGCAACCATGCCCGCCTGCTGCATCCCGTACTGGTAGGCGTGCGCAAGCCGCGCAACCGTCTCGGGTCTCTTGTGCAGCGCCCGGTCGCCGATGACGGCAGAAGTGCCATGGTCAAGGTCCAGTACCGGGGCAAAGCTGATATCGACATCGACGGCGCGCAGTTCAGCGGCCATCAACCAGCCGGTTTTCTGCGCAAGCTGGATGGCACGGGCGGCATCCTGATCATAGATCCTGCCCAGCAGGGCGATCGGAGGCAGGCGCGTGAATCCATCCCGGAATCGCTGAACCCGCCCGCCCTCCTGATCGACGGCAACCAGCAGCCGTGGGTCGCGCAGGCCGTGGATATCCTGTATCAGCCTGACCAGCTGAGTCGGAGAATCATAATTGCGCGAGAACAGAATGACGCCGCCAACCGCCGGATGCCTGAGCAGTTCACGATCTTCCTGGGAAAGATCGGTACCTTCCACATCCAGCATTACCGGTCCCAGGGTCATGCGTCACCGTGCCCTGCGAATGTATCCTGCTGGTTCAGTTTCCTGTTCCGGCTATTCGTTTTCTGCAGTTTCATTGCCTGTACAGCCTTGCTTATGTTTTCACCATTCTGCCCCGAACATCCAGGTGGTCCCTCAACCTGTCACCCAGCATATTGACACAGAGTACGGTGCAGAATATTGCCAGACCAGGCGCCAGCACCATGTGCGGGGCAACCAGCATGTAGCGTGTTCCGTCCCGGATCATACTGCCCCACGACGCCCCGGGTGGCTGCACACCCAGGCCCAGAAATGACAGCCCGGCTTCTGCGATCACCACGGCGGCCACACCGAAGGTGGCCTCCACAATCAATGGTGCGGCCATCAGGGGCAACAGGTGATGCCGCATGATACGGTACTTTACGGTTCCCAGGGCCTGTGCCGCAAGGATATGCTCTCTTTGCCTGAGTGATAAGACCTGAGCCCGGGCCAGCCTGGCAAAGCCTACCCAGCCCACACAGGTCAGGGCAATGACAACATTTTCAATCCCCGGTCCAAGTATACCTGCCAGGGCAATCGCCAGCAGGATTCCCGGAAAGGCAAGGAAAATGTCGATCACCTGCACCGTGATCAGGTCCAGCCAACCTCCATGGTATCCGCTCAGGGTACCAATAATAATACCCGTGAAGGCGGACAGGCTGACCACCCAGGCCGCGACCAGGAACGAGGTACGGGCACCAACGAGCAGCCGGTCCGCCACACTGCGTCCCAGGTCATCGAAGCCGAGCCAGGCCCCGGTTCCCGGAGGCGACAGAATGGATTCAAGATGAATCACATCGGGTTGCAGGGGGAAAAACTGGACCCCGACTGAAACGAGAGCCCAGAGACACAGCACGCCCAGTGGCAGTATGAAGCGCATCAGGCCCGTCCTCCGAGACGTATGCGCGGATCAATCCATGCATACAAGAGATCGGTCATCAGATTGATGAAGACATAACTGATGCTGATTACCAGCACACAGGCCTGTATGACCGGATAATCCCGGCTCTGTATGGCCTCGATAGTAAGCAGGCCGATACCCGGCCAGGAAAATACCGTTTCCGTAATGACGGCACCACCCAGCAAGGCACCAAGTTGCAGCCCTAGTAAAGTGAGCACCGGCAGCATCGCATTGCGCAGGGCGTGCCGAAGGATGATTGCACCCGGCTGTAGACCCTTCGCACGGGCAGTGCGGATATAATCCTCGCCGAGCACTTCGATCAGGCTGCTGCGGATCATGCGCGCCATGATGGCGGCCAGTCCCGTCCCCAGTGTCAGTGCCGGTAGAATCACCGACAGGACTCCCTCCCGCCCACTGACCGGCAACCAGCCCAGCCAGATGGAGAAGAATAATATCAGCAGGGGGCCAAGCCAGAAATTCGGGATGGAAATTCCCAGCATCGAGAATCCCATTGCAGTGTAATCCCAGTAGCTGTCCCGGCGTACCGCGGCAATGATTCCCAATGGCAGTGCGATCACCAGGGTTACGAGCAAGGCAGACGCGGTCAGGATCGCGGTCGCCGGCTACCTTTCCATCAGGATCTCACTGACCGGACGCTGCGAGTGCAGTGAGGTTCCGGGATCCAGGTGCAGCAGGCCGTGTAGATAGCGCGTAAACTGTTCGTACAGCGGCAGATCCAGACCCAGAGAATGTCGCAGTGCCTCCCGGTCGGCAGCCGGCGCCGTCTCGCCCAGCATCATCTCCACCGGGTCGCCGGGCACCAGGTGGATAAGCATGAACACCAGACTGACCACGCCGAAGACGACTAGGCAGGCGCCGGCAAGACGGGTGATGAGGAAGGACAACATGGAAATGCCGGGGTATTATCTAGTGTCCTGTTTCGTATTAAATGTGCGTATCAGAGCGCCACCAATGGTTCACAGCAAGGCGCGGCTCGCAGGCAATGGTTGCCC
>JARFQV010000133.1 GCA_029287615.1 Pseudomonadota bacterium | reverse complement strand
GATAAATACGAGTCCCTGTTGGAGTACTACCCGGATATCGACAGAAATCGTCGGTCAATTCATGATTGTCTGCAACAGGCTGGTACGCCCGTTTTCATTTGCGATCGTGAAATCCTGCAGGACCGTTACCACCAAATGAAGGATAGTCTTGCCAGGCACTGGGGTCCGCATGTCATCGGCTACTCCTTCAAGACCAACTATCTGGTGGCCAGGTCCCGGATTTTCCAGGATCTGGGTGGCTGGGCCGAAGTTGTGTCGGCACGCGAATACGACCTGGCACGATCCCTGGGGTTTGCCGGGACTTCGATCATTATCAATGGACCCCATAAACCGGACGAAAGTCTGAAACTGGCTATCTCAGATGGTGCGATAATCAATGTTAATGACCAGGATGAACTCGACCGGCTGTCAGTGTTGTCTTCCTGTGCAAAGGGCACGGTCGATATCGGGATACGCCTCGGAATGAACTTGCCCGCACTGGGTCAGAGTCGCTTCGGTTTCTCTCTGGAGAATGACGAGGCACTGCTGGCGATCGATTCAATCCGAAGCATGCCGGGATTCAGACTGGCCGGTTTGCATGCTCATCTACACGGTGATACGGATGATCCGGATATCTATCAGATGGCAGCGACACGGGTTGCGGAATTCCTGGTGCAACACCTGCCTGACCGCGCGAGCCAGTTGCGGTACCTGGATATGGGGGGCGGTTTCCCGGCGCATACACCGAAACCAAAGAGTCGCTCGAAGTGGAATCCACGACCAATTGACGAATACATACAAGCTATCGCCAATGGGCTGAAGATCGCCTTTGACGATCAAGTGCAGGTTCCGGCGCTGGTGGTCGAACCAGGGCGCTATTTGACTTGTGACGGCATCGTGCTGGTGACACGGGTAGTCCATGTCAAAGAGCGTGATGGTGTACAGATCGTAAACAGTGATGGAAGTATCTCGATGGTTCCGCTCACACACTACATCCCGCAAATCATCTTGCCGTTCAGTCCGGAGCTGTTTGCCCGTGAAGGGGCAGGGATACAAACGATTATTTATGGTTCGGCGTGCCGCGAAAATGATGTATTGTACGAGGGTGCGTTTCCCCCGGTACAATGCGGGGACTACCTGATCCACTTTGCCGCTGGTGCGTACAATTCGAGTATGAGCCCTGATTTTATTTTCGAACCGCCGGGTATGAAAGTGATTCAAGCGTAATAAGTACCCGGCCCTTCAGCATCCTTCACCAGTACTATCGTTCAATCGATGCCCAGACATCTCAAGAAACGCTGGATCAATCGCCAGACCTACGAATACTTTGCGGTGAATATTGCGCCATACCTGGGCTGGCGTGATCCCATACTGATTTACCAGATGGGAAAGGTCGCTTCATCGTCAATACGCAATTCGCTGTTCCGCTGTCCCGACCCGCGTACGCGGCTGGTGCTGATGTCACATGAATTCTTTCCGATACGTCATCGGGATCCCGACCGCATACAGATTGAACCGGAGTATCGCACACATATCCTGCGGGAAATCGAGCACGACAAACGTGTATTTCAAGGGTTCACATTACGCAAACGGCTGGGATGGCGTTTGCGTGAAAAGTTTTATGCCGAGCGAATCTATCGATCCTATGTGAAAAGGGGGGATCGACTCCGGGTGATTACGCTGGTTCGGGAACCGGTGGCCAACAATATCTCGATGTTCTTCCAGGTGATCGACCACTACACGGGAATGCTATTTGAGGAATCGATGCTTGATGTGGACACATTGATCAGGATTTTTCTGGAGCGCTATATGCACTGGAGGCCGATCGTCTGGCTGGATGCCGAATTGAAAACCACCCTGGGAGTTGATATCTACCGGTCTCCCTTTACAAGGGATTTGGGTTACGGCACGATTTCCGGCGACCGTGTAAATATACTGATACTCAGGCATGATCTTGACGATCGGACAAAAGAGCGGGTCATCGCGGATTTCCTGGATCTGGACGAATTCGAGATCGTACGCAGTAATGTTGCGAGCGAAAAAAATTATGGCAGGCAGTATGAAGAGTTCATGCAGCGAATCAGAATCCCTCCAGACCTGCTCGACCAGATGTATAACTCGAAATACGCCAGGCATTTCTATTCCAGTGTGGAAATCGAACAATTACGTGCTCGCTGGTCAGGCGGATTTGACCCGACAGGTTGAGGAGTAGTACAGGGAATCCACGTTGAAATGCCGGATTGTCGTATCCGAAAAAGAATATTCCCTGGTCTGGCCGGAATTTCCCTTATCTTGCCGCGGGGCTGTCCAGTTCCTCCTCGATGGCCGGGTATTCGGCGCGGAGCCAGTCATTGGCGACGCAATCCACGACCAGCGTGGTTCTCACTGACGCTGCCTGGTTCAGCAAGTTATGGAATTTGCTGGTGTTGAAATAGTACAGTATCCCCGGTTCGAGTACGTATTCCTGAAAGTGACCCTGGTTGAAACGCTTGAATGTCGCGTATTCATCGAAGGCCTCTTCTTCTGACAGCCGGGTGTCCATTGCCTGAATCTCCCTGAACTCGTCATAGTCGGTAACGACGAGGATGGACTCTGGATTGGTGACGATTGGAACCTGAAATCTGATCACGGATGGCCCTTTGTCCTTGTCGGTATGCCAGGCATAAGAACTGCCTGCTGATCTTCGCAAGAGGCGGAAGGACGCCTTGTCGCACTCGAAGCTGTCAAAAATACGCTGGAAATAAGGGCAGCGGTTCAGGCGATCCGCGAATGGAAGATTGTTGTAATGGTCTCTACCCAGGGGATGAAGATCACCTGGTGCTGTGAGGGAGAGTGAATGGCCGTAAGCGCCCTTCGACCAGTCCCAGCCTTCCGCTGCGACATTCATATCGTGGATCATCTGATCCACCGCGAAGTGGTTATAGGTGTTCAGTTTCATTTTGTTATCTCTCGACAAAGCGGACCGGCAGTACACTGTCGGTGACTCATGGCAGGCAGACACCATCCGGCTTTTACACCGGTATGCCAAAGCCTGCGCCGGGTAGCCGAAATCCGCAGACCGCAGATTGTACATAAAGAATAAAACCCCTTTTTCCCGAAGTCTATGCTTATTGCCGGCCCGACACATCGACTTCCTGGTCAGGGTCACGGAAGTAAAGTACTGCCACCAGTACAAATGCTCCAGCGATTCATGATAGCGGTGTTGATTATTTTTTGAGTGGAAACACCCGTGCAACGAGTCTGTATCGCAAAGATATTGGCATCCATATCCAAGCCTGATACGATTATCAGAGGTACAAATACCGCAATATCATCAATACCTTATATTGTATGTGCCGCCTTGAATGGCGATAATTAAAAGCGTGTATTAGCCGTCGGTGATGGCACGGCGCGGTAACAGAAGGCAAAATCATCCGCATCCATTCACCACGCTGCGACTAGTGTTGAGGGGGGTACTGCCCATGCATCTGCAAGAAAGCAAGGACTACGAAGACACATTTCTCCGGCACCGTGGACCCGTCACCTGTGTATCCGGAATCCCGAATCGCAATGCCGCTGTCACCTCCGGTTACGATGGCGCCGTCGGGTATGCCGATCTGGGTGCGGGTACGGTCGAGCTGATGGGCTATCATGACCATCTCGCCAACAAGATCACCGTCAACAGGACAGGAACCAAGGCTGCCTCGTCCTCTTCGGATTACACGATCTATATCTGGGATCTGGCAACGAAGCAGATCGAACGCATTCTCAGAGGTCATAGCGATGACGTCGAGGATTTTGTCTTTGTTGATGATCAATACGGAGTATCCGTATCGCGTGACTGGAGAATTCTGGTATGGAACCTGCTCACAGGGGCGGTAGTACGGATCATCGAGGGACACGAGAAGGATGTGCTGTCGGTAGATGTTGCCAATGGTCGTATATATACCTCCGGTGATGACATGACCCTGCGGGTATGGGATCTTGCAAGCGGAGAGTTGATCCGCAAGTGGGGACCGTTTGAGGACGAGACAGACAGTTGCGCGATTGATACCATCCACAATCGGGCCATCCTTGGCTGCGATGACGGGGTTGTGCGGGTATTCGACATAGAGACCGGAGAGCGAATCGCAGAGATCGAGGCCCATTCCTCGGGCATAAAAAAGGTAGCGGTATCACCAGTCACAGGAGACATACTGTCCGCCGCCTACGACCAGCGTATCCTGGTGTGGGATGCCGGCGAAATGAGTCTCAAACTGACCCTTGAACCGAGGGCAACGATCTGGGAACGCTCCTTCAACTGGTCTCCGGACGGTTCGCGCATACTTGCGGGTACCTTCGACGGTACCGTACTGGTATGGGATTCTGCCACGGGGCAATGCCTGGGTGAGGTGGGTGAGTGTGGTCAGGGAAATGCATGTTTCAACGATGTTGGCAGTACTGACGACGGTGATGTATTGACAGTAAGCGACGATGGACTTCTCCGTCTGGGTCGGCTGACTCCGGAATTGGCTACCTGGGTAGCGGAAATAGAGCCCGGCTCCGGATGTATGCTGGCCAACGCGGTGACAATCGATGCTGAATATGCAATGGCGGTGAGTGGCACTCACAACCAGAGGCTGCATTTGTTCGAGTTTACCGGCCAGACCCTAGACAAGGAGATCGAGGTGCTGATCGGGGAAGGCCCAATAAACTGTGTACGCGTATCTCACCACAGCGGCCATGAAAAAGAGAGTTTTGTTGCCTGCTACAGCGGAGCCATCGCAAGAGTCGGTCGGCAAGGTGATATTCGGGGGTACATACGTGTTCATGATGGGGCGGTCAAGGCATTGCGTCTCCATCCCTCCGAGAAAATCGGTGTCAGCTGCAGTGCAGATGGTGCCCTGCTGGCATGGGATTTCGAAGGGAACCTGCTGAAACGCTTTCCCGGACACCTGGCTATAGTCGATGATGTTGACATCGATCCGGGTGGAAGCCTGATTGCCAGTGTCTCCAGGGACTTTACGATGAAGGTCTATCGTCTTGATGATGGCAGGCTGGTCGGGTCGTATTCCCTTGGACACCGCTCGCCAAAGGCTGTGTGTTTTCTCGATGAGGACACGGTTATCGTTACGAATTACTGGGGTGCACTGCTGCGCTTCGACCTGAGCAGCGGCGATGTGCTGACCCGGTCGATCGCCAAGAACGGTATCAGTGCCCTGTCCAGGAGCGGTGATTACCTGGTGGCCGCCTCCTATGATGGAGCCCTGTATCTTGTGGATCCCTCGAATCTGGAACCGGTTAACACCATTCGCAGCATGACTCAGCGCCTGGAGGCGAGTGCCCTGATCTGATCGCTGCTCGGGTTCGGGCGATGCACGCCGCAATATCCAGATCCTATGTCATCCTGCACAAGGTTCGTCATTCTTGCGGTACCGAGAACGGGAAGCAACCTGCTATGCACGCTTCTGAATTCCCACCCGGAAGTGTTATGCCATCACGAACTGTTCAATCCCGACGGAATCTATTATGCGCTGGATTATCGCGACGGATCCATTCATTATGGCAGCATGGCGGAGCGCGATCGGGAGCCACTGGATTTTCTCCAGCGTGTCTGGAAAGGGGAAAAGGGTGCATCCTGTATCGGATTCAAGATGACGCGGGGCCAGAACGAAACGGTCATGCGGAGTCTGCTCGAGGATTACGGAGTATTGAAGATTGTCCTGTATCGGCGGAATCGGCTCAAGACATATGTATCCGAACTGATCGCCCGGCAAACGAATCAATGGGAGGTATATGCAGGCGATGAGCTGTTGACCGACAGGCCCCGAATACGGATTGATATCGGGTCATTGAAAGAACACGCTGACCTGAACCAGAGATTCTATGCGGAAATCAACGAAACACTGAAGGCGACGCAGCAACCCTGCCTTGAAATGGTATACGAGAATATCTTCTCCGGATCCGAACATGTCCGCCTGCTCGACTTTCTGGGGGTGAAGGCAAGGCAGGTGAAACTTGTGCACTCCAGCATCAAGCAGAATGACAATGAATTACGTACCCTGATCGAGAATTTCCAGGAACTCGAACTGGCCCTGGAAGGCAGCGAGTACCTGGCGGAGTTGCTGGATAACTGACGGAGGCTGGCTGCAATTCTGCGTGTGGCCACCTTCCGGTGTGATAACCAACGAGAACGACTATGTCTGTGAATACACTGCTGAACAAGGAATATATTACATCGATGCTGACTGTCGATGACCCATGGTGTTCGAGTCATGGTTCGGAGAATGGATCCGTGGATCTCAGTGCCGGGATGCTTTACTACAGTCTTGCCTATTCCACCAGGGCACGCACATGTGT
>JARFQV010000002.1 GCA_029287615.1 Pseudomonadota bacterium | reverse complement strand
AAATGCGCCGGCGGGAGTTCAGATGGTGCCGGCAGCAGTGGTAATCTGCTTTCATCCAGTGGTTGTTCCGTTGTTGTGCGGGTGAACTGCCAGCTTATCCCCCCCAATATCACCACTGCCAACAGGAATGCGGATATGGGCCAGTACCGCGAGCGCAGCCCTCCACGGGGAGCTTCAGGTGCGTCCGTGTCGGTATCCACTACCTGCCTGTTATTGGCGAGTGGTCGGTAAAGCCAGGGTAACCACCAGGCAATCACTGCAATCATTGCGTCGGTGATATCAGCAGAACGACCCGGGATAGATTGTTGATTCCACTCCAGAGCGAAGACGACCAGAAATACAATAATTCCGCCACCCAGTGCCACGGAAAGGCGATGTCCCCTGGTTGCCAGCAGGGTGATATAACTGAGCGCCAGGAACGGCCAGATCCCACCCAGTATATCGATGATACCCACGATATCATTACCAAGATGGCTGCTGAACGGTACCCAGTTGAACGCATATGATTGCAGGGCAACTGTATTTGCGGGGTCCGGGGTATATAATCCGGCAGCAGTCACGGTGCCAAGAAGGGCTATGGCGGCTAAACCAAGTTTCAACCGTTCATCAGACCGATAGAAGAGGGCGGTGATGGCCAAACCTGCCATCAGACCCAGTAGTGCCTCCAGAGACAACTGGCGTCCGACAACCGGTATCTTCAGCAGCAGTACAAGAGCGGAAAAA
Organism: Pseudomonadota bacterium; assembly: GCA_029287615.1. GTDB lineage: Bacteria > Pseudomonadota > Gammaproteobacteria > UBA9214 > UBA9214 > JARFQV01. The sequence continues at coordinate 4,194 of JARFQV010000002.1, read as the reverse complement.
CCGGCAAAGCGCAACAGAAATTGATGTTCAATCCTTGATAGTGTGCTGCTGATCAGACCGATGGCAGTAATACCCGCAGAATATTCGGCTACCCGCAACCACTCAATCGAAGACAGTTGATGAAGAGTGTTCCACAGTGGTTTCAGGCCGTGCCTGATATTACCAAGGTCCAGTGAGGGAACCACGGGACTCAACTGTGACAACGCCCAGAGTCCCAGCACCAGGAGCCCCAGGTTTGTCAGTGCCCCCGGGTGAAAGTACAGGGCGCGTATACGATTCAGGCTGCCCCCCAGTGCCGTGTCAGGGCGCAGGCTCAGGGAGAGCAGGGCACCAATGCATCCTCCGCATGTATTTAAAATCCAGTCGCCAACCGAAGGAACTCGACCGGGCAGGTAGGCCTGGGAAAATTCCAGAACCAGGCTCAAAAGAGCGCTGCATATGGTGACGATCAGTATCATGCCAGCGGGATTTCGAGGTGCGCTCAGCGCACGCATCAGGAGTAAACCGAATGGCATATAAACCAGAAGATTGGTCAGGATGTCTGATCTGGAGGTATTCACCAATCCCTTCTGCAGCATCAGTTCCAGGGGGCTCAGTTCCGGCGCACGCCATCCAGTCAAGGGAAAAAGCGTTCCGTAGATCAGCATTGCTGCATATGCAAGTGCCAGGTAGAGAGGGAAAGCATTCAGGATCTGACCCGACTTCGATACGGCATGCGGGGAGGCTTGCATGGATGGTTTCAACGGATACCTATCTGTGTGCGTTTGTACATCGATGACTGATGTGGAGGTATTAGCTGTTATCAACTACCCAATCGTCTGTAGAGGGGAAAACTTCACTAATCAGCATGGCCGGTTTTCCATTGGTTATTACCCGGTAGGTTCGGCTAAGAAGTTCCAGACTGGAAGTCGTTTTTTCATTTTTGTGATGAATGTTTCCCCAGACGGAATCAGGGAGCTGTTGAATCGTCTGTTTCCCGTACCAGAGAAGTTCCCGAAAGCTCTCGATTCTGCGTTCATTCAGCGTATGACCAAGACCACCACTATCCCGCTCCAGTCCTTGATGAAAGGATTCTGCAAGCCTTTCGGTTACGATTGTTGAACTGGCATAGGCGCGAAATATATGGCTGTTTCTACCTTGCAGGATGACGCGTCTGGAAATCACGGCAGTACCGCTGGATAGTTCCAGCCATTTGTTATCGGTGGGTATTACTTGTTGCCTTTGTCCGAGCACTACAACCTCAACCGGCTCCATAGTGTAGGCCTGAATAAAGTTTGTTACTGTTCCGTCAGTAACGAGCAGGCTGCGAAGGAAGGGGCTCAGGGCATTCAGATCTACCTTCTGCAGGTCTTCCGGCCTGTTACTTTGGGCAGTGAACAGGTCAAGCAGAGGGTCAAAATCATTTCGAAAATGCATGGTAATTCATTTTGTACAGCGCACTGGTGAGGGATGGCTCTGATCTGGCGGCGTATAGCCATCGTCAGAAGATTTCTGTCTGCAAGAATTCGGATGTCAGCGGTAGCAAATGCGCCATCCGGCATATAAACTCTATTTTATAACATTAAACCATCAACTATAGTAATTTCCTCAGGGAAAAATGAATCCGGCCTGTGTGGAATTTACGCTTGATATGGCGATGATGCAAAAAGATACCGCAATACAGCGATACCTCTCGTTCGGTACAAAAACATGGCTCATGTTTTTCGGCTTGATGTTGCTGATACACCCTTGCCGGGCAGATTTGCCTGCGACGATAGAACGAATCAAGCCGGCTATTGTGGGAGTCGGTACTGTTCAGAAGACAAGGAGACCGCCCGCGAAGCTTGTGGGGACCGGTTTTGTGGTAGCAGATGGGCAGCATGTCATAACCAATGCGCATGTTCTACCCAAAAATATCAATAGCGCCAAGCTCGAATATCTGGCTATTTTCGCAGGAAGGGGAAAGAATCCCGAAGTGCGTCAGGCCATCAGGGTTCGGGTTGATGAAATACATGACCTGGCCTTGTTGAAGTTTGAGGGGAAACCGATGCCTGCCCTGAAGCTGGGGCAATCCTCACGGGTCAGGGAGGGAGTCGAATATGCGTTCACAGGCTACCCGCTTGGTATTGTATTCGGAATGTACCCGGTTACGCACCGGGGTATCATCAGCGCCATTACGCCGGTGGCATTGCCTGCCATAGCGTCGCAGCAACTCGACCCGGTCCAGATTCGCCGCTTGCGGGCCTCATACGATGTTTTCCAGCTCGATGCGACCGCCTATCCGGGTAATAGCGGGAGTCCTCTCTATGATCCACAGAGCGCCGAGGTGGTCGGGATTATTAACAAGGTATTCGTCAAGGAGGGACGGGAAAATGTATTGGCCAAGCCAAGCGGTATTACCTATGCGATTCCAGTGGAATTCATGAAACAGTTATTGAAGGCTGCCGGCCTGGCGTCCTGAACCGGACTGGATATCATATCCGTATGTGTACGTATCGATTGATGGAGGAGGGCTGATGGATGGGTAATGTCTTGAAGAACATTGGTAATTTTGCTGCTATAACAGGTATCGTCATTTGCTTGATCGCCGGTCTTATCCGCTTGAGCGGGAATTCTTATTTTTTTGGTTACGAGGCCATTACCTTGTTTATTGGTGGAATCGCGTTCATGGTACTGGGCTGCCTTGCCAAATTGTCTATCCTGGAAAGATCAAGGGAAATGATGCGGTAATATCCGGCAGGTATGATCATACTTTGAACGGGGCTGGCCAGGGCCTCTGGAGACAAATCTTGCAAACGGATTGCTATCGGAGCCTGGTGAGTGTCAGTTATTTTTACAGGGGTGTCGTTTTGTCGGTACCAGTTGCTTATCTGGTAACAAATATTTGACGTAACCTATTGACTCAGAAGGTAGTGACTGAATTTTGGCGCAATTATTGCATGTTTTATATTGTTCAAGATTGCTGGGATCAGATCCGATATCAAGACTGGATATTTAATAAATTTTTATCCAGAATTACTAATGCCTACCTTTAACCTTTAACTGTATGTATATTGTCAACTATGACTAAAAAAGATGAAAAATTAGATAATAAAGAGGTTGTAGGGGATGATGATGCCCGCGCCGGGGCAGACCGGTCATCCATTGGGGAACAGGAATCAAAAGGGGCCAGCAGAAGACGCTTTGTAAAGGGGGCGCTGGGTGCTGCCCCTGTCATTCTGACCGTTACCAGCCGGCCGGTGTGGGCCAACTGCACGGGTTCAGGCATGATGTCCGGCAATCTCTCCGATGGTCAGGAGGTCTGCGAAGGGGAAGGCTGCGCAGTCAGTTTCTATGCAGATCATCCGGAAAGGATGAACCGGCGATTCCCTGCCAATGCCTATTTCAATCAGACCTTCGGCATCAATGCATTTACCCAGGATCAGCAGTTTATCAACATCCTGCAGGATCATTGTACCTACAGTCTGGCTGATAATATCATTCCGAATCCAACGCTGGTCACCGCAGACGAGGATTTGCAGAATGCAATCGCCAGCTATCAGATCTGCGGGATGCAGCTAGCCGCTGAAGCGATTGCCGCCCTGCAGAATGCAGCGAATGACGTGGCCTTTGAAATGTTACCCAGTGAGGTCATAGAGCTATTTCAACAGGCGTTCAGAAATGCGTATGCTTCGGCAATGGCGGGTAGTTCTGATGCCGGTAAGATGGAGCTGGAAAGGATAGCGGATTTTCTGATGGGGATGAACGGGCGGGGTCGCCCCTAGTGTCGTGTGTCCTTCAGATACTGTCAGAGTGCGGTGCAGCCGGCACAACAATCAACCGGTGCCGACAGAAGACAATCAATCATAGACTCCCTGAAAGGAGGCGGTAGCCCGCAGCAACCCTCATCAGGATCCCCAGCCGACACAAGACGATCCATTATCAGGAACCTTACAAAGTAGTCATTCCTACGAGCCTTCATGACGGCATTATCAACCAGAAGGTGGCGAGTACCTGCCGGCGCCGGGATCCTGTGGCGATCGTGGGCCGATGAATACATCGTCTATGAAAATGCCTCGGGTGATACGCATCAACTGGATCAAATTTCAGCACTGTCGCTGAAAGAACTGCAAGAGAAACAGGCAAGCCTCCCCGAACTCAACGAGCTTGTCGCGGCCGCGCTCTCCATTGAAAGCGATTCAGAGCTTTCTATCTATCTGGACAAGGTGATATCCA
>JARFQV010000357.1 GCA_029287615.1 Pseudomonadota bacterium | reverse complement strand
GTTGCAAATTTCTGTGGCGACCCTGTCACCAGCGAGAAGGTTCGCATCAATGGTTCGTTCGACACCAGGACCACCACTAGGAGTATTCCAGACCGTATTACCGCCTGTGATAGGTGTCTTGGTGGGGTCGCAAAAATCAGGAGCGCTGGAAGGATCTTCGCAATCAAAGAATGCGTTGCTGTTAAAATCGTCGACCATAAACAAGATCGCATGCGCCGGAGACATAAGCGCCATCGCTACTGGTACAGCAAATGCAAGTATCAATCGTTTCCATATCACATTCACTTTCTTCTCCTTTGCGATCGTAAGTTGGTCACCTGGTTGAATCATTACATACAAGATTTATACCAACTATCAAAATTGACAATTAAAATAGTCGGTTGGGAAATGCGTCAATAAAATAGCACATGAATTGTAGGTTTAACTGTTAAATATATTGACATGTAAGTTTGGTTTTATCCTCTGGCTATCTGACGGCCTCGCCCTGATGTATTCTTGGTTATGGTAAGTTAAGCTTTACTCACTTTCGGTGACTTAATAACTATTTTTAAATACTAAATTGGTGGGCCGTGTAGGAATCGAACCTACAACCAATGGATTAAGAGTCCACTGCTCTGCCTGATTGAGCTAACGGCCCGCAAAATGGGGTGGACGAAGGGACTCGAACCCTCGACGACCGGAATCACAATCCGGGGCTCTACCAACTGAGCTACGCCCACCATAGTCATCACACACACCTTACCAGAATGCTTCCGGGAATGGCGCGCCCGGCAGGACTCGAACCTGCAACCCTCGGCTTAGAAGGCCGATGCTCTATCCGGTTGAGCTACGGGCACCTGTATCCTGCTGCATGTCCGGTGTCCTGAATCGCTTCTTTCTACTCCTGTTTATTATTGGTCGGGGTAGAGGGATTTGAACCCCCGACATCCAGCTCCCAAAGCTGGCGCGCTACCAGACTGCGCTATACCCCGTTCCGGTTTCAGCCTCCTGGCATAAATCAATCTGCGGGGGCACGGATAATACGTGCTGCCACCCATCAGGGTCAATATTAACGCGAATCTATCATCATCAAACGATTGGTTCCATTTTTATCACTTCAATGCCTTATATCACCCCCGGAACTTGTCCCCGTCCCGCTTGACATGCGAGAATCGCCAGCCTGTTATCTGAACCCGACAGGAAAATCCCCGATGACGGCAAGGATCCTGGATGGCAAGTCCATAGCCGCTCAAATCCGAAATGAGGTTAAAAACAGGGTTGATCTGCGGCTATCACAACAGCTGCGTCGGCCGGGCCTGGCCGTCATACTCGTGGGTGCGGACCCGGCATCAGAGATCTATGTGCGTAACAAGCGCCTGGCCTGCGAACAGGCAGGCATCCTCTCCCGTGCCTATGACCTGCCAGACGATACCTCGGAAAAAGAGCTGTTGAGCCTGATCGAGAGCCTGAACAACGATACCGAGATCGATGGCATCCTGGTCCAGTTGCCGCTGCCGGTACAAATGGATGATGAGAAGATCATAGAACATATCCGGCCGGATAAGGACGTTGATGGATTCCACCCATACAATATCGGTCGATTGGCCCTGCGGCTGCCCCAGCTGCGGCCATGCACCCCGCACGGCATCATCAACCTGCTGCGGCATATCAAGGAGCCATTCTACGGGCGTGAGGCTGTAGTGATCGGGGCATCCAATATTGTAGGAAGACCGATGTGCCTGGAATTACTGCTGGCGGGTTGCACGGTAACGACCTGTCACCGATTTACCCGCGACCTGAGCGAGCATGTCGGTCGTGCGGACATCCTTGTTGTCGCGGTCGGGAAACCTGGCCTTATCCCCGGTGAATGGGTTAAAAGGGGTGCAACGGTGATCGATGTAGGTATCAACCGTCTCGAGGACGGCAGACTCGCGGGTGATGTTGGATTTGAAGCCGCACGGGAAAAAGCCGCCTGGATAACACCGGTACCCGGTGGTGTCGGTCCGATGACAGTGGCTACCCTGCTGGAAAACACGCTATACGCAGCAGAACAACTACACAGCTAGCCCGGATTTCTCACCGCGATGACGAGCCAGAAACGGGAATTCCTGTGGGGACGGGGTTTCGGTGACAAGGGCGCGCGGGAAGATTCACTACCGGATTTTCCGGTCAGGGGGGGCAGATCAAACCCTTCGCCAGCTGGTGCCCTCAGGTCCGTCTTCCAGTACAATTCCGAGCGCCTCCAGTTCATCCCGGATACGATCCGCCTCGCTCCAGTCCTTGCTTTTGCGGGCTACCAGTCGACGTTCTATCATGGCCTCGATTTCCATCTCTTGCGGCCCCGCACCACCTGCCTGACCCTGCGAGGTTTTCCCCTGCAGATACCTCTCCGGCTCATCACCCAGGATACCGAGTACGCCACCCAGCTGTCGCATTATGGCCGCCAGTTCACCCGCCTGCTGCGGAGAAGCTTCTCGCAGTCGGTTGACCTCATGTGATAACTGGAACAAGACCGCCAGTGCCTCCGGAGTATTGAAGTCGTCATCCATCGCATCCCGAAATGCCTGGTGGTAGGGGCCATCCCCTGATTCGGAATCTGTCGCCGGTACGCTCCGCAGGGTTGTATAGAGTCGGGTCAGTGCCGCCCTCGCCTTGTCCAGGTTATCATCCGTATAATTCAGCGGGCTGCGATAATGACTACCGAGGATGAAATAACGGACTTCCTCCGGACGATAGCGCGTCAGGATCTCGCGCACAGTGAAGAAATTACCCAGCGACTTCGACATCTTCTCTTCATCAACCTTGACGAAACCGTTATGCATCCAGTAGTTGACGAATTTTTCACCATAAGCGCCCTCTGACTGGGCGATCTCGTTTTCATGATGCGGGAACTGCAGGTCCATGCCACCTCCATGAATATCGAAGTGTGGCCCGAGGCAATGCGTGGACATGGCGGAGCACTCGATGTGCCAGCCAGGACGCCCGTCACCCCAGGGCGAGGGCCAGCTCGGCTCTCCGGGCTTCGCCGCCTTCCAGGCACGAAATCGAGTGGATCCTCCTTGGCCTCATTAACCTCTACGCGGGCGCCCGCCCGTAAATCATCGAGTCTTTTCCCTGACAATTTTCCGTAGTCATCGAACCTGCTGACGTCATAATAGATATCACCATTCCCACCCGGATAGGCATATCCCTTTTCGATCAGCCCCCCGATCAGGCCGATAATAACTTCCATCGAAGTGGTTGCACGGGGCTCCAGGTCAGGCTCGCGCACGCCCAGCGCCGCCGCATCTTCATGCATAAAACCGATGAAGCGCTCAGTCAGCTCCTGAATCGATTCACACTTTTCGCTGGCCCTCTGGATAATCTTGTCATCGATATCCGTGATATTACGAACATAGGTAACATCGAAACCCGCTGCCCGCAGGTAGCGCACCACGACATCAAAGACCACCAGAACACGGGCATGCCCGAGATGACAATAGTCGTAGACCGTCATTCCACAGACATAGATACGTACCTTGCCCGCCTCGATCGGGACGAAAGGTTCCTTTTTCTGGCTCAGACTGTTGTAGATCCTCAGCATTCCGGCTTCATCTGGTAATTTCCGCGCTCATGGTAACGGAAAGGGATCGCTTCCACCAAATCCACAGACCGGAAGACCTGTTCTGCACAAGCAGGGGGCACTTTGAGCACAGCCGTACTGACGATCCGGATCCGGTACCGCGCATCTGCCCTTGTAACCCGTACGGAAGCCATTATCATTAGGCACTTCCAGAAAGGAGGTCACCAATATCATGACAAGACTCATCCACTTACTTCTTGTTGCCTTGATTTCATGTTATCCGCTGAGCAGCATGGCTGAGGCGGAAACCAGTACAGGAGCCAGTAAAATGACTATCAAAATGCAGACCAGCAAGGGAGACATCGTGCTGGAACTGGATGCCGAAAAGGCACCCGTCACCGTTGCCAATTTCGTGGAATATGCCAAGGCCGGTTTTTACGACGGCACAATCTTTCACCGGGTAATCCCCGGCTTCATGATCCAGGGAGGTGGATTCGAACCGGACATGAAGCAGAAGTCAACCAATGCTCCGATCAAGAACGAAGCCGATAACGGTCTGGGTAATCAAAACGGTACCATCGCCATGGCCAGGACATCTGACCCGAACTCGGCTACTGCGCAATTCTTCATCAACGTAAAGGACAATACCTTCCTGAACCACACTGCACCCACGGGTCAGGGCTGGGGATATGCCGTTTTTGGCAAGGTGGTCGATGGCATGGATGTCGTTAAGGCGATCGAGGCCGTGCCAACCGCAAACAAGGGTGGACATGGCGATGTACCGGTCGATGAGGTGATTATCGAAAAGGTGACTGTCGTGGAGTAGGTCGCGCTGTGTGAGGAATGCGCACCACGCTCTTCATTTCAGACCTGCATCTGGATCCCGGACGCCCGGCCACGACGGAACTTTTTGTGGATTTTCTACACGGCCGGGTCCGGGATTCAGATGGCCTCTACATCCTGGGTGACCTGTTCGAGGTATGGATCGGTGATGATGACACCGAAGCAATGAACGCTATCGTCATGGATGCCCTCGCGGAATGCACGCGCAGTAACATCCCGGTCTTCTTCATGTCCGGCAATCGTGACTTTCTGGTGGGCAAGCAGTTTGCGGAACGGACCGGGTGTACGTTGCTGGAAGACCCGACGATCATCGACCTCTACGGGCAACCAACCCTGCTCATGCATGGGGATACGCTGTGTACGGATGACACCGAGTACCAGGCATACCGGAGCCGGGTCCGTGATCCTGTTATCCAGGCCGCCTTCATGGCCAAATCCCTGCAGGAAAGACGTGCTTTTGTCGGAGAAATCAGGGAAAACAGTCGGGATTTATCACGCGAAAAACCGGAGGCGATCATGGATGTGAACCAGCAGGCAGTGATTGATATCATGACTGTCAGCGACACCCGTCGCCTGATTCACGGACATACCCATCGTCCGGCAATCCATGAGCTGAGTATCGATGGCTCACCGGCCCGGCGCTACGTACTTGGTGACTGGTACGAAAACGGCAATTATCTTGAATGTACGGAAAATGACTGCCGGAGCTATATCCTGCCTGAAAACTAGCCCGGATACTTTTATTCCAGCCTGCCAATAACGATACCCGTTACATTGGTACCGGTCGGACAGGTGTTCACGCTCCCCTACCCTTCCCGGCCTTGCCTGCATCGGGGAATCAAATATCACTGATCGCTTCGCAGTTGATTGAATCCGCGCCACAAATCGGCTTGCAGATCAGCCACTGTTTCAAGACCGATTGCCAGTCTGATTAAACCATCCGATATCCCGGTCTCGTCCCTCTGCTCGGGGGTAAGCCGCCCGTGTGTCGTAGTCGCAGGATGAGTAATGGTGCTCTTCGTATCACCCAGGTTGGCGGTAATGGAAAAAATCCGGGTAGCATCGATGAACGCCCATGCCGCGTCCTTGCCGCCCTCCAGCTCAAACGAGACAATTCCGCCAGAATTCTTTTGTTGCACTGCTGCGAGATCATGCTGCGGGTGGGAGTCAAGCCCCGGATGATAAACCCGTCTGACTTCCGGCTGTTCCTCGAGCCAGCGCGATAACAGCTGCGCACTGGCACTGTGCGCATGCATCCGCAGCTCCAGCGTCTCCAGCCCCTTCAGAAATACCCAGGCATTGAAAGGACTCATGGTTGGTCCGGCTGTACGCAGAACGCCAAAGATGTCTGTACCTACACGCTCTGCATCGCCTACGACTGCACCACCGATACAGCGCCCCTGTCCATCGAGATACTTGGTAGCGGAATGAATCACAATATCCGCGCCCAGGTCGAGTGGCTTCTGCAGGGCAGGAGTGCAAAAACAATTATCCACAACCAGCAGGCAATCATTCGCCCGGGCCAGGGTCGCCAGAGCACGGATGTCCGCCAGTTCAGTCAGTGGATTCGAGGGTGTCTCCAGAAAAAACAGACGGGTTTCACTCCGGACAGCCTGCTCCCATGACGACAGGTCGGACAGGGAGACGAATGTGGTATCGACACCGAAACGTGCCAGATAATTTGTTAACAGGACGGTCGTGGTTCCGAAGATACTCCTCGAGGAAACGATATGATCTCCGGACTTCAGCAGGCCCAGACAGGTGGAGAGTATAGCTGACATCCCTGAAGAGGTTGCCACACAGCTTTCCCCGCCTTCGAGTGCCGCCAGTCGCTGCTCGAATGTGCGTACAGTAGGATTGGTAAAACGGGAATAGATATTCCCTGCCTGCTCCCCCGAAAAGCGTGCCGCCGCTTCAGCGGCACTGCTAAATACATAACTGGAGGTGGGAAAGATCGGCTCTGCATGTTCACCTTCCGGCGTACGCTGCTGGCCTGCGCGAACGGCAAGAGTGGCAAAGCCCGGATGTTCCGGGTTATCGGCTGACATCGCATATCTCCAGCTACCCGGTAGCAGGTAGCGACGAGTCCCGGTTTTACGTACCTGCAGAAAACCCGATCAGAAACCTGGATCAGCTTGTGATTGCAGAAGCGGTTTCGAATCACATAACACTGAAAGCGCCAACGACTGTTTCCTGCAACTCATGGTTAACACGATCGCTGATGATGAGACAGGAAAGTGTTTCCAGCGGTATCAAGGGCGCATCGGCCAAAGGCATAAAAAAACCCGCTTCCGATCGTGCAAAAGCAGGCGCGATTCTGCCTTAGCTGTACTTGTAGGGCGCCCGCAAGCCGAAATCAAATCAGCGCCGTTGATACAGGGTAGGCATACGACAACGGCATGTCAACCAGTCGGGGATACCTCCAGCCTTCAGGCGGAATTATGCAAATCGATTACCTGATCCCTTGCCGTACGGCGCTCTTTCTTCACGGCGTCACTACGTAGACGCTGTAACTGGTCCAGGTATTCACTGCTGACATCACCGGTTACGTATCTACCTGTAAATACCGAGGTATCAAAATCCTGCAGCCCCGGGTTCCCACGGCGAACCGCATCGACCAGGTCATCAAGTTCCTGGAAAATAATCCAGTCCGCACCGATTGCCTCACTCACCTCTTCTTCTGTTCGTTCATGCGCGATGAGTTCGTTACTGGAGGGCATATCGATACCATAGACATTGGGGTAGCGCACTGGTGGTGCCGCCGATGCGAAGTACACACTTCTTGCACCGGCATCACGTGCCATCTGGATAATCTGCTTTGAGGTCGTTCCCCGAACAATCGAATCATCGACCAGCAGGACATTCTTGCCCTTGAACTCCAGATCGATGGCATTGAGTTTCTGTCGTACCGACTTTTTCCGCTCCTGCTGTCCGGGCATGATGAACGTCCGGCCGATATATCGATTTTTGATAAACCCCTCTCGATACTTGACACCGAGGTTATTGGCCAGCTGCAGGGCGGATGTGCGGCTGGTATCGGGTATGGGTATTACCACCTCGATATCATGATCCGGCCTGATCCGGCAAATCTTTTCAGCCAGCTTCTCACCCATTCGCAGCCGTGCCTTGTAAACCGAGATGTTATCAATTATCGAATCCGGTCTGGCCAGGTAAACGTATTCAAAAATACAGGGTGATGCCATGGTTTCCTGTGCGCATTGACGGGTATGGATATTTCCGTCAATGGTCATGAACACGGCCTCGCCGGGCGCCACATCACGCAGCAGATCGAAATCGAGCGCATCGAGGGAGACACTTTCTGATGCCGCAATGTATTCGTTGCCAGCAGGTGTTACGCGTTTACCAAATACCAGGGGGCGAATACCATGGGGATCACGAAACGCGACGATCCCGTAACCGGTAATCATTGCAACCGCGGCATAGGCGCCACGGCAACGCCGGTGAACACCGGAAACCGCCTTGAAGATATCCTCGATGTCCATACGCAGCTTGCCCTGGCGTTCAAGCTCATGGGCAAGCACATTGAGCAGGATTTCAGAGTCGGATTCTGTATTGATGTGACGCAGGTCATCCTGAAACAGTTCCTGCTTGAGGCTATCGGCGTTGGTCAGGTTCCCGTTGTGGGCCAGACTGATTCCATACGGGGAATTCACATAAAGCGGTTGAGCCTCGGCTGAACTTTCACAACCTGCGGTGGGATAACGAACATGCCCGATACCCATGGTTCCCTGCAGACGCAGCATGTGGCGGGTATGGAATACATCACGCACAAGACCATTGGCCTTGCGAAGATGCAGACGACCATTATCACAGGTCATTATACCGGCAGCATCCTGACCGCGGTGCTGCAGGACAGTCAATCCGTCATAGATAGACTGATTGACAGGAGAGGAAGCAACAATGCCAATAATTCCGCACATGATCTAACCTGACTTCCGGTATTACTGCAACCGGAATGGTACAAATTGCCCGGATTTTACGCCGCGGATCGGGAAGTCAACGGAGGGATCCGGATCGTTTGTCTCATCCACCGGACTCATCCACAGCGAGGCTATCCCGCAGGGTCGGAAATTTGCTTCCGCGAATCTTGTCAAAACCATTTTTCGTTGCAGGGGGATCATGTTGTGTAATTCCGACAATACACGGGTAAAGACCTGTGCCGCAGGAAGCAGGACATCGTGTTGCGGTATAAGGACTCGCCCCAGTGCAGATCAACGGCTATCCATAATTGATATTATCGGCAATCTTCTCGGGCAAATAACCGCGCATCCAGATCGCCATATCCTGAAAATAGCCCAGCAATTGTGATTGTTGCCACCAGGGATCCTCTGGCAGTGCCGTCATCCCTGCCATCAGGACCAGAATAACCACAATGGCTGCACCGCGCGTTACGCCGAATACAACACCCAGCATCCGGTCCGTGCCGGTAAACCCAGTCTTCGAGATCAACTCATTGATCAGGTAGTTGATTACTGCTCCGGCCACCAGAACACTGACAAACAAAAGAGCGAAGGCAGTTGCCTTGGCGATTGATGGCGTCTGGATCCAGTCAGTGGCATGAACCGAGAGTTGTTCATAAAAGGTCATGGCAACCCAGAGGGCGATTAACCAGGTGGCGAGAGAGAGCGCCTCCATGATAAAACCACGCCAAAGGCTGAGAACCGCGGACAGTACAACGATGCCCAGAATTAGTATATCGACCCATGCCATAATGGAATACCCCGTGCCTTCGGGGGTAGCCCCCCCGGTAAAAATGAAACGCCTCCAGGCTGATTATACTACCAGATTGACCATCCCGGTCACCATGGATTATGAATGACTGGTAACTATTCCCTTCAGATTTTGTTGTTTGTTGATGGTATCACGAAGAGATTCAGCCCGGTTTCTTTCCAGAAAAGGACCTACACGCACCCGAAATACCACTCCTTTTGGTGTTTCGACCCTTTCGATAAAGGTATCATATCCGGCCGAACGCAACCGGTCCCGGAGTTTTCGGGCATTGTCTGACTGATTGAAACTGCCTACCTGTATTACCCATGCACCAAGCCCTTGCGCCGGTGTCTCTGGCATTTTTATGTCTGATTCCGCCTCCGAAACAGAAGGTTCTGCAGACTTCTCCGGTATTGCCTCGGACTCTGTTCCGGTTTCCAGAGGCGGTTTTTCTGCGACCGTTTCATCAGCAACGGTTTCCTCATCATCCATTACCACGCTGCGAATGGGTCGATCAGGTACTGGCGCAATCTCTCCGGAAGGTTCTATGCTTGCCTTGAACTTGGGCCGGGGTGGTACAGGAATATCACTCTCGCGCGGTGTCCATTTATCCTCCGGTCCTTCCAGGATAATCGGGATAAAGATTACCGCCAGACTCGCAAGTACCAGTGCCCCCACCAGGCGCTGTTTCAGTTTTTGTTCCATCCGTTATCGGGATCCTCCTGATTATCCTTCATCATAAGCAACTCTGCTACGGTATGGAAAGAGCCGCAAACCACAATCCTGTCTCCCGCCCTGGCGTCTTGCATGGCATCGAGGTAGGCCAGATAGACAGATTCATGGCACTTCACAGGCCAGCTGACACACCTGCCTGTCTGACCGACCAGCGCCGCTGCATCAAGCCCCCGCTCAACGGGGAGGCTTGCAAAATGCCAGCAATCGGCCTGTGGTGCCAGCGCCTCGACAAATCCGTCAATATCCTTGTCCGCAAGCATGCCCAGTACAATAGATGTTCGACCCGCACAGGGTCTGGTTCCGAGAGTCTCTGCCAGTGTGGCGGCTGCCTGTACATTATGCGCCACGTCCAGTATCAGTTCCACATCTCCGGGTATAATCTGGAAGCGACCAGGCAGGCTTGTCCTGCTCAACCCGGCAAGCAGACATTCCCTCGCCACCGGATAACGATCCGCCAGCAATTCGAGCGCCATAATGACAGCGGCCGCATTCCGCAGTTGATGTACGCCCTGCAGAGCGGGTAAAGGGAGATCGGTGTAGCGCGTCTCCGGACCCTCCCAGTTCCATTTCTCCCCATCCCGGACAGCCTTAAAATCCGGTCCTGCGCGGAACAGCCTTGCACCGATTTCCACGGCATGCTTCGATACACTCTGCGGAGGCTCAGGATCTCCACACACAGCAGCCTTGCCCGCCCGCATAATGCCTGCTTTTTCCCAACCGATCTGTTCCCTGCTCTCTCCCAGCCAGTCCGTATGATCCAAATCGATGCCAGCAAGCAAGGCAACGTCCGGGTCTACTACATTGACCGCATCAAGTCGCCCGCCCAACCCGACCTCCAGGAGTGCAATGTCAACCCGTTCCTGGCGAAACAGGTACAGCGCGGCCAGTGTCGAGAATTCAAAATAGGTAAGGGAAATTCCGTCTCTTGCCTCGTTTATTCTCTGAAAGGCATTGCACAATGCTGCATTCCCGGCCTCACCACCCTCGATTCTCACTCGCTCGTTATAGCGCAAAAGATGTGGCGAGGTATAGGCGCCGACACGGTAACCGGCACAAAGCAGGATAGATTCGAGGAAGGCGACGCAGGAACCCTTTCCGTTCGTTCCGGCAACGGTAACAACGGCATACTCCGGTGTGAGCAGTTGCATTCTTCCGGCCACTGCTGCAATGCGTTCCAGTCCGGGATCGATGGCCCTGGGATGGAGTGTCTCCTGCCAGGCCAGCCACTCCTGCAGGGTATCAAAGGGTGGTGATACCGTACGTATCATGGCGAACGTATCTGCCTTACCTCATGCAGAGCAAGGGGACAGAATCTCAGGACCGGTGCGTCAGCATGCTCAGCAGATTGCCAATCTCCTCCCGCTGCTCGCGTCGATCTATGATCATGTCGATGGCACCATGTTCGAGCAGGAATTCACTGCGCTGAAAACCATCAGGCAGTTTTTCCCGCACGGTTTGCTCGATAACCCGCGGACCGGCAAATCCGATCAGTGCCCTGGGCTCCGCGATATTGATATCACCCAGCATTGAAAGACTGGCGGACACACCACCCATGGTTGGATCTGTCAAAACGGATATATAGGGTATACCCTCTGCTGATAACCGTGCCAGCACAGCGCTGGTCTTACCCATCTGCATGAGTGAGAAAAGAGCTTCCTGCATACGAGCTCCGCCACTCGCGGCAAAACATATCAGGGGGATCCTGTGTTCAAGCGCGGTATCAGCCGCTCTGACAAAACGCTCTCCAACCACTGCCCCCATGGAACCTCCCATAAAACGAAATTCGAAGGCGGCAGCAACAATAGGGATGCCCAGAAGCTTTCCACGCATGACGACAAGGGCATCCTTCTCTCCTGTTACCTTCTGTGCCTGGGCGAGTCGGTCACGGTATTTCTTGCTGTCCCGGAACTTGAGGGTATCGATTGGTTCCAGACCTTCCCCGATTTCTTCACGTGATTCAGGATCAAGAAAGATATCCAGCCGGCGTCGCGCCCCGATTCGCATATGATGGCTGCATTTCGGACAGACATCCTGGTTACGTTCCAGTTCAGAACGGTACAGTACGGCACTGCAGCCGTCACATTTACTCCAAACCCCCTCAGGAACCTGTCGCTTGTTGCCCGGAACAGTACGGATCCGGGAAGGCATTAATTTTTCAAACCAGCTCATGATATCGTCGCTCTGATGAGCCTGCCGTTAGCGGCAGGCAATGGTATGCAACGCCAATCCATGATCATGCCTGCATACCCGTACGCTTCGACCTGATCCCGTCGATTGCACGGCGCATTTCCGATACAGTATCAGCCAGTTTCCCGGGTATCAGATCAGGGGTATCCTGCAGGGCAGGAATCCGGCTAACCAATGCACTGCCCACCACCACGGCATCGGCGATTTCCGCAACCCGCATAGCTGACTCTGCATCATGAATACCGAAACCTACACCCAGCGGCAAACCGGTTTCCGGACGAATCTCCGCCAGACCCGCAGCCACCGCAGTTATATCCAGTTTTTTTGCGCCAGTAACCCCTTTCAGGGAAACGTAATACAGAAAACCACTGGCCATCGCACTGATCCTGCGTATGCGTTCCTTTCCACTGGTGGGCGACAGCAGGAAGATCATATCGAGGTCCTGCTCCTGTAAAACCTCCTTCAATAAACCAGCCTCTTCAGGTGGCAGATCCACCGTCAGCACCCCATCCACGCCCGCATCCGAGGCTGCCCGGGCGAAGTCTTTGTAACCCCATGCCTCAATCGGGTTCAGGTATCCCATCAGAACCACCGGGGTAACCGGGTTATCCTTCCGAAACTCCCGCACCATATCCAGCACCTGGTGCAGGCTGACATCGTGCACCAGCGCACGCTCGCAGGCTGCCTGGATAACCGGACCATCAGCCATGGGATCGGAGAACGGCACACCTATCTCGAGCAGATCGGCACCAGCCTCCACCAGGGCATGCAGCAGGGGAACTGTCACATCGGGTTGCGGATCACCCGCCGTGACATAGGGTATCAGCGCCTTTCGCCCAGTACTGCGTAAATTCTGAAAACAACCCGATATCCGGCTCATACCTTGATCCCCTCCAGGGTTGCCACAGTGTGCACGTCCTTATCACCTCGACCGGAAAGATTAATGATCAGAATCGAGTCGCGGTCCATTGCCGGTGCCAGATGCGCTGCATAGGCCAGCGCATGACTTGATTCGAGTGCAGGCATGATTCCCTCGGTACGGGTCAGCGCATGAAAGGCTCGCATTGCCTCGTCATCGGTAGCGGCAACGTACCGGGCACGGCCACTGTCCTTCAACCATGCGTGTTCGGGTCCTACACCGGGATAATCCAGACCTGCGGAGACCGAGTGTGTCTCTGTAATCTGGCCATTATCATCCTCGATCAGGTAGGTCCGGTTACCATGCAAGACACCTGGCCTTCCATCACACAATGGGGCAGCATGACGGCCGGTATCGATACCTTCTCCGCCACCCTCCACGCCGTACATGGCAACGCCCTCATCCTCGATGAAGGGGTAGAAAAGCCCGATCGCATTCGATCCTCCCCCTACACAGGCGATCAGCGCATCAGGCAGTCGCCCTTCCCGATCAAGAATCTGTGCCCTCGTCTCACGCCCGATCACTGCCTGAAAATCACGCACCATCGCCGGGTAGGGATGCGGACCGGCAACCGTACCAATAATATAAAATGTTTCATCGACATTGGTCACCCAGTCACGCATTGCCTCGTTGAGTGCATCCTTGAGTGTTCTGGAACCGGATTCCACCGATACTACATCCGCCCCGAGCAAGCGCATGCGATAGACATTGATGGCCTGGCGCTGGATATCCTCCGCCCCCATGTAGACTACGCATTCCATCCCGAGACGCGCAGCAACCGTTGCCGTTGCAACACCGTGCTGACCCGCTCCGGTTTCGGCGATGATTCTCCTCTTTCCCATGCGCTTGGCCAGCAAGGCCTGTCCCACGGTATTATTGATCTTGTGTGCCCCGGTATGGTTGAGATCCTCGCGCTTCAGATAGATCCTGGCACCGCCGAGGCGCTCACTCCAGCGTTCCGCCAGATACAGCGGGGACGGACGCCCGACAAAATTTGCCAGGTCGGCATCCAGTTCAGAGATGAATTCAGGATCAGTACAGTATTTCTCATACGCCAGACGCAACTCTTCCAGCGGCCCCATCAGGGTCTCCGCGACAAAACGCCCTCCATAGGGACCAAAATGCCCGTTTTCATCCGGCATGGAATAGTGTACCGATGCAGTACCCTGGCTACTCGCATTCACAGTTGTTCACTCCTTCAAGAAAGGCGGCTATCTTTTCCGCAGACTTGACGCCCTTTCTGATTTCAACACCGCTACTGACATCCACCGCATAAGGGCCTACCTTCCGGATAGCCTCCACCACATTACCCGGGTGCAGTCCACCGGCAAGAATGATCGTCCTTTCACCCAGGACCGGAATCCTGTTCCAGTCAAAACCGATACCGCCACCGCCATGAGTTTCCGGTTGCCAGGCATCCAGCAAAAATCCGCTGGCATCGGGGTAGGCATCCATCCTCCGCGCCAGATCGATACCATCCTCCATGCCGATTGCCTTGATGTACGGCAGACCGAATCCATCACAGGAATCGGCATCCTCCTGACCATGAAACTGAAGCAGATCAACACAGCCGGAGGCCACTACCGCACTGATGCGCTCACGAGACTCGTTTACGAATAATCCGACTTTGGTCACAAACGGCGGCAGGACAGACACAATCTCCCGTGCCTGCTCCAGTGTCACCACCCTGGGACTACCGGAATAGAAAACCAGCCCGATGGCGTCCACGCCACAGGCTGCCGCAGCGAGGGCGTCTACGCCACGGGTAATACCACAGATCTTAACGCGTGTTCGCACCACCGGACTACCGATTGTCAAACGGTACAGTGCATAAATAACCGTACCTGATATGCCTCTCCAGCATACACCGGGCTCACGTACCAGTTGAAGACATTACCAGTTAATCGATGATACCGCCATGGGAAATGAAGATCAGTCCATATCGTGGATAATAGCCACATAATCTGCGCATATAGCCTGTCCTGCCCGGACCTCGTGTAGAGGACTGATTGGGGATGTGAGGATTGCCCGGAAATCCTGCCAATTCAGCTCGCACGGCAAGGATTTTTACCGGTTTGGCCGGGCAATGGCAGATCACCTCCGGCAGGGAATCCGAATTCACGGGGGTAGCGGACACCAACCAGATAGAGCCCGGATGCGGGCGCGGTCACTCCGCTTTTCTTGCGATCACGACATTCGAGCACTTCCTGAATCCAGTCGGGTTTTTTCTCACCACTGCCAACGGCGATGAGTACGCCGGCGATCGTACGCACCATGTGGTGAAGAAAGGCATTGGCGACAACATCGATGGTGAGGTATTTTCCGTTTCGTGTGACCCTCAGGTTTTCAATGGTCCTTACCGGGTTTTTGGCCTGGCAAGCCAGGGACCGAAATGAGGTGAAATCATGCTCACCGACAAGATAACAGGCACCCTGCTGCATCCTGTGCTCATCCAGTTGACGATGCTCCCAGCAAACCCGGTCTCTCCACAGGGCGGAACCAACTGACTGATTCAGGATGATATAGCGGTAACTTCGGGCGAGCGCAGAGAACCTTGCATGAAATCCGGTTTCTGCAGGCAGTACCCATTGGCTGCGGATGTCGCGGGGAAGATTCGCATTGGTGCCCAGCAACCAGGACCGGTTGGTACGATCAGCGCGTGTTTCGAAATGGATCACTTGCCCGGTGGCATGCACACCGGTATCTGTCCTGCCGGCACAGACCACCTGCAGTGCATGATCGGCAACCCTTGAAACAGCTTTCTCCACCAATGCCTGCACCGACGGCGCGTGGGGCTGACGCTGCCAGCCACAGTAAGCGGTTCCGTCGTATTCCACACCCATGGCAAATCGACGCATCATGGTAATAACCATGGCATACATGCCAGTGCGAGCGGTAACAACCACTGCCATTCCGGTACGGGCTTGTGGTCAGGAATATGGATCCTGACTTTTTCAGCACTCGCGCTGTGCATTAGTACCGCCTGGTAAACCCTGGTAGCGGCCCCGGTAATTCGGGCAAAACCACTGGACCCTGCCACAGTTTCTGTAAGGGCAGCCTGGATCAGGGACTGCACCTCGGGGACAGCTTCCAGCACAAGAATCATCCGTACCGACACCCGGGCAGGGGAAATACCAGCGATGCGGAGGGGACCGAGCAATCGCATGATCGCCATTAGCAAGTCCTGCCTCTCCATGGATTCAAGCACCAGATTGATCCCGGCCACCATCACCAAGAGCATCCAGACACGCAACCCTCCCGCCTGCAATCCTGCTAGACCGGGTGAAAGCCCCCCAAGGACAGGAATAACCGGCTCTCCCGGCGTCCACCAGCCATAGACAACGACAATGGAGATCAAAAGCCAGCGAATTCTCCGTGTCAGGATAAAGAAGCCATGCAAGACAGCGAGACCGGCCAACATATAGGCCACGACGAGCAAAAATGTCCCGATCGCCAGCAGTTCCGGGCGGGCAATACCCATAACTGCGGCAAACACGATAAAAGTGATGAGACGAACGACAGGGTGCACAGACGGTAAGCTAACATGGTCAGGCGACCGGTTACCAATTACGGATGCCAGGATGGGGAAAACCCTGGACTTTGGAATCAGGCAGCCCCTGATTCCCTCGCAGATGAGGCAGCGGGTGCCTCATCTGCCTTCAGGATCACAGATCAGGCGAGTTGCTCGACCATGGATTCGGCCTCGCGCTTCTGATCACTACTGCCTTCCTGCATGACCTCTTCCAGAATGCTGCGCGCCCCTTCCGGATCTCCCATGTCCATATAGGCTCGCGCCAGATCCAGCTTGGTTCCTACTTCATCTGCTTGTTCCAGGATGCCTTCCGACTCGTCCATTTCGTCAGCGACTTCGTCACTGAAGTCCATCTCCCCAAGATTATCGAGATTGAACTCGAGGCTATCCGCAAGGTCTTCAGACTGCTTCTCTTCCTGCAAATCCGGTCTGGCTGTATCAGCGACAGTTGCATCATCCATTACTGTGGTGCCGGACAGATCGGCGATTCCTGCATCCAGATCGAAGTCTATGGAGTTATCAGCTTCCGCTGCAGGCTCGTCACTGTCACCTTGCTCTTGTTCAACCTGGTAAAGCCTGTTTCCGGGATCCAGTTCCCGTCCCATCTCCATTATCTTCTGCCAGCGTGGATCCTGATCACTCTCAAGCTCCACCCTGATGGCATTTGCATGGTCAGTAAAGGCAGTGGTATCCCGGGCGGCATGGAAGACCTCGACCAGTTTGAACTTCAGATCCATGTTATCGGGGTTGGTCTTCAGTGCCTCCTTGACCAGATCCTCTGCCTGCTGGTAACGACCATAGGCAAGATATACATCGGCTTCGGTAAAAGGATCGGCCTCGCTGGTATCGGACGCACCGATTTCATCCACTGCCAGGTCGCTGATCAAGGCTGTTTCGGTGACAGCGCTGTTCGGCGCAGGCGAACCGGGGGCCTTGATGTCACCCGGTATTGTCTGATCCCGCAGGATGGTTTCCTGGAAGGTGCTCTCCCCGCTGGTGCGACGCCGCGCACTGGCCCATACCAGCCCGCCAAGCATCAGGACCACCAGAGCCCCGAGCCCGCTGAGCAGGGGATTATCCAGGAAACGCGAAACGAGGCCTGGTTCTTGCTGAACCGGTGCCGGAGCAGGCTCCTCAACGAGCGCTTCGGTTTCAGTTACGACAACCTGTTCCGCATCTCCGATTGAGGGTACCGGCTCCGCTTCAGGGATCTCTATGTCCGCTTCCGCAGTCCCGGTTTCTGCGACTGATTCCTCAAACAAAGGATCCACCACGGCAATCTGTTGTTCCGCAGATGGTTCATCAGGGGCCAAATCCGCGAGGGTTTCGGGCTCCCATGCCTCAACAGCAACGGATCCGGATTCCACAGCAGACTCCGCAGACAACCGGTTCTGTAATCTTGCCAGTTCGTCATCCTTGAGCTGAATCAGCCGCTGCATTACATTGACCTGCCTCTCCAGGTCGGCCATGCGGGACTCCAGTTCCTTGGCCTGACTCAGGCCCGCCTCGGCTGCCTCATTGGCCAGTGCAAGATCGTTACGCAGTGATATTATTTCACTGTTCTGGGTATCCGTTGATCCGGTCTCTCCACTGGTAACCAAAGTCTCCATGGACTCGGGATCGGGCGTAACAAGTTGCAAACGGGATTCACTTGCCGGCACGGTGTCTGTAACCGCACTCTCTGCGACTACATCTCCCTGTTGTGTACCTTCACTCCACTCCTGGTACTGCCTGCGTGACTCTGCAAGCGCCTGACTGCGGCTTATGGAGGTAATCTCGTTTGTATCCGGAATGCGCAGGACAGATCCTGCCTTGAGGTTGTTGATATTGTTTCCGGCAAATGCATGGGGATTGGCGCGAAGAAGCGCCAGCATCATCTGTTCCACACTCACACTCGTATCGGGCCTTACCCTGCTGGCAATCGACCACAGGGTCTCGTTGCGCTGCACCGGACCATACTGGCCGGAGCCACTGGTATAACCGCTGGATGCAGCGGTGGCCGCACTTGATGCAGTGGCGGACCTGATACGTGACGCAGGGCTGGTCAGCGGTTGACGGGAGACTGCGGAAGCACGACTGGTACCCGCAATCGGCGCCTGTCCAGTTGCAGGACTGCCAGGCATGGTTACCGGTGGATCCACCAGCACGGTATATTCACGTACCAGTTTACCCTTGCTCCAGCTAACCTCCAGCAGGAAATCCAGAAATGCTTCCTGCACCGGTTCACGGCTACTGACTAGAATGACAGCCCTTCCATCATTCCTGCGCTCAACCTTGAACTTCAGATCATTCAGTAAGAGGGGACGCTCGAGGCCTGCCTTGCGAAATGCATCATTTGATGCAACAGCGACCTTCAACTCGGCGAGTTCCTCATCTGTCGCGGAAAGAAGATCAATATTCGCCTTAAGCGGTTGATTTAAAGACGATTTAATATCGATTGCACCCAATCCCAGGGCGTACACATTTACCGATGCCGCAACCCCTATAATCGCCAATGCAAGGACCGACTTCCTAAACATAATTCCCCCTCGAGAGTGAGTTTCCTGCTTCCATATACGTCAACCTGTCCATGACGGATGGCCCGTTCTTTGCGGCAATGCCCCCCCGAACAGCGATGGGTGAGAATGGCCTACAGATAGGTGGCGACCAGTATTTCAGCGATCTGGATGCTGTTGAGTGCCGCGCCTTTGCGCACATTATCGGCGACAACCCACAAATCTAAACCTTTGGGATGAGAGATATCCTCCCGAATGCGTCCGACATAGACCGGATCATGGTTAGCGCCCTCAGTCACCGCGGTTGGATATCCCGCATCCCGTTGCTCATCGATGACAACGACACCCGGCGCCTCCTCCAGCAGCTCCCTCGCCTGTTTCGCCGTGATCTTGTCGCGGGTTTCGATATGAACCGCCTCGGAATGCCCATAGAAAACCGGTATGCGTACTGCGGTGGGATTGACCTCGATCGATTCGTCCTCCAGAATCTTTTTGGTCTCCCAAACCATCTTCATTTCTTCTTTTGTGTAGCCGTTTTCGAGAAATACATCGATTTGCGGCAGTGCATTGAATGCGATCTGTTTCGGGTAGACCCGGGACTTGGCCGGTTTACCATTCAGCAACTGCGCCGTCTGGCTGGCCAGTTCCTCAATAGCTTCTTTACCGGTACCGGAAACAGCCTGGTATGTACAGACATTGATTCGACGCACGCCAACTGCGTCATGGATCGGCTTCAGCGCGACCAGCATCTGGATAGTGGAACAGTTCGGGTTAGCGATAATCCCCCGGTTGGTATAGTCCTTGATGGCATGGGCATTGACCTCCGGAACAACAAGCGGGATATCCGCATCGTATCGATAGAATGATGTATTGTCGATGACAACACAGCCAGCCTCTGCCGCAACAGGCGCATATTTTTCCGAAACCGAGGCACCGGCCGAAAACAAACCGATCTGCACCCTGGAAAAATCGAAGCTACTGACATCCTCAACTGTCAGCCGTTTACCCTTGTAGCGCAGACTTTTTCCCGCCGAACGCTCACTCGCCAGGGGATATACGGTGCCAACCGGCAAATCCCTTTCAGCCAGTATATCCAGCATGGTTTCACCCACCGCACCGGTCGCACCGACAACGGCTACATCAAAATTACGAGTCATGTTTACTCACCCGAGTCATATGTAAAGATCATGGCCGCAAGGCAGCGACCACGGCATCACCCATATCCCGCGTACCAACAGTCTGTGTCCCACTGGCGGCAATATCGGGTGTCCTCAGACCATCATCGAGAACCCGGCCTATAGCCGCCTCGATAATGTCGGCCAGCTCCGGCCTGTTGAGACTGAAACGCAGCATCATGGCAAGCGACAGGATCGTTGCCAGCGGATTGGCTTTCCCCTGACCGGCAATATCGGGTGCTGAACCATGGATCGGCTCGTACATTCCCTTCCCCAGACTGTCCAGCGATGCAGATGGCAGCATGCCAATCGATCCCGTCAGCATCGCCGCCGCATCAGACAGAATGTCCCCGAACATATTCGTCGTCACGATGACATCAAACTGCTTGGGAGCACGTACCAGCTGCATGGCCGCATTATCAACATACATATGGCTCAACTGCACATCCGGGTAGTCACCGCCAATGCGGGTTATGACCTGCCGCCATAACTCGGTACACTCAAGTACATTGGCCTTGTCAACGGAACACAGGCGATGGTCGCGTTTGCGGGCTGCCTCAAAAGCGGAACGTCCAATTCGCTCGATCTCAGCCTCGCTGTATCTGAGGGTATTGATCCCTTCCTGCTGACCGTCATCCCTGATATGTATACCTCTCGGCTGTCCGAAATAGATACCACCGGTCAACTCCCGCACGATCAGCAGATCCAGCCCGGAAACCACCTCCGGTTTCAGCGTGGATGCATCAGCCAGTTGTGGATACAGGATCGCCGGGCGCAGATTGGCAAAAAGCTCCAGCGCTGCGCGCAACCCGAGCAATCCCTGTTCCGGGCGCAGCGCACGATCCAGCGTCTCCCATTTCGTACCACCAACCGAGCCGAGCAGTATGGCATCGGCATCGTGGGCCAGGGACAGCGTTGACTCAGGCAGTGGGTGACCTTCAGCCTCATAAGCCGCACCGCCGACCAACCCCTGCTCGACTTCCAGCTCAAGACCGAAATCGGTATGCAAACAATCCAGCACCTTTTCTGCCTCGGCAATAATTTCAGGACCAATGCCATCGCCTGGCAAAATTAATAATTTATTTTTCATAACAATATATTATATAATATTCCTAATCTATTTTATTAAATAGCCAGGGGGCATCCTTTCGCCTCCTTTCCTCGTACCGGCGTATGGCTTCCCGGTGCTTCAGGGTCATCCCAATATCATCCAGTCCCTCCAGTAGACACTGTCTGTGAAACCCATCGATATCAAACCGTGTCAATTCCCCGTCGGGCTTTTCTATGATTTGCCGCTCGAGGTCAACCGAAAGCCTGTAACCCGGCGTTTCCTCAACCGCCCTGAACAGATCATCCACGATCCCCGTATCGATGCTTATAGGAAGTACACCGTTCTTGAAGCAGTTGTTGTGGAAGATATCTGCAAAACTCGGGGCAATAACAACCCGGAACCCGGCATCCAGCAATGCCCACACGGCATGTTCCCTGGATGAACCACAACCGAAATTTTCACGTGCCAGTAATATCCCGGCGCCTTTGTAGCGCGGCTGGTTGAGCACGAAGTCAGGATTTAGCGGCCGGCTGCTGTTATCCATGCCGGGCTCACCACGATCCAGGTAACGCCACTCATCAAACAGATTGGGCCCGAAACCGCTGCGATGAATGGATTTCAGAAACTGCTTGGGAATAATCGCGTCTGTATCGACATTATGCCGATCCAGAGGAACGACAATAGCTGACAGTGTCTCGAATTTTTCCATTTAAAACTCATTCACATCGACAAAGTGACCGGCAACCGCCGCCGCTGCTGCGGTTGCCGGACTGACCAGATGAGTGCGACCACCCTGCCCCTGACGCCCCTCGAAGTTTCTGTTCGATGTGGAGGCACAGCGTTCTCCCGGCTCCAGCCGGTCAGCATTCATTGCCAGACACATTGAACAGCCCGGCTCCCGCCATTCAAAGCCGGCATCCAGGAAGATTTTATCCAGGCCCTCATCTTCCGCCTGGCGCTTTACCAGCCCGGAGCCCGGTACCACGATCGCCTGCTTTATGCTTTCGTTGAGTTTGCGTCCTTGCGCAATTTGCGCAGCCTCTCGCAGATCCTCTATTCGTGCATTGGTGCAGGAACCAATAAACACCCTGTCGGGCCTGATCTCGGTGATCGGTGTTCCCGGCTCAAGTGCCATGTATACAAGGGCCCGTTTCATCCCTTCCCGCTTTACCGGGTCCGGCTCATTTTCCGGATCAGGAATCCTGGAATCCACCGATACCACCATCTCCGGCGAAGTCCCCCAGGTGACCTGGGGAGAGATGTCCGTGGCATCCAAGCTCACCACCTTGTCGAAACGGGCATCATCGTCACTTTTCAGATCCGCCCATACCGATGCCGCTTTCAACCACTCATCACCTTTCGGGGCATAGGGCCTGCCGGCAAGATAGTCCAGCGTAACCTCATCAACCGCAATCATGCCGGCCCGTGCCCCTGCCTCGATTGCCATGTTACACAGGGTCATTCTACCTTCCATGCTCAGGCTACGGATTGCGGAGCCGGCAAACTCGATTGCATAACCGGTACCGCCGGCTGTGCCAATATGTCCGATGATCGCCAGGGCGATATCCTTGGCAGAAACACCGGGTCCCGCCTTACCCTCCACCCGTATCTGCAGGTTCCCTGATTTCTTCTGGATAAGACACTGGGTAGCCAGTACATGCTCAACCTCCGATGTACCGATACCGAATGCCAGAGCCCCGAATGCACCGTGGGTGGAAGTATGGGAATCACCGCAGACCACTGTCATTCCCGGAAGTGTCGCGCCCTGCTCCGGTCCGATGACATGCACGATACCCTGCCGGGGATCACCCATCGAAAATTCGGTTATACCGAATTCAGTACAATTACTGCCCAGGGTTTCCACCTGCAGCCTCGAAATCGGATCATCGATTCCCTCGCTGCGGGATACCGTGGGAACATTGTGATCCGGCACGGCAAGAATAGCGTGCGGGCGCCATGGTTTTCTGCTGGCAAGCCGCAGACCCTCAAAGGCCTGAGGCGAGGTAACCTCATGCACCAGATGCCGATCTATATACAGAAGCGCGGTGCCGTCATTATCGACCCGCACCACATGGGCGTCCCATAATTTGTCATACAGTGTTTTGCCGACCATATCTCCTGTCCAGCCCCAAGATGCCTGCCCGGGAATTGCGATCGCGGCGAGGGCAAGACTGGCAGATCCGGATTTTCCGGTCATTCAGGCGCATAGTGCCCCTGTATAACGGGATTGATCGGTAATTCTGGCCAATCAGGCTTGTCAGCAGCAGATCAGTCTGTTCCTGGATATACAAACGGTGCATTATAAATCAAGCGCACCATGAAAACATGGACAATAGTCTCTACCAGCGGTCAGAAATTCCCTGCCAGGTCACCCACACTGCGCAGGCACTCATCACCGCTGCGGCCAGGTACATCCACTGTGGACCGAAGCCATTCCACAGGTATCCGCTGATCAGGCTGCCGGCAGCACCACCCGCTCCAAAACTCAGGCTGCTGTACAGGGCCTGCCCCCGTCCCTGGTGAACACCCGTAAACATATTATGAATCATGTAGATCACAACCACATGATACATACCGAAACTGGCTGCATGCAGCGTCTGGGCAAAGGCAACCACCCACCCGTTACCGGCAAGCTTTCCGATCAATAGCCAGCGTAGCGTCGTCAACAGCAAGGCAACCAGCAACAAACGACGTGCGCCGTAACGGGGCAACCAGCGGTGCATAACCAGAAAAACGCCGATTTCCGCTACCACACCCAAGGCCCATAACTGGCCGATCACGCCACGGGAATACCCGTAACCCTCAAGATAAAGTGTAAAAAATGTATAGTAGGGACCATGACTTGCCTGTACCAGGAAACTGACTATCAGCAATGAAAGGACTTCCCTGCGACCCAGCACCCTGAGCAATGGCTCGTTATCCAGTGACTGATGACCGGCCGCCCGCTCCGGAACATACAGGCTGCTCAGCCAGATCGCCGCGAAGAGACCGATAATGATGATGGGCAACCAGTCGACGCTGTGCCTTTCAAGGATGAAACCCAGTCCTGCCACGGCAAGGATAAAACCGATAGAACCCCAGAGGCGAATACTGCTGTAACGATGGGTTTGATCTCCGAGATGGTTCATGGTGGTTGCCTCGAACTGGGGCAGCGAGGCATTCCAGAAGAAGCTGAAGACGGACATCACCAGCGCCATCCACCAGTAACTGCTGCCGAGGAAGACACCGATAAATGAAATCGCTGCCAGCAATGACGCCATGCGAATGATCGACATGCGTCTGCCGGTGTGGTCCGCGATCCAGCCCCACACGTTGGGGGCCACGATCTTGGTTGCCATAAGGATGGCAACCAGTTCGCCGATCTGCACCACATCGAAACCAAGCGACTTCAGATAGACGCTCCAGTAGGGAACCAATGCTCCCAATGAGGCGAAATAAAACAGATAGAATGCGGACAACCGCCAGTAGATCATGGAATGTTTAGCTGACCAGTCAATGGCTGGCAGTGACGGTCAGCCGGGAGATTTCTACAAGGGAGATCAACCCCTATGTACCGGGCACCGGCGGCAATTTCAACCCTACGTCCGCATTCTGGGCCCTGTGACGCAGGACATGGTCCATCAGGACGATAGCAAGCATGGCCTCCGCAATCGGCGTTGCACGAATGCCGACACAGGGATCATGCCGGCCGGTGGTAATCACCTCGACCGCCCCCCCCTGCCGATCGACCGTCCGTCCCGGCAGACGAATACTCGAGGTGGGTTTCAATGCGATACTCGCGAGTATCTCCTGACCGGAAGAGATGCCGCCCAGAACCCCTCCGGCATGATTACTCAGAAAACCATCCGGTGTAATTTCGTCCCGGTGCTCGGTACCTTTCTGCTCGACTGAAGCAAAACCTGCGCCGATCTCCACCCCCTTGACTGCATTGATGCTCATCAGGGCATGCGCGATATCGGCATCGAGACGATCAAAAACCGGCTCACCAAGACCGGGGGGTACCCCGCTGGCTACTACGTTAACCCTCGCCCCGATCGAGTTGCCCTCCTTTCGCAAGGCATCCATATATTTCTCCAGTTCCTCCACCCTACCGGGGTCGGGCGAGAAAAAGGGGTTATCGTCCACGCTATCGAGATCCACGGGCTCCAGACCAATTGGTCCCAGCCGGGCCAGGTAGCCCCTGATACGTATTCCATAGCGTTGATGGAGATATTTCTTTGCGATCGCCCCTGCTGCGACCCGCATCGCCGTTTCACGCGCCGATGAGCGACCACCCCCCCGATAGTCCCGGATACCGTATTTCTGCTGATACGTGTAATCGGCATGCCCCGGACGAAACCGGTCCATGATCTTCGAATAGTCCTTCGAGCGCTGGTCCGTATTGAGGATCAACAGGCCAATAGGCGTCCCCGTGGTCTTGCCCTCGAACACCCCGGATAGAATCTGGACCTCGTCCGCCTCGCGACGCTGTGTGGTATGCCTTGACTTGCCTGGCTTGCGTCGGTCGAGGTCACGCTGCAAGTCATCAGCGGCCAGTTTCATCCCCGGAGGACAGCCATCCACGATGCACCCCAGGGCTGGCCCGTGGCTTTCGCCGCAACTGGTGACCGTAAACAGTTTACCAAATGTATTACCGGACATGGATGTTCCTGATCTGGTGGCCTTCAATCAACAGAATTGTAACGGGTTGCATGCGCTGCGTCGCGTTTTCCTGGATGCCCGGAAATCGTTCAAGTTACCCGTTCATTTGCCGAATGGAGATTATAGCTATCTGCATCTATCTGTCTGACCCATCACGAGGAGCAAAACAGTGGCCCACCCAAGCGTTCAGAACAACCAGAAAGTTGGAATCTATCTGGGGCAACCGATCTATGAAACCATCCAGTCCAATGACAGCACCTATGTATTTGACCGGATAGCAACCAACATCGACGGGGAATTTCCCCTCGATCAGCTGGGCAGAGACGAGATTCTGATCAAGCCCGGGCTGATCTATCGCAGCAAGTACTGATTTGGGTCCTGGCCAGTACTGCGAACCATACTTATCCATCGCCGGGTACCCGGGCTAGCCCGCATCAAGCCCCTCCCGATGAGTGGCATTGATGACATAGAACAGTTTTCTGAATGGCAACGTATCCTCATCCAGCTTCCTGACCATCGACATGAACGGGAGATCGACCCTGCCGAAGTGGTAACTGCCATCCGCCATGGAAGCCCGCAGCTTTCGCACCTCGGTCTCCAGGTAATCAAGATACGGCATTTCACTGTCAGGCGAATCCGTATCCCAATCGGCGGCTTGCCGAAGGGCATCCATCTCGAACAAGGCCTGATCCACAAGACCGGCATAGTCTTCCGGTGTCGCCGGACGCATACTCATCAATACTGCTCCATCTTCATTCAGTAAACCAATCGCGCTGGGATGCCGGCGTCCAGGCAAGGTTATGTACGATGATTCAGGCTGATCACGCCTGCCAGGCGATCAGTTGCTCTTTCTCCAGAAGGAATACACCATGACCGCCATGTTCGAACTCCAGCCATAGAAAAGGTATTTCGGGATATTGTTGCAGAACCATCTCCTGACTGTCACCCACCTCAACGATCAGCACCCCGTCCTCATTCAGGTAAGCGGCTGCGTCCGACAGGATCCGCCGGATGATGTCCAGCCCATCCTCACCCGCCACCAGACCCAGCGCTGGCTCGTGGCGGTATTCCTTATCCAGTTCAGCCATGACATTGTGCGGCACATAGGGAGGATTGGATATAATGACGTCATAGGTGGAATCATCCAGACTGGTAAACAGGTCAGACTGAATTATCCTGACTCGATCCTCCAGATGATGCGCAGCGACGTTTCGCCGGGCAACCGACAAGGCCTCGGGTGAAATATCCACCGCATCGACCCAGGCATCCGGAAAGGCAACCGCGCAGGCAATACCGATGCATCCACTACCCGTACACAGATCCAGTATATGCCGAACCCGCCCTTCCTCCACCCAGGGGGCCAGGTTATTTCCGATCAGTTCCGCCAGCGGCGAACGAGGCACCAGCACACTCTCATCGACATAAAATCTTAGCCCGGCGAACCAGGCCTCATGTATCAGATAGGCCGCCGGCCGGCGGGTAGCTACACGGTCCTGCAGTAACTCCAGCACTTTTTGTCGCTCGGTTTGTGTCAGCACTCCATCCAGGAAATGATCCGGAATATCATGGGGAAGGTGTACTGCATGCAGAACCAGACAAGCGGCCTCATCAAGGGCATTGTCCGTCCCGTGGCCATACGTCAGTTTCGCCTGGCCAAGGTAACTGGCACCCCAGCGAATAAAATCCCGTACGGTCTTCAGCTCCTGCGCCGGTAGATTGGACTCTTTCATAGCATAATGCACACATCCACTGGCTTGTCGACTGGAAGAAGTGGTACCAGGGACACCGCCACAGTTAATAATTTACTTTATGTTTAGTATATTTATTATTGTTATTATTAACTATATTAATAAATATCGGGTGATATATGAAGCACAACGCCCCTATGGGATAATGCCGCCCCATGAACAATACGACACCACAGAAGAAAGCGGGAATGGTACACCAGATCTGGTGGCTGGCAATCGCCGCCGCCGCTGCGGGTCTCTGGGTTGGCAGCCAGATATTTTCTCCGAAGACCGTACCGGTCCCGGATGATATCCGGGCGACCCTTTTGCCGGGTCCCCGCGATCTGCCTGCCTTCGAACTGGTCAATCACAAGGGAGAATCCTTTACCCCGGATGATTTGATCGGCCACTGGAACTTCCTGTTCTTCGGATATACACATTGCCCGGATGTCTGCCCGACCACACTTTCCGTCCTGAACAGTGTGGCGACCCGGCTCGAGTCAAACCCGGAAAGCAGTCTGGATGCGCGGTTCCTGTTTGTCTCCGTCGATCCTGAAAGGGATACTCCCGAGAGACTTGCGCAATTCGTACCATACTACAACAAGGAATTTTCGGGCCTCACCGGTCCTCCCGAGGCAATTGAAGGACTGACCCGCTTTCTGGGCATTATGCACATGCGTGTCAATGAGGGGAACGGCGTTGGTTACCTCGTGGACCACACCGCTTCCGTGCTGCTTGTCGATCCACAAGGCCGGTTCTATGGTCTTTTCTCGCCTCCTCTTTCGGCATCCCAAATCGAAGCAGACTTTATCAAGATCGCCCGTTACTACGAAGAAACACAATGAAATATCTGCTCTATCCACTGATCAGCCTCCTGCTGCAAGCCAGTCCGTCCCTGGCGGAGGAGATGCCACTGGTCATCAGGGAAGCCTGGGTTCGCGAGGGACCACCGACCGCAGAGGTACTGGCCGCTTACATGACACTGGTCAATAATGGCAGTGGCGACATCACCGTGGTGGGTATCGACAGCCCGCAGTTCGGTTCCGTGGAGATTCACCGAACGGTACTCGAGGACGGTATCGCCCGCATGGTCCCGCAGGCGGGGCTGATTGTACCGGCAGGAGGAGAGCTGGTTCTGGAACCGGGAGGGAGACACCTGATGTTGATGAACCCCGGCAACCCGCTTAAAGAGGGTGATACGGTCGACTTCCTGTTTCATCTTTCCGACGATACACGATTCCAGTTCGACGCAACGGTACGCAAGGGCGGGGATCAGCAACCGCAGCATCACCACCATCACCACCACTCAATACAGAAGTACCCTATGGACATGCAACAACAAAGCTCGGCCAGCCTGACTGACTATATCCGGTCGCTGCCGTTATATCCCCTCCCCCATCACCTGCTATCCCGGGCCATGTACTCTGCTGCCCGATGGCAGTGGGAGCCCTGGAAGAATGCAATGATCGGCTGGTTCATTGATCACTACCGGATTGACCTGGCGGATGCCCGTATCACAGATCCGCACGGGTTTCCCAGCTTCAACAGCTTTTTTACCCGCGCCCTCAGGCAAGGCGCACGCCCGCTACACGGTACAGATGACAGCATAATCAGCCCCGTCGACGGCCGGATCAGCCAGATCGGCCGCATAGCAGACGGGCGCATCTTCCAGGCAAAGGGCAGGTCTTTCTCTCTGGTCGAATTGCTGGGCGGCGATGCGGAACGGGCAGCACCATTTCAGGACGGTATCTTTGCCACCCTGTATCTGTCACCGCGCGATTATCATCGCGTGCATATGCCAACCGGCGGGCGATTGCAGGAAACCGTATATATCCCGGGCCGACTTTTCAGTGTTGCTCCGCATACCACCCGGTCCATCCCCGATCTGTTTGCCCGCAATGAGCGGATGGCGGCTGTCTTCGATACCACTAGCGGGCCCATGGCCATGGTATTGATCGGTGCAGTCTTCGTTGGTTGTATTGAAACCGTTTGGTCCGGGGTGGTCACTCCTCCTCACAGAGACCATATTGAGGTGACAAGCTATCGAGCAGAACAACCCGGTATTCAGCTCGATCGTGGTGAGGAAATGGGTCGTTTCAACATGGGATCAACGGTCATCGTACTCTATGGTCCGGGGCAGGCGGAATGGGAACCGGATATACAGGCCGATAATCCCGTACGGATGGGTGAGGCCATCGGTCTGATTCACAGTTAGCCGGTTTGCAACGCAGCCAGTCCAACTCTGGTATTCTTCACACCCTCTCATCCCCGGCAGAACTTTCCTGGATCAGTCTCTCATGCAACCGATGCTCAACATTGCCGTACGCGCGGCACGAAATGCCGGTAATCTCATCGTACGGGCACTCGACCGGGTTGGACAGCTATCGGTCACCGCCAAGAGCCGCAATGATTTTGTCACTGAGGTAGACAAGCAGGCCGAACAGGAAATTATCGCCACGCTGCGCAAGTCCTATCCGAATCATGGCATTCTGGCTGAGGAAAGCGGCACCCAGGCAGGCGATGAATACCAGTGGATCATCGACCCCCTGGATGGCACTACCAATTTTCTTCACGGCTTTCCGCAATTCGCCGTTTCGATTGCGCTGCAACACGGGAAAAGACTCGAACAGGCAGTCGTTTATGATCCGCTCAGCCAGGAGTTGTTCACAGCGTCACGCGGTGCGGGGGCTCAGCTCAACGAAATGCGGATTCGTGTCGCCACGCGTACCAGCCTGGATGGCGCTCTTCTGGGTACCGGCTTTCCCTTCAAGGACCAGCAGCATCTCGATGCCTATCTGGAAATGTTCCGCGCACTGCTACCCCCGACTGCGGGCATTCGTCGCGCTGGCTCCGCTGCCCTGGACCTGGCCTACGTAGCCTCGGGCAGACTGGATGGTTTCTGGGAAATCGGACTCAGCAAATGGGATATGGCTGCCGGCATACTACTGATCCAGGAAGCGGGTGGTCTGGTCGGAGACCTCAGCGGCGGACATGATTACCTGGAAAGCGGCAATCTGGTCACCGGGAACCCCAAGGTCTTTGCCGCCATGCTGAAAAAGATCCGGCCCCATATCACGCCGGCTCTATCCGGCTAGCCCGCATCTCTCACCGCGGGGCGAGGTGAGAAATGCGGGCTGGTATTCAGGCCACCTGTCCATCAGGGCCGGTCATCAACCTCCGCACCCTCTTTCTTTACCGGCATCAGATCACTTTTGGTAACACCAAGTGCCAGGGCAGTCGTGCTGGCCACATAAATTGAAGAATAGGTTCCCACCAGAACACCGCTGATCAGCGCCAGCGAGAAGGAATGGATAATCTCCCCACCGAAGATGAACAATGAAAACAGAACCAGCAGGGTGGTAAAGGATGTCATCAAGGTGCGGGCGAGTGTCTGGTTGATCGACTGGTTCATGATCTCCAGCGGACTGCCCTTGCGCATCTTGCGGAAGTTCTCCCGGATGCGGTCGAAGACCACAATCGTGTCGTTGAGCGAATAACCGATAATTGCCAGCAGTGCCGCCAGCACCGTGAGATCGAATTCAAACTGAAACAGGGAAAACATGCCGATGATGATCAGCACATCATGAAACAGTGCCGCCACCGCACCGACGGCAAAGCGCCACTGAAATCGCAGACCAACGTAAATCAGGATACCGATCAGCGCGTACAACAAGGCCAGCCCGCCTTGTTCGGTGAGTTCCTCCCCTACCTGAGGGCCTACAAACTCTACCCGTCGCATGTCAACCTTCGGGTTGTGATCGCGAAGTGCCGTGAGGACACGCTCGCTCAGCTGCGCACTGCTCTGATCGTCCCGGGGTGCAATCCTCACCAGCACATCGCGCGAGGTTCCGAAGTGCTGCACCTGGGCACCTGTCAGGTCTGCAGCATCAAGTGTGTCGCGTATTCCGGTCAGCTCGACCGCCTCTGCATATCCCACTTCGATCAGTGTTCCGCCCGTAAAATCGATCCCGAAATTCAGCCCGCGAACAACCAGGGATCCAATCGAGACAACGAGCAGTAAAACGGACAGGGCTAAAGCGATTTTCCGCTTGCCCATGAAGTCAATCGTGGTTTTTTTACCGAGCAGATGCATATTGTTTCCTATCGGGTGTTAGCAGGCACAGAGATTGAAAAAACCATACGAGATGCCTTTCCGGATCTCACCTTGCGTGGATCGATCCCGGTGCTTCTCATATCAGCAACCTGGCAGCACGCCGGTTCCCGTAGATCAGGTTGATCACCGCGCGCGTACCCATTATTGCCGTAAACATCGAGGTCAGTATCCCGATCGTAAGTGTTACCGCAAAACCCTTGACGGGTCCGGTGCCGAAACTGAAAAGTACTATCGCGGCGATGAGCGTGGTGATATTAGCGTCCGCTATCGTGGAAAAGGCCTTCTCGTATCCGGCATGTATACTCGCCTGCGGGCTGTTACCGTTTCGCAGCTCCTCACGAATGCGTTCAAAGATCAGCACATTGGCATCAACTTCCATACCTACGGTCAAGACGATACCGGCAATGCCCGGCATGGTCAGCGTTGCCTGCAGCAACGAAAGTATGGCAACCATAAGCACCAGGTTGAGGGTAAGCGCCAGATCCGCAACCAGCCCGAACACCCGGTAGTACAGCGCCATGAAGACCAGTACCAGACAGAAACCGATTACGACCGAAAGAAATCCCTGCTCGATGTTTTCCTTGCCCAGGCTTGGCCCGATCGTTCGTTCCTCGATGATATTGATAGGCGCTGCCAGTGCGCCTGAACGCAGTAACAGGGCAAGCTCGTGTGCCTCTTTGGGGCTGTCCAGTCCCGTGGTCTGGAAACGCTTGCTGAAGACATCGCGTATGGTGGCCACACTGATGACCTCCTCGACCTTACGGGTCGTTCTGACCGGTTCCCCGTCCACGAGCCGCACGATATTGCGGTTTTCAATAAACACCACGGCCATGGGTTTACCCACGCTTTCCTTGGTGAAGGCCAGCATTTTCTGCGCCCCCTTTCCATCGAGGGTTACACTCACCATCGGACTGCCGGAATTCTGGTCAAAGCCGGAGCGGGCGTTCACGATCTGGTCACCGGTCACGATGACCTGTTTCTTGAGCAGTATGGGCTGGCCATCCCGCTCACGATACAGTCTTGAACCCGGGGGCGTGACGCCTGCCAGGGCCTTATCCACGTCATGCTCGATATCAACAGCGCGATACTCCAGGGTAGCTGTTGCACCCAGGATACGCTTTGCCGTCGCGGTATCCTGAACACCCGGCAACTGCACGACTACTCGCTGACTACCCTGCTGCTGGATTACCGGCTCGGCCACACCGAGTTCATTCACACGATTGCGCAATGTCAGGATATTCTGCTGCAAGGCAAATTTCTCAGTTTCCCGCACTTCAACATCACTCAGGCTTGCCACCAGTTCGATACCATCGTCATCGAGACTGGTCAGCACCAGATTGCCGAAATCCCGATCGATGACGTCAATGGCCTTTTCACGCTCCTGTTCGTTCCTGAACTTGATACTGACCGAATCCAGCCCCGGCCGGATGATCGAGTAGCGGACCTTTTCCTTGCGGAGCAAGGTGCGTATGTCACCCGCGTTGCGTTCCATCGCCTGCTGTATAGCCGCCCTCATGTCTACTTCCATGAGAAAATGCACCCCCCCACGAAGATCCAGGCCAAGGTACATGGGCAGTGCATTCAGTGATCTCAGCCAGTTCGGAGTGGCTGGTGAGAGATTCAGGGCTACAACGTATCCACTGTCCAGCGACGCCTTGATATAGTCGACAGCACGGAGCTGGGTCTCCGTGTCCGGGAACCTGACCAGAAGCTGTCCGTCCGCCAGTTCGGTGGACTTGACGGGCACCCCGGATTCCCTGAGCACCCTCTGCAAGGAATCGCTGATTTCATCGCTCACGGCCTCAGCCCGGACAGCTGAGATCTGTATCGCGGGATCCTCCCCGTACAGATTGGGCAAGGCATAGAGCACACCAGCCAGGATGATGGCGATAATCAGTAAATACTTCCATACGGGGTACTGGTTAATCATGAAACGGCTTCCTGCGTAGTGCGGCTGAAGAATCCGCGCGAAATTTTATAGACCCTTGATTGTTCCTTTCGGCATCAGGCTTGCAACGGCCTGCTTCTGCACCTTTACCTCGGTGCCCTCCGCCACTTCAACAACCAGGAAATTATCACCAACCTTGGTAATCTGGCCCAGCAGTCCTCCGTTGGTTACTACTTCATCGCCCTTGGCGAGGGCCTCTACCATGGTCTTGTGTTCCTTGGCTCGCTTGGTTTGCGGACGAATCAGCAGGAAATAGAAAACCACAAAGATGAGTATCAGCGGCAGAAAGCTCATCAGGGCATTCGGTTCACCCTGGGGAGCCGCCTGTGCCCAGGCATCGGATATAAAAAAGCTCATGGAATGCAGTCCTTTTATCTGATTGAAATAAAAATAGTACTACAAAACAATTAGTTAGCAAATATCGCGTGTTTCAGACAGATCGAACCGCGATTTGACAGCCGCTTATTATGGCATAGCCGGCGCTGTTTGACCTCGCAGGCGATAAAATTCCTGCACGAAATCATCCAGTGTTTGTTGTCCAATGGAGGTCCGCAGCCCCTGCATGAGTTCCTGGTAGTAGTGCAGGTTATGTATCGTGTTCAGTCTTGCGCCAAGGATTTCGCCACACTTGTCCAGGTGATACAGGTAGGCACGAGTGTAATGGCGACAGGTATAACACCGGCAAGCCTCATCCAGTGGCAGCGTATCCATTTTGTAACGGCTGTTGCGGATCCGGATCACACCCTCGCGAACAAACAGGTGTCCGTTACGGGCATTTCTTGTGGGCAAGACGCAATCGAACATGTCGATCCCGACCCGGACTGCCTCTACGATATTTTCCGGTGTCCCCACACCCATCAGGTATCGGGGGGATGCAGCCGGCATTTGCGGCACAATAGCGGACAATACCTGTTGCCTCATCTCCAGTGGCTCTCCCACCGATAGCCCGCCGATGGCATAACCATCGAAACCAATATCCCGCAAACCCGCCAGGGATGCCTGCCGCAAGGGCAGATGCATACCTCCCTGGACGATGCCGAAGAGTGCAGCCGGATTATCACCGTGTGCATCACGGCTGCGAGCCGCCCAGCGCAGGGACATTTCCATCGAGGTACGGGCCCTGCTTTCTGTTGCCGGATAGGGTGTGCATTCATCGAATACCATCACCACATCGGCACCCAGTGCCCGCTGTACATGCATCGATTCCTCGGGTCCCATGAAGACCCTGTCACCATTGACCGGCGAGCGGAAGTGCACGCCCTGCTCTGTAATCTTGCGCAGCTCACCCAGACTGAAAACCTGGAACCCGCCCGAATCCGTCAGGATCGGACGATCCCACTGCATGAACCCATGCAGATCACCATGCCGTGCAATCACCTCTATCCCCGGACGTAACATCAGATGAAAGGTGTTACCCAGTATTACCTGGGCCCCTGACTCAAGAACTTCATCCGGGGTCATCGCCTTTACGGTGCCATAGGTGCCAACCGGCATGAAGGCAGGGGTTTCCACGCCCCCCCGGTCAAAGCTCATTCTGGCCCTTCTGGCCCTGTTGTCCGTAGAAAGCAGTTCAAATTGCATCGTCAGCCCGCCTGCAAGCGATCCGGACCCTGGATAAACATCGCATCCCCGTAACTGAAGAAACGATAACGCTGTTCAATGGCATGCCGGTAGGCAGCCATGACCGGTTCGAATCCGGCAAAGGCACAGACCAGCATCAGCAGGGTCGATTCAGGCAGATGAAAATTGGTCAGGAGCGCATCCACGCAACGGAAATGATACCCGGGCGTTATGAAAAGCTCGGTATCCCCCTCGAAGGGTAGCAACCGGCCGCTCTGCGCCGCGCTCTCGAGACTGCGTACCACGGTCGTCCCGACCGCAACAATACGACCCTGCCTGGCACGCGCCTTTTCTATCTTCCTGCATACCTCCTCGCTGACCCTGAGATATTCGGGGTGCATCCGGTGATCCCGCAGGTGACCCGCTCGAACCGGCTGAAAGGTACCTGCGCCAACGTGCAGGGTCACATACGCCGTCTCGACACCCATCCCGGAAAGAAGCCCCAGCATCGGCTCGTCAAAGTGCAAGCCTGCGGTAGGTGCAGCCACAGCACCAGGCTCGCGGGCATAGACTGTCTGGTATCGCTCGCGGTCACCCTCATGGTCCGCTCTCCGTATATAGGGAGGCAGGGGTACATGTCCGAATTCCTCGAGCACGTCAGTCAGCGGCCGGGTATCCTCGGCCCTCAGCTCGTATAGATCACCATCCCGCCCGCTGATCTCCAGTTCAATTCCTCCCTCCAGTGTCAGGCGACTACCCACCCGGGGTGACTTGCTGCACCGTACATGGGCCAGCGCACGATGCACCGAGGTTATACGTTCGACGAGAACCTCCACCTTGCCACCGGTTGATTTCCGACCATACAGTCGGGCTGGAATAACCCTGGTATCATTGAGGATCAGCAGATCGCCTTGCCTGAGCTTGCCGGGCAGTTCCGTAAATACGCGGTCTTCCACCCGACCGTCCGCGGCATTCAGGCACAGCAGGCGACTGGCCGTGCGTTCCTGTGCAGGTTCTGATGCGATAAGTTCTTCCGGAAGCTCATAGAAAAAATCACTGCGCAGCATGGGGCGGGATGGTAGCACAGGTGACAGGCAGGGCCCTGATTTGCCCGCCCGTTGCTATGCCTTATACTACGAATCCGGAATGCCGGGGTGATGGAACTGGTAGACGTGCCTGACTCAAAATCAGGTGGGCATTGCCCGTGCGGGTTCGACTCCCGCCCCCGGCACCAAATTAGTATTGGTTCAGGCCTGCCAGGTTTCTTCTATCATCCGTGTACCGGTATTATGTGCGCTCTGAACGGAGAGAACCGCCAGGCAGCAGCACGGATTCTATCTACGCGGCATACAATGCCCTACACCTGGAAACCACACAATTATGTCAGGAACCCGCTATACACTTGAAGTCCAGCCACAGATTCCGGAAGGTCTCGAACGCCTGGAAGAGCTCGCCAGTGACCTGTTCTACAGCTGGGACAGGCAGGTACG
Organism: Pseudomonadota bacterium; assembly: GCA_029287615.1. GTDB lineage: Bacteria > Pseudomonadota > Gammaproteobacteria > UBA9214 > UBA9214 > JARFQV01. The sequence goes on along the minus strand of JARFQV010000357.1, from coordinate 4,185 downwards.
ACGGCTGTTCACCCGCCTGGACCAGGATCTGTGGGGATCCTGCCGCCACAATCCCAAGACATTTCTGCGCCGTGTAGCGCAGAAAAGACTGGAAAAGGCGCTCAAAGACCGTGTATTCATGGAGGATTTCGAGCGGGTACTGTCGGCCTACGACAATTACAAAAAGCAGGCCATGCACCCCGTCATCGAGCAGTACCTCGATGCGAAAAAGGATCTTGTCGCCTATTTCTGCGCGGAATTCGGGTTTCACGAAAGCCTGCCAATCTACTCTGGTGGTCTCGGTATCCTGGCGGGCGACCATTGCAAGGCGGCCAGCGACCTGGGTATTCCCTTCGTGGCGGTTGGAATGCTCTACCGCCAGGGGTATTTCACCCAGACCATCAACGAGGAAGGCGAGCAGATTGCCCATTACGCACCCACGGATTTCAACCAGCTTCCGCTCAGGCATGCTGCCGATAAAAACGGTGAATTGCTGCATGTGCATGTCGACCTTCCCGGACGCAAGGTAAACCTGAGGGTCTGGGAGGCCCGTGCCGGACATATCCGGTTATTCCTTCTGGACAGTGACCTGGAGGAAAACGAGGAAGCGGACCGTGTGATCACCTATCAGCTATATGGTGGTGACACCAATACCCGCATTCAGCAGGAAATTGTGCTGGGAATCGGGGGGGTACGCGCATTGCGTGCCATGAATATGAAACCGACGGTCTGGCATATCAATGAGGGGCATGCGGCATTCCAGTGTCTGGAGAGATGCCGGGAACATGTTGCTGAAGGCATGGATTTTGACAGTGCCTTTGAACTGGTGGCCTCGGGCACCGTCTTCACCACGCACACCCCTGTCGTGGCCGGACATGATATCTTCGATCACAGCCTGATCAGCAGTTATTTCGAGGAGTACGTCAAGGAACTGGGCATCGATCTGGAACGTTTTCTCCAGTATGGCGCCAGCCCGGGTAACCCAGGTGGTTTCAACCAGACTTCCCTTGCCTTGAGGGGATCACGATTTCACAATGGCGTCAGCGCCATCCATGGCACAGTCGCGGCCGAAATGGAGGCTTATATCTGGCCCCAGATCCTGCCTGAAGAAAACCCGATCAAGCATGTGACCAATGGCGTACATCTGCAGACGTTCCTGGCGCGCGAGTGGTCCAATCTCTATGACATGCGTTTTGGCCGGGCCTGGCGGGATGAACTGTTGAATGAGGAATACTGGCAACGTATCGACGATATACCCGATCACAGTTTCTGGAGCCTGCGCCAGTCACTGAAGACAGACCTGCTGTCCAAGGTCTGGCAGCGCGCCATGAACCAGCATCGGCGCAATGGATGCAGTGAGGCCCAGATCGAAAGACTGACCCAGTATCTCACCCCATTCGAGTCCGATATTCTCATCATCGGATTTGCGCGCCGGTTTGCAACCTACAAACGGGCCACACTGCTGTTTAACGATCCGGACCGCCTGATAAAAATGCTGAATGATCCGAAACGTCCGGTATTGCTGATATTTGCCGGCAAGGCACATCCGCATGACCTTCCGGGGCAGCATTTGATTCGTACTATTCATGAATTCTCCAGACGTCCCGAGTGTATGGGGAAAATCATATTACTGGAAAACTATGACCTGTCACTGGGACGCCGTCTCGTCAACGGTGTGGACGTGTGGCTCAATACGCCGGAATACCCGATGGAGGCCAGCGGCACCTCCGGGCAAAAGGCCGGCATGAATGGAGTGCTTAATCTGAGCGTTCTGGATGGCTGGTGGGGTGAGGGTTACAACGGAAAAAACGGCTGGGCAATCACGCCCCATGGACCGCAGTTTGATGCCGATTTCCGCAACTGGCAGGAAGGCAATGAATTACTGGATATCCTGGAAAAGCAGGTTATCCCCCTGTATTACGAACGCAACGGGCATGGATACTCGGAAGGATGGGTCAAGAAGTCAAAGGAGTCGATGAAGTCGGTCCTTCCCAAATTCAATGCCCAGCGCATGGTTCGTGATTATGTACTCGATTTCTATACCCCGGCCATATACCGCCACAGTACACTTGCCGAGAATAACAATAAAGGGGCGCGTGAACTGGCTGCCTGGAAGACCAGGATCCGGGAACTCTGGCCAGAGGCAAGCCTGCGCCGCATCGGCGAGAACCGGGAATCGATCGGCACGGGTGATAAAGTACCGATCCGTGTGGCAGCCCAGCTGGGTGGTCTTGCCCCGGAGGATGTAATCGTGGAATGCGTGGTGGGCAGCGAGGACGAACAAAACAAGTTCCTTCCCCACACATGTTTCCGGTTCGAGGCTAGTGGTAGGAATGATGACGGAGAGACCCTGTTCGATCTGGATCTGCTGCCCCCCCTGCCCGGCTTGCAGTTCTTCCAGATTCGCGCCTATCCGTATCATAGACTGCTCAGCCACCCGCTCGAAACCGGACGGATGATCTGGATCTAGCCGATTCTCCCGTAGAGTTCCACGAGATGCCTGAGGTCACGGTCCAGATTTTCCGGGATCTGATCCCACTGGAATCGCCATTGCCAGTTGTTACCGGATCTGCCCGGAATGTTCATTCTGTGTTCGCTGCCAAGACCAAGCACATCCTGTAGCGGCAGGACGGATAGGCAGGATACCGACATCAAGGCAGCGCGAATCATCGGCCACGGCATGTTGTTTCCCGTACTGCCCAGGTACTCGATGACATACTGTTTCTGTTCATCCGCCAGTCCCGAGAACCAGCCTGCGGTCGTATCGTTATCGTGGGTTCCCGTGTATACCACGCAATCGAGTTCGTGGTTGTGCGGGAGGTAGGGGTTGGACGGACCACCCTCGAAGGCAAACTGGAGAATCTTCATCCCGGGGAAGGCGAACTGCCGGCGCATGGCCTCGACTTCCGGTGTAATCACACCGAGGTCCTCGGCAACCAATGGTAACGATCTGAATTCCTCATAGAGCCTGTAAAACAACTTTGTCCCGGGGGCGGATACCCAGTGACCATTTTCTGCAGTCTCTGACTCTGCGGGTATTTCCCAGTATTTTTCGAACCCCCGGAAATGATCAAGGCGTACCAGATCAAACAGCCCCAGCTGTGTCCGCACCCTTTCGATCCACCAGTTGAAATCATCCGCCTCTATCCTTTCCCAGTGATAGAGAGGATTACCCCAGCGCTGCCCGGTCTCTGAAAAATAGTCCGGCGGTACGCCAGCCACCACTTCGAGCTGACCGGCATCATTCAGGGTGAACAGATCCCGATGCACCCAGACATCTGCACTATCATGAGCGACGAAGATCGGCAGATCTCCGAACAGTGTGATGCCCCGTTCATGTGCATGGGCACGTAGTTCATCCCATTGCCGGTAGAATACAAACTGCTCGAAACAAACCTGTTCTATGGAGGCCGCGAGCCGCTTGCGTGCTGCCGAGATTTCCGCGGGATCGCGATTTCTCAGGGGTAAGTGCCATTCAAACCATGGCTTGTGATGCTGATCCTCACGCAAGGCCATGTAGAGGGCATAGTCATCCAGCCAGTGTGACTGGCCGTCGCGGAATTTTGTGTAAGCTTCCCGATCCCCATTCTCCGCATGGCGCTTGAAGCCGTTTCTGGCCGCCGCCAGTCGAACCCTGCGCAGCTTTCTGGCGTCGACGCCGTTTTCAGGTGGTAGATGCTGATCCAGCCATCCCCGGTCCACGAGCCATTGCAAACTGATCAGTTGTTCATTTCCGGCATGCACAGACAGGCACTGGTATGGCGAACGATCATCGTGTGTAGGTCCCAGGGGGAGGGTCTGCCATACGGACATACCGCAGCTGACCAGAAAATCAATAAACCTGTGTGCTTCCTGACCGAGGTCCCCGCTCTCCGAAGGGCCGGGCAGGGAAGTGGGATGAAGTAACAGGCCGGCCCGACGGCTCGTGAACAGGTCGATCGACCTTTGCCTGGCCTGCAATATATTGTTATCCGATATGTCCAAATCCCTGGTCAACTCTCTATACCGGTCGTCATCCGCCCTGTTGACCACGACGCATGACGCCTCCCAGTTGCGGTTTTCCACTGCCGTGGGTAAAGACATGGGACAGATATTCCGGCGACTCCTTGCCTAGCAGATGATAAAGATTGGACAGGTGGATGCGAAAGAGACGTTCGAAATCACTAACGGTATCAGACGGATTGTAATCGCCGAACCACCAGAACC
>JARFQV010000296.1 GCA_029287615.1 Pseudomonadota bacterium | reverse complement strand
GTATAAGAGACAGCCTCCAGTCTGACCCGTAATGAATTCTGGTCTCGTTGATGGGTGTTCCTTTCTCCTTGCTTACCGGAACAGTCATCCACCGGGTACCTTCGGGGCCCTTGACCTGCACACGGTTCACGAAGCTCCTGCCATTCGGAAGCTGTACATCATCATAATGCACGTATTTGTCCGCAATTTTCAGTGGCTCGAAAATACCCACCCACGGGAAGAACATGGGCTGTGAAATCACGATCGAACTCATGGTTGAAATCCAACATTCTGAATGGCAGCCAGCTTTACAAGTTCGTTTTCCACGGACTCCGAGCTGATACACGGATTGAAATTGCCCGAGGTGCGCAAATCCCCTTGCACAACAAGCTCACGATTCAAGTCCCGAAACAAAATTCTTTTCTCGCCCACCAGTTCTATGGCCAGGAGGCCCAGGTATACCTTTTGAAAAAATGATATCCGGTTCCAGTCAGCTATTTCTGCTCCTTGCGATACAGGCGCTATTGCCTGCGCCACAAAGGGACCATCATCTATACTCTCTGTCACAACATGCAGGGTACAGCCAACGAACTTGCATCCTGCCTTAAACGCGTCTTCAACTGCATGCAATCCCTTGAAGGAAGGCAGCAGTGATGGATGTATATTCAGGGTTGGCATCTCCCTGAACAATACCGGAGAGATATACCGGGTATAAAAGAGCAGAATAAAATCCATCGGTCCCGCCGCTCCGAAATGATCCAGGCATCGCCGTGAGAACAATTCATTATTCGGCTCGGATATCAGCGCGTGGCTGATCCCGTGTTCCTCGCAAAACCGCCCCATCCCGCATTTTCTGTCTGTAACCACATAAAATTCATGATCGGCTACGGAACATGCATCGAGTATTGACACAATCTGGCTGAAGGCACTTCCCCCGCTTGAACCGATAATCCCAATGTTCATAATCGGGGAAGTACATCTCCGGATTGATCGCGTGGAGATATGATTCCTGGCTCTATCGGCCATGCAATATCGACCACCGGATCATTCCAGCAAAGAACCCGCGCACTGCCTGGATCATAAACTTCCGACATCATGTAAAAAACCTCTGTGGCATCTGCAAGGGTTACAAACCCGTGCGCAAATCCCTGTGGCACATACAGCATGTGTCTGTTTGATTCACTAAGCTCCAGGCCATGCCATTGCGCATAGGTCACGGAATCTCTCCTGATGTCGACAATTACATCAAAGACAGCACCTCTGGTACACCTGACGATTTTTACCTCTGCATGAGGCGGTTCCTGATAATGCATACCACGCAGGGTACCGGTCTTTTCGTTATAGGAAATGTTGCATTGAACAAAGTCATGCACCAGTCCATGACTCTCGAATTCTTGCTTGCAGAATGTGCGTGCAAGAAATCCGCGCTCATCCTCATGCGGTTCCGGTACGATCAGAAAGGCACCGTCAAGTTTCAATGACCTGAATATCATTCAATAACCCGTACCACCGGTGTCGTAACTATGAATTTGCACCCCCATTGCCTGGTATATTCCAGCTGCTCGAGAATCTCCTCACAAAGATTCCAGGGCAGGATCAGGATATAGTCAGGCCTTGTCTCCGCAATTTTCTCCGGCGCCATGACAGGAATATGGGTTCCCGGCAGGAATTTCCCCTGCTTGTGCGGACTGAGATCAACGGTGTAGTCAACGAAGTCAGTACGAATACCGCAATAGTTAAGCAGGGTATTGCCCTTGGCAGGTGCGCCATATCCAACTATGCTTCTGCCTGAACGTTTAAGCCGGATCAGTAATTCCAGCAGATTCCGCTTTGTTTCGTGCACCTTTCCGGAAAATTCCAGGTAGGTATCCAGCCGGTCCATACCAGCCTGCAATTCCCTGTCCCTGAGTTCCACAAGTCGACTGGAACCGGGCTTGTCATTATCTCCCGCATGACAGGCAAATATTCTCAACGATCCCCCATGAGTGGTCAGTTCTTCTACATCGAAGAGTTTCAGCCCATGTTGCCGAAAGACCCTTTCCACTGTTAGCAGTGAAAAGTAGGAAAAATGCTCATGATAGATCGTGTCGAACTGATGCTCTTTCATGAGACACAGAAGATGCGGAAACTCCATGGTAATAATCCCGCCATCGGCAAGGGCGATTGGCAGCCCGGCAACGAAACCGTTCAGATCGGGTACATGAGCCAGCACATTATTACCGATAATCAGATCACCCCGCCTGCCCTCCGCTCTCAGTTCTTCAGCCGTTTGCATTCCGAAAAAGGCAACCCGCGTGTCTATGCCTCTTGCAGCAGCAACCCTGGCCACGTTCTCTGCCGGCTCTATCCCCAGCACCGGGATATCCTTCTGCCTGAAATACTGCAGCAAATAACCGTCATTACTCGCGATCTCGATGACCTGGCTGGACTTGCCGACATCAAAGCGGTCAATCATCATGTCAGTGTACTGGCGGGCATGATCAAGCCAGGACTGCGAATAGGACGAGAAATAGGCATAATCACTGAATATGTTTTCCGGTGTTTCGAATTCTTCCAGCTGGACCAGCTTGCACTGATCGCAAACCCATGCGTGGAGCGGAAAGAACGGTTCCATGCCGTTCAACCGGGCGGCATCCAGATACGCATTCGAGGGTGGTGACATACCCAGATCAACAAAGGTGTGCTGTAGCCGGGTATTGCAGAATCGACAACCGCCCGGCACTATCCCGCTCCCATTTCCTGAAACTGCTCAATCTGTGCACGGGTGATCTCCGGCACCGGTTTTTCTGCCATGTATGCCTTGAACCAGTCGACCGTCATTTCCAGTGCACAATCAATATCGAGCCGGGGTGACCAGCCAAGCAGGGTGTGCGCCTTGCTGCAGTCAAGTGAAAGCGCATAAGCTTCATGAGGATGATTGCGCTTGTCAGTACTCCATCCGGACTCCCCGTCCCACAGGCTTGCCAGGCGCCGGACGATCCACGAGACCGGCCTTACATCACGACTGCCCGGCCCGAAATTCCAGGCGCCGGCCAGATCAGGGCGGTCGCCGATCAATTCTGCCAGCAACAGGTATCCGGAAAGAGGTTCCAGTACATGCTGCCATGGCCTGGTCGCATCGGGATTCCTGATATCCGCCTGCTGACCGTTGGTAAAGGCACGCAAAAGATCGGGAACCAGACGGTCATCCGCCCAGTCCCCTCCGCCAATAACATTACCCGCACGTACCGACGCGATCGCTACCGTATGCCCACCGGACTTTTTCTGGAAAAAGGAATCCCTGTAAGCAGAGGCAACCATCTCGGCACATGCCTTGCTGCTTGAATACGGATCATGCCCTCCCAGTTCATCGTTTTCGCGATAGCCCCATAGCCATTCGCGGTTTCTGTAGCATTTGTCGCTGGTAACGATAATCACGGAGCTGATACTGGTGGTCTGACGAACAGCTTCAAGCAGATTAACAGTCCCCAGCACATTGGTTGCATATGTCTCGACCGGATTGCTGTACGAATATCTGACCAGGGATTGCGCAGCAAGATGCAGGACTATCTCCGGCTGAAATTCCTGCATTGTCTTCTGCAGACGCTGAAGGTCACCTATATCACCATCAACAGAGATCATTCGTTCCGATAAATTCAGCAGCGTGAACAGATTCGGCACGGTAGGGGGCGCAAGAGAATAGCCGCAAAGTTTCGCACCAAGCATTTCCAGCCAGGCAGACAGCCAGCTGCCCTTGAACCCGGTATGTCCGGTGATCAATACCCTGCGGCCACTCCAGAAACCGGGATTCACTGCCAGACCTTCCATTCTGCGATTCCTTCATCCCAGATGTCACGCAGCAGCCTGAGTTCATGCAATGTATCCACGCATTGCCAGAAACCATCATGGTGGTAGGCCATCATCTGTCCGTCGGCAACCAGACGCTCGCATGGACCTCGTTCCCAGACCGTTTCATCATCATCTATATAGTCCAGTACTTCCGGCTCCAGGATAAAGAAACCACCGTTAATGAGCTCGTTGTGGTAATCGGGTTTTTCCGCAAACGAAAGTACCTGATCGTCTGTTGAAAGGCGCAGAAGGCCGAACCTGGAAACCGGCCGGACAGCGGTTACCGTTGCCAGTTTGCCATGTGATTTGTGAAAAGAGACAAGTTTGCTGATATCAATATCAGACAAACCATCACCATAGGTAAAGATAAACGTATTATCGATTTTGTCTTTCAGGCGCCTGAGGCGACCGCCGGTCATTGTGTTCTGTCCGGTATTAACAAGCTCAATAGACCAGTCTTCGGAGAACTTCTGCACAGCTTCTACAGAACCGTTGGCAAGATTGATTCTGAGATCTGACTGCAGGTGCGGATATTGCAGGAAATAATGCTTGATGACATGCCCCTTGTACCCAAGGGCAATAATAAATTCCCTGCTGCCCTGCGCTGAAAAGAACTTCATCAAGTGCCAGAGCAGCGGCCGCCCACCGATTTCAATCATCGGCTTGGGAATAACGGAGGTCTCCTCAGATAGCCGGGTTCCGTAACCGCCGGCAAGAATGATGACTTTCAAATTTGTTTGCGGATGTGTATTTGCCATCAATGACAGTGGATCTTCCCTGGTTCCACCCCTCATCCCTGTTCTTGTAACAACTGCCTTTGCAAGCGGCACGATAATATCACAGACAACAACTTACTTTATCGTAATTATCCCTCAAGCCTTGAGTGGTTCCCGTCATCCATGATCCCTTGCCTGCCATTGCCAGGCGAATCACCCATAACGGCAAACGAAGAGTTGTAAGGGCGGTGAGCCCCTTCAGTTCAGCCGGCGGGCATTCTCCGCGCATCATCACAGCGACTTATCCAGCTTCCTGCCGAATACCCCCCACATTGCGACACATTATGATTATTCTTACATTTCATATAGTTAAAATCTGTTGCGCTCCATTTAGTGCATGATCGATGCTGTCTCGGCAAACAACGCCTCCCGATAAACTAAAGTTTGCCGTCGAACTGGCGAAAGAGTCTCATGTAAATAGGAGGCGTAATGCTATCGGTAAGCCGTAATCAGCAGGTCGCGCCCTTGCACGGATTTAACGACCGGCTTGGTGCAGACGGTCCTGCACACACCATTTTTAGCATTAGCGATCTATCAGGCATGCAGACATACTGAAGAGACGATTGACGGTACTTCAGTACTGGTTCACAGCACAACACATGACAGACAAGTTAGAACAATCCTATGGCTACAACTAACCCGACGTTGAACGTAGGCGGTCTGGCAAGACGCCTGATAATGGATGGATTACTGGAAGAATCGGTAGCCGAGGATGCATATGAGGCCTCCCTCGAAAAAAAGCAACCCTTCGTAAGTTATCTGGTCGAGAATAAAATCCTGGGTGGCCATGATATCGCCTGGTCAGGCAGCCAGGAATTCGGGGTACCGTTGTTTGACATCCAGTCCATGGACATGGAGGCCAGCGCATTCAAGCTGGTGGATGAAAAGCTGATCCGGCAGAATAATGCATTACCATTGTTCAAGCGTGGTAACCGCTTGTATGTGGCGGTATCCGATCCCACCAATCTTGGTGCTATTGACGAAATCAAGTTCAACACCGGCATCAATACCGAAGCAGTACTTGTCGAGGATGAACCTCTGCAAAAGGCCATCGAGTTAGCTCTGGAAGCCATGGACACCACCATGTCCGAGCTTATGGACGCCGACCTGGATAACCTGGATATCACCTCGGAGGATGAGAATTCTGCAGGCGAGGATATAGATTCTGCTGAAATCAGTGATACTCCTGTGGTGCGCTTCGTCAACAAGGTCCTGCTGGATGCCATCAACCGGGGTGCCTCCGATATACACCTGGAACCCTACGAAAAGTATTTCCGCGTGCGGTTCCGGCATGACGGCGTTCTGCATGAGATCGCAACACCTCCCCTTGCTCTGGCGATGCGCATCGTGGCCCGTCTGAAGGTCATGAGCCGGATGGATATCGCTGAACGCAGGGTTCCGCAGGATGGCAGAATCAAGATGAACCTGTCGAGGAACCGGGCCATTGATTTCCGTGTCAACACCTGCCCCACGTTGTACGGCGAGAAGGTCGTGCTTCGAATACTGGATCCGACCAGCGCCCAGCTGGGTATCGATGCACTGGGCTATGAGGAAGACCAGAAGAAACTGTTTCTGGAGGCGATCAACAAACCCTACGGGATGGTACTGGTCACCGGTCCGACCGGAAGCGGAAAAACGGTATCCCTGTATACCGGACTGAACCTGCTCAATTCCTCAGACCGGAATATATCCACCTGTGAAGACCCCGTGGAAATCAATATGGCGGGCATCAATCAGGTCAACATGAATCCAAAGGCCGGTCTCACCTTCGCGGAGGCGTTGCGCGCCTTTCTTCGCCAGGACCCGGACATCATCATGATCGGCGAGGTCCGCGACCTGGAGACAGCGGAAATCGCTGTCAAGGCGGCCCAGACCGGCCATCTGGTATTGTCCACCCTGCACACAAACGATGCACCGCAAACCCTGACCCGTCTCGCGAATATGGGAGTTCCACCCTTCAACATTGCCTCGGCTGTCCATCTGATCATTGCCCAGCGGCTCGCTCGCCGGCTCTGCAATGACTGCAAGACCGTACTGGAAGTACCGCGGGATGCCCTGCTGGAGGAAGGTTTCACTGAAGATGATCTGGATGACCTGAGGCTGTACGGACCGGTCGGATGTGACAAGTGCACGAGCGGGTACAAGGGACGGGTAGGCATATACCAGGTCATGCCGGTATCGGAAGAGATGGGCAGGATTATCATGGAACATGGCAATTCCATACAACTGGCAGACCAGGCTGCGATAGAGGGTATTGCAGACCTTCGCAAGTCCGGCTTGCGGAAAGTCAAGTCGGGACTAACCAGTCTGGAAGAAATTAACCGAGTCACCAAGGATTAAGTCATGGCGGAAAAGGCACTTCAACAGGATGTCTTCAACTGGGTCGGGACAGACAAACGCGGCACCCGTGTCAAGGGGAAGACGAGGGGCAGCAACCCCGCACTCATCAAGGCCAATCTGCGCAAACAGGGCATAAAGCCGCTAAAGGTCAGCAAACAGTCGGCACTGTTTTCCAAACAGGGCAAGACAAAGATCACGCCCAAGGACATTGCGGTATTCTTTCGCCAACTGGCCACGATGTTGCAGGCCGGGGTACCCCTGGTACAGGCATTCGATATCATCGGCAAGGGTAATGAACACCGCGGCATGCGGGAACTGCTAATGCAGATCAGAAACGAGGTCGAGTCAGGCACCAGCCTGGCACAGACTCTCGGGAAACACCACCTGTATTTCGATGACCTGGTTTGTAATCTGGTCAACGCCGGAGAACAGGCCGGTATCCTGGAAAACCTGCTTGACAAGATCGCCACTTACAAGGAAAAGACCGAGGCACTCAAGAGCAAGATCAAGAAGGCCATGTTTTATCCTATTGCGGTCATCGTGGTTGCGGTCGTTGTCACGGCAATACTGCTGATCTTTGTGGTACCATCGTTTGAAGCCCTCTTCAAGGGTTTCGGAGCAGATCTCCCCGCCTTCACGCGCATGGTCCTCAACCTCTCTGCCTTTGTACAGCAGTGGTGGCTGGGAATTCTCGGGGTGATCATTGCCTGCGTGGTTGGATTTTCGCAGGGTAAAAAACGATCCAGAAAATTCAACCATCTACTTGACAGGATGGTACTGAAGGTGCCTATCGTAGGCGCCATCCTGAACAAGGCCGCTATTGCGCGCTATGCACGTACCCTGTCCACGATGTTCGCGGCCGGCGTACCCCTGGTTGAGGCGCTGGATTCAGTCTCCGGTGCAACCGGTAATATCGTGTACGCAGATGCGGTATTGCAGATCCGTGACAGTGTGGCGACAGGGCAGCAACTTCAATTCGCCATGAATCAGACGGGACTGTTTCCGAACATGGTTGAACAGATGGTAGCCATTGGCGAGGAATCCGGTTCGCTGGACAGTATGCTGGCCAAGGTGGCAGACTTCTTCGAACAGGAAGTAGATGACGCGGTGGACGCGCTCAGCAGCCTGCTCGAGCCAATCATCATGTCCATCCTCGGCACACTGATCGGTGGACTGATCATTGCGATGTATCTGCCCATCTTTAAACTGGGTTCGGTTATCTGATCATCCGGGTTATCATACCGATCCCTGAAACAAGTATTGGGGCCGGTATCGCCGGCAATAGACAAGGATGATATTGCTGGAATATTTTCAGACCTCGCCGGTTTTTTTCATCGGCACCGTGACCGTTCTCGGCCTGCTGGTCGGGAGCTTTCTCAATGTTGTCATCTACCGCCTCCCGCTGATCGTGGAGCGGGAATGGCAGGATGAATGCAGCAGGATCAACGGTGAAGCCACGGCCGGGCAGGCAGAACCGCCACTGGGCCTGATCCGGCCGGGATCGCGCTGCCCGCATTGCAGTCACCGGATCGGAGTACTCGAAAACATTCCCCTTTTGAGTTACCTCTGGCTCAAGGGACGCTGCTCGGAATGCAGAACACCCATCTCGCCACGCTACCCCCTGATAGAACTCATTACCGCACTGCTCTCGGCAATCGTGGCCTGGCACTTCGGATTCGGTTTGCAGGCGGCGTGTGCATTGCTGCTCACCTGGGCACTGATTCCCCTGAGCATGATCGATTACGATCACCAGATTCTGCCTGATGCCATAACCCTGCCCTTCCTGTGGCTTGGACTTACCCTGAGCCTGTACCCGGTATTCGCCGACAGTCATGCCAGCATTATCGGCGCCATGGCGGGCTATCTCTCCCTGTGGGCTGTCTACCAGTTATTCCGGATCCTGACCGGCAAGGAAGGTATGGGTTACGGAGATTTCAAGTTACTGGCCATGCTGGGTGCCTGGATGGGCTGGCAGGCATTAGCGGTGATCGTCTTGTTGTCGACGGTAGTCGGAGCATTCTTCGGTATCCTGCTCATGGTCCTGAAAGGCCGCGATCACCAGCAACCTATCCCGTTTGGACCCTATCTCGCTGCTGCTGGCTGGATTGCCCTGTTATGGGGAGAAGACATCACCGGCAGCTATCTCCGCTGGGCCGGTTTGAGTGGCCTCTGAGCCGCGCCGTCAGACTGCCTTGCCGGAATTACCCACCCCCCTGGTCGTTGGTCTCACCGGTGGCATCGGAAGTGGCAAGTCAACGATAGCCAGGCTTTTTTCCACATATGGTGTTCCGGTAATCGATGCCGATATCATTGCGCGCGAGCTGGTCTCCCCCGGTAGTCCGGCACTGCATGAAATCCGTGACAGTTTTGGAGAAGAATATATCAGAACGGATGGGCAGCTGGACCGGAGCCGACTGCGGCAACTGGTGTTTTCAGACACAACGGCCCGCAAGCGCCTGGAAAAGATCCTCCATCCCCGTGTCAGGGAAGAAATCACCAACCGAATCAGGGGAATCAGCAACCCCTATTGCCTGGTCGTCATTCCCTTGCTGCTGGAGGCCGGTCAGCAGGACATGGTCGAGCGGATCCTGGTCGTCGATATACCGGTTGAACTTCAATATGAGCGCGTAAAGACCCGGGATTCCATGACCACATCGGAAATCAGCGCAGTGATTGCTTCCCAGATCAGCCGTGAGGAGCGCAATGCGGCCGCTGACGATCTTCTTGTCAATGACGGTCCGCTGGAAGCGCTGGAGCATCAGGTTGCCGCACTGCATTCAAAATATCAGGCACTGGCGCAGGAGAAAAGGTAGCCTGCTCTTCCCGCATGAGAACACGGGTGCCGGACTTCCAGCGCACCCGTTCAGCATCATCGATTACCACACACATCAAAGATTTACATTAAAACTCAGCATGTTGTCTAGATAGTGGATTTATATCGGGCACCTTGATCGGCATGCAAGCCGGCTAGCCCGATTTGCTTACTGGATCAGTGTGGGTAACAATACCTGACCCGAATATTCTTGGCTTCTGCAGCAATTCACCGTGTCGACAAGAGTTCTCTACGAACAACCCCTGAACGAAAGGATACGCAACTTCCTGAGGCTTGAATTCCTGTTCAAGCAGGCAGCGTATTATCTCAACCGCACCAGTGAATGGGACAGCAGGACCACCCTGAGTTGCATCCTTGATATCTCTGATATCTTCAGCAGCACCGATCTCAAGGCCGAGGTAATGAAGGAGCTGGAACGTCACTGCGCCAGCCTGACGCGACTGGAGCAGAACCCCGCCGTTGATCGCAGCCAGTTAACCAACCTGCTCAACGAGATGGATGAACTCATCGACAAACTACACAGCATCAGCGGGCAGATCGCCCACAACCTCAAGGAAAGCGAATTTCTGACCACGATCCAGCAACGCAGCAGCGTACCGGGTGGCACTTGTGATTTTGACCTGCCTGTCTATCATCACTGGCTGCAGCAGCCATCCAAGTACCGTACCAACGACCTTGCCGACTGGTTGCGTAATTTTGACACCATCGCACAGGCCATCCAGCTGATATTGAAACTCATTCGTGACAGCGCGCTACTCAAGCCGGTAACTGCCAAGTCCGGTTTCTTCCAGAAAAATCTGGATCCCAATCTGCCCTGCCAGCTGGTACGCGTCGCCCTGCCCGCCGGAGTGCCTTATTTCGCGGAAATGAGCGGTGGCCGGCACCGGTTCACGATACGCTTCCTGCACTTTTCAACCGTCAACAGCCGTATCCTCCAGACTGACCAGGACGTCAATTTCGAACTGGCCTGCTGCTGCATCTGAACGTTCCGGCCCGGATATGTTGCAACATCGCGAGAATCAGAAAAAATGCAGGAAGCCAAAAGAATCGTACCCTGTCCCAACTGCGGGAAAGCGGTCGAATGGTCATCGGAACAGCGCTGGCGCCCGTTCTGCAGTGAACGCTGCAAGATGATCGACCTGGGTGCCTGGCTGGATGAAACAAACCGGATCCCGGGAGAAGCCGGCGGAGATACGGATGGTAGCGGAGATACAGATGAAAAAGGAGATGATAACTGCTAGCCCGCATTTCTCACCAGTCGGCGCGGAGATCACGAAGCAGATTTGTTTTCACAAGGGATTTTCTGACTGAGCGGAATACCCGTGTGTATTTCCGAGGGAAAAAAATCCCTTGTGGGAACAAAGATCAAGCGAGATCGTGTCGATCTGGTGAGAAATGCGGGCTAGCGCGATTTGATCACCACCATCACGGGAGAGTCGACTCAGGTCCGGTATTCCGCATTAATGCGCACATAATCATGTGACAGGTCGCATGTCCAGACCCGATCGGCTGCATCTCCCCTTCCCAAATCCACCCGGATCGTCAATTCATCACGCGACATAACACGCTGGCCGGCCTCCTCGGTATAGTCGGCCGCACGCCCACCGTTGCGCACG
>JARFQV010000266.1 GCA_029287615.1 Pseudomonadota bacterium | reverse complement strand
GTCAATCGCCTGATGCGTGAGATCGATCAGCTCTGCCACGGTTTCATCGCCCGGCACCTGCCCAGTGCGGGACACCTGCGTTTTCTGTCCTCGGTGATCCGTGCCAATATCCAGCTCGAGCGTATCGGAGACTATGCCGTAACCATCGCGCGGGAAGCCATACAACTGCAGGTGGCGCCAGCCGGTATGCTGGCCCGCGAACTGGACCGGGTAGCCGGCGAGACCCAGTTGATGCTTCGCCAGGCAATGACTGCCTTCAATGAACTCAATGCGGATACCGCGCGCAGCACCATGGTCCTCGAGGAACAGATGGAGCATGACCTCGATGCCATCTATGCCGAACTGGCAACCAATGACGACAGGGAAAAGGTCAAGGGCGTATTGGCGATATTCGCTGTCTTCACCCAGCTGAAACGGATTGCCGACCAGGCCAAGAATATCTGCGAGGAAACCGTGTTCGCGGTCACCGGCGATACCAAGGCACCCAAGGTCTATAACATCCTTTTTATCGACGAGGACAACAGCTGCCAGAGCCAGATCGCCGAGGCAATTGCCCGCAAGAACTTTCCGGAGAGCGGCAACTATAGCAGCGGCGGTCGCAGCGAGGCCCCGGAGCTGAATCAGGCGATGGTGGAGTTCATGGACCGGCATGGCGTTTCCATGGAAAAGGCTGTACCGAAACCGCTGGACCAGACCCCACTGGACCTGTCCATACTGCATGTCATCGTCAGTCTGCAGGGGCCGGTTCATTCCTATTTCAGCCAGATCCCCTTCCATACAACCCCGCTGGAATGGGATATCGGCTCTGCCCCCGCGGGTACAGGGACCGAATCGGATGAGAGACGGCTCGAAGAGATGTACCACGATATCGCCCTTCAGGTCAGCGACCTGATGGAGATCCTTCGTGGCGAGGGAGCATCCTGACCGTGGCCGCCCGAGAATCGACCCCGGCGAGCGTCAACAGTGATTTCGACCGCCGCAATATCGACTGGTATATCGACAAGGTTATCCAGGTGCTGGTGTTCATCGGCGGCATCTCGGCGATCGTCTTTATCGTCGGCATCTTCGTCTTTATCACCGCCGAGGGCATCGGTTTTCTGCTCGACCGATTCGACTTCAGGGAATTTTTCCTCTCTCCCTACTGGTATCCGGCGGAGGAAGAGGACCCCGAATACGGCATCCTTGCCCTGATCGCCGGCACTGCAAGCGTCACCGGGCTGGCCATGCTGGTCGCCATCCCCTTTTCTCTGGGCGCGGCGATATACATCGGTGAATTCGCCACGGGCAAGACACGCGAGACCCTGAAGGTGCTGATCGAACTGCTGGCCGCCATTCCGTCGGTGGTCTGGGGCTTCATCGGCCTAACAATCATGAACCCGCTGATTATCGATCTGTTCAATGTACCGGTCGGTCTGAATATTCTCAACGCCGGTGTCATCCTGGGACTGATGGCCGCGCCAATCATGACCTCGATTGCCGAGGATGCCCTCAAGGCCGTGCCGGACCGCTATCGGGAAGCCGCCGAGGCGCTGGGTGCAACTCGCTGGCAGGTAATCTTCAAGACCGTGCTGCCAGCGGCAAAAAACGGTCTGCTGGGCGCCGTGCTGCTGGGTGTCGGGCGGGGCTTCGGGGAAACCATGGCGGTACTGATGGCTACCGGACACTCGATCAACATGCCGACCAGCATCTTCGACTCGGTACGAGCACTGACCGCTACCATTGCCGCGGAACTGGGTGAGACGGCCGTAGGCTCTGAACACTATCAGGCACTGTTTACCATCGGCATCTTTCTGTTCCTGATCACCTTTATCATCAACCTCAGCGCAGATCTGATCGTGCGCGGCATACGAAGGGGATAAAACCATGTTCGAGGCATCTCCCCTCAATAACCGGAACCACCAGGTCCAGCGCCTGTTCCGCATCCTGTTCATGCTCATGACCGGACTGCTGATCACACCGGTTCTGCTGATCCTGGCGACCCTGATCGTCAAGGGAAGTTCGGTCCTCTCGATCGATTTTCTGTTTACCAGCCCCACCGATGGCATGACCGCAGGCGGCATCTTTCCCGCCCTGCTCGGAACCGTGTGGCTGGTGACAGTCGCATTGCTGATCTCCGTACCCCTGGGAGTAGCCGCCGCCATCTACCTCAGCGAATACGCCTCGGACAACTGGTTTACGCGTCTGATCAACCTGGCCATCATCAACCTGGCGGGGGTACCCTCGATCGTCCATGCCCTGTTTGGCGTGGGCGCATTCGTCATCTTCTTCGGCTTCGGCACCAGCATCCTGGCCGCAAGTCTTACCCTTGCCATCATGACCCTTCCGGTCGTGATCGTGGCCACCCGGGAATCATTGCAGGCAGTCCCGCACGCCTTCCGGGAGGCATGCTGGAACATGGGCGCAACCCGCTGGCAGGCAATCCGCCGCGTCGTCCTGCCCAATGCCGTATCCGGTATACTGACCGGTGTGATCCTGGAGGTATCGCGCACCACCGGCGAAACCGCCCCCATCATGTTTACCGGCGCAGTCTTTTTCACACCGTTTCTGCCCCAGGGCATTTTCGACCAGACCATGGCAATGTCCCTGCATCTTTTCGTGGTCTCCACGCAGGTACCCAACGTACCTGAAGACCTGCCATATGGCGTGGCACTGGTGCTCGTTGCCATGGTCCTGGTCATGAACAGCATTTCCATCGCCTTCCGCGTCTACCTGCGAGGCAAGAAAAAATGGTAACTCCGGCCATGGCATCCGTAGATTCCCCTGTCGCTGCCGAAGAGCAGTCGCCCGTCAAACTGGAGATAAAGAACCTCGGTATCCAATACGACCAGAAGAGCGCACTGGAAGGGGTCAGCCTGACCATTCATGAACACGAGATCTTCGGGATCATCGGCCCGGCTAATGCCGGCAAGACCTCCTTCCTGAAGGCCGTAAACCGGATGGACATGTTCGACCGCAACATGCATGTGGACGGCGAGATCCTGTTCAACGGACGAAATACCAGAAAACTGAACAACGTCTATGCACTGCGCTCAAGGATCGGGGTTGTCTTTCCCCTGCCGGTCGGCCTGCCCATGACGATCTATGACAATGTCGCACTCGCACCCCGGCTCGCCGGTATCAAGAAGCGTGCCGAACTCGATGTCATCGTGGAACGCTGCCTGTCCCGGGCGGCTCTCTGGGACGAGGTCAAGGACCGGCTGAATTCACTGGGTAGCCTGTTGTCCGGAGGCCAGCAACAACGCCTGACCATTGCCCGTGCCCTGTCCCAGGATCCCGAAGTGCTGATGCTGGACGAATTCTCCATTGCCGTGGATCCGGTCACGACCATGCGAATTGAAGACGTACTCAAGGAACTCAAGCATGAGATAACCATCATCCTGGTAACCAACCTGGTCCAGCAGGCAAGGCGGCTGGCCAGCCGAACCGCGTTCTTCCTGGAAGGCCAGTGCGTCGAGATCGGCGAAACCGAGGAGTTGTTCACGGGTACGGTGAAAGACCAGCGCACGCGGGACTATGTGGAAGGCAGATTTGGATAACTAGTGTCCTGTATCGTCTTAAATACACATATCAGCGAGACGCTAAGCGGTCAGCTGCTAGGCGCATTGGCGCAGGCATAGTGGGCCCTACGTCAAGCCAATGGAACAACGCAGATGACCGCTTAGCGCCTCGCCCGAAGGGAGCGCCACAAGTGGCCCACAGCCGCGTTGCTGCTCTTGACAAGGGCGGCAACCATTGCCTGCGAGCCGCGCCTTGCTGTGAACCATTTGTGGCGCTCTGATACGTACATTTAAGACGATACAGGACACTAGATCATGAATACCAGCCCTCTTGCCATGAACGATTCCTCAACAGAACATGCCATCCGCACACGCGGACTGGATCTCTGGTACGGAACATTCCAGGCACTCTTCGATGTGAACCTCGATATCCGCAAGGGTATTATCACCTCGCTGATCGGTCCCTCCGGCTGCGGAAAATCCACCTTCCTGCGCAGTATCAACCGGATCAACGAGCGACTGGGGTATGTCCGGATCGAGGGTTCGATCGACGTCTTTGACCACAACGTATATGATCCCCAGGTCGAGCTGGTACAGGTCCGCAAACAGATTGGTATGGTATTCCAGCGCCCCAATCCCTTGCCGATCTCGATTCGCGACAACGTGATATTCGGTTACAAGCTGCATATGAAGGACCAGCGTGCCTCGAAGGGAGAACAGGATGACATCATCGAGGCGTCCCTGCGCCAGGTACTGCTGTGGGACCAGGTAAAGGACCGGTTGAGTAAAAAGGCCACCGAACTTTCGCTGGAGGAACAGCAGAAGCTCTGCATAGCGAGACTGCTGCCGGTAAAACCCGGATTGCTGCTGATGGACGAGCCCTGCTCCGCACTGGATCCGAAGGGTACCGAGGCCGTCGAGGAGCTTATATGGGAATTGCGGGGGAAATATACTATCCTCATCGTCACCCACAACATGGCCCAGGCCCGCCGAGCCAGCGAGGAATGTATATTCATGCTGATGGGCAAGGTTATAGAGCACAATGCCACTGAGACCATGTTTGTAACGCCCGCTGAAAAAGAGACGGCTGACTACATCGAAGGCCGGTACGGTTAACACCACGATCGGCGCAACGCTGGTAACCGTAGGTTACCCCCCCTGTCGGTAAATCCGGCATTTGCGGATGAGCAAGATACTCATTGTCGAAGACGAGGAAGTGATCCGCCAGCTGATCACGGTTTCACTCGTCAAAAGCGGCTTCGAATACCGGGAAGCAGGCAATGCGGCCGAGGCACGCCGTCTGATCGAGGAGGAGATGCCCGATCTGATGCTACTCGACTGGATGCTACCGGGTCTGTCCGGTATCGACTTTGCCAGAGCACTGAAAAAAAACCCGGACACACGCAAGCTTCCCATCATCATGCTCACCGCACGCTCCGAAGAAAGGAACAAGGTGGATGGCCTGGACGCCGGCATCGATGACTACATAACAAAGCCGTTTTCCCAGGTGGAACTGACCGCCCGCATCCGGGCAGTCCTGCGCAGAACAGCGCCGGCAGGGATTCCGCAGACCCTCGAAATCGGCGGCCTGCAACTGGACCAGAATACCCACCGGGTTACTGTCGGGAACCTGGAATTGAGTTTTACGCCGACCGAGTACCGCCTGCTGCACTTTTTGATGACACACCCGGAACGGGTCTACAGCCGTTCCCAATTGCTTGACAATGCCTGGCCAAATGACTCATTTGTCGAGGAGCGCACCGTGGATGTACACATAAGAAGGCTGCGCAAGCTTCTGGAGCCCAGCGGACACGACCGGCTGGTCCAGACAGTGCGAGGGGCCGGCTACCGGCTATCGACAAGGACCCGGTAATCCCGCATCTGCTCCCTGCGCACGAGCTCAATCCCGGTGAAACAGACTGCAATAGCGGAAGTATGCATCAATCCGTAATAATCAGGCGATATAATAGAAAGGATTTTCGGCACAAAATCTCTAAACCGTTCACTGAACAGATTGTCTTTCATCAAACCGGCCAACATGAACCACCCCGGGACAGGGAGCAACTGGTTGCAGGTATCAGGACTGGTCCTCGCAGCACTGGCTGCTGGTGTATTCACCGGTCAGTATTTCCTTTTTCTTTTCCTGCTTGCCGCAGCCATGCTGGGCTGGCACCTGCGCCAGCTCAAGCGCCTGAAGGACCACCTCCGATCCGGAAAGCCGCTTCCGAACCGGAACGGGAGTGGCCCCTGGCAGGAGGTCTACGGGCAGATTCGTAACCTACAGACGGGTAACCGGAAACGCAAGCGGCGCCTGTCCCGTTTCGTGAAGCGTTTCCGGGAGGCAGTGACCGCGCTTCCCGATGCAGTGGTCATCCTTGGCAGGGAAAAGGACATCGAATGGTGCAATCCGGCCACCAGCTCCCTGCTTGCGCTTCACTGGCCCGAGTGTGCGGACAAACGGATCACCACCCTGTTCAAGGACCCTGTATTGATCGAATACCTGCAAACCGGCCAGTATTCGAAACCCTTGCGGCTGATATCACCGGCGGAGAAATCCAGGGTCTTGTCCATCCGGCTGACGCCGTTCGGAAAAAAGAAACGTCAGTACCTGCTGATGGCCCGCGATATCACCCGGATCTATCATCTGGACCAGGCGAGGCGGGATTTCGTCGCCAACGTCTCGCACGAGCTGCGCACACCCCTGACCGTCATCAGCGGTTTCCTCGAGACCCTGTCAGATGCGGAAGAGGATTGTCCGGATCTGGCACTCTCGCGGGGACTGATGCAGCAACAGGCCCAGCGTATGACGGACATCATCAGTGACCTGCTGGTCCTGTCCCGCCTCGAAATGGATGAAAGGACGGACATGAAGGACCCTGTCCCGGTTCCCGGCCTGCTGGTCACGATCATCAAGGAGGCCGATGCCCTGACCAGATCAAGCGGGCATGTGATTGAACTCGACGCAGATGAAAAACTCTGGCTGCTCGGCAACAGTCACGAACTCCACAGCGCCTTTTCAAACCTGATTTTCAACGCCATTCAACATACGCCCAATCGCAGCGAGGTACGCATATCCTGGAAGGCGGATGGCAGTGGCGCCCGTTTCTGCGTCAGCGATACCGGTGAAGGCATTGCAGCACGCCATATCCCGAGACTGACCGAGCGGTTTTATCGGGTCGACAAGGGACGTTCCCGATCCTCGGGAGGCACGGGGCTCGGACTGGCGATTGTAAAACACATCATCAATCACCATGATGCGGAACTGAAAATAGAGAGCGAACCGGGCAGGGGCAGCACCTTCTGCTGTCACTTCCCTGCCGCCCGCACCAGCCCGCCCGTGGCAATACCACAGGAACCGGTAGCCCGGGAATAGGAGTCAACTTCCTGGCCAGCCCCTCATTGAGCCGGCTTACCGCCCGGCACGTTACTCATAAAAAACAGCTGCCCCCCCTCAACCAGCCGGTCATCTCCGCCAATTTCGCCATCCGTGATGCTGTGTGCCTGCACGGTACCAATCAGCAGGGTCTCGTTCTCTATGGTCTGGAACAGGTCTGTTATATCCAGCACCCCCGAACTTTCCCAGTTGCCCAATTCGGCGGGATACGCATCCGTGCTTCCTTCCGGTGCCACGGCAAGGCGATTCATTTCGGCGATCCTGACAGTTTCAAGACTGTCCGGATCCAGTCTCCAGACAGAGGCCTCGCTACCCGAGGCATCGCCGAATCCCGCGGTTGAGCGATCCTCCTGGACATAGACAAAACCGTCCGCTGCCCAGACCAGGTTGTCCGGATTGCGAATCCCGTTATCCGGTTCATCGAGCGCGTCCGCGTCATGCAGGATCGTGAGCCTGGCAGCGGGCTGTTTTTCAGCCAGATCCGTATCGATCCGGTAGATGGTGCCCCAACGATCCGCCCCGTTGAACAGGCCGTCCTTTCCGGTTGACGCGAAGACGGCGCTGCGAGGCTGGTGTGGATCGTTGTGCAGGTCCTCGGGGCGGGAAAAGGCAAAGCAGCCGATAGCGGCTACCTGTTTATCGAGAAGATCCTGGGTGGCATAACCCAGAGAGTCATAGCCACGCTTGCCGGCCATTTCGGGATTATGGTTCTCCAGTTTCATGAAAGATCCGCTGGCACTGCTGCGCAAGCCATTGAAGTCGGCCGGCGTACGCATGCGTTCATCGTCCGCCTTCCAGCAGTACAGGGTGCCCTGCATCAACCCGTTGCGATCAAGAAATCCATTACTGCTTGCACCCTTCCGACCGAGGTAGAGATACAGCGGCGAGGCTCTACGATCATCGCCGCCCAGGAGGGCAACCGTGTCATCGCCTCCGCTTTCGACCGGTGTCCAGTTTTCCCAGGCACCCACGCCCATGGCAGGGACTGCCCACATCCGGTAGGCATCGACATCGATGGCCCATTGGGTACCGCCATCGGTCTCCTCCCCCGTAAAAAAGATATCATCCAAGAATCCCATCGAACCTTCCCTCACACCACGGGCCGAACACAGACGCCTGAATCCACCAAAATCGAGCTGTGAGGCATTGCTAACCGGTTTACCCGCCCGATCGTGGATGGTGTGAAAGGCCAGACCGGCACGTTTGATACTGCGTTCGGATTTGTGGATATCGAAGTAGCTGACACGGGCCCCGTCAAGCCTCAGGCCATTGGCGAGTTCATAGGGATAGCCCTTGCCCCGGTCAAGCTCATGATTCACCAGTATCCGGATATAGCCCTCATCATCGCTGGCGAAGGCCCCGATTCCATCCATGATTCCTGGCGGCTGGTATCTCCCGATCCTTTCACCGACGGTGAAGACAGGATCAATGATCCAGCCATTACCGGTCGCCGGGGTATCGCCGCGCATCATTGCCGGATAGGCGGTCCTGTCTGCCGCACAGGCAGAAACCGGTGCGCCGGACAGCACGGACAGTAAAACTGCCGTTACGGGTCCGCTAATCCTGACCATCCTGAAACCATCAATTATCCGGACAGCAGGAACAGGCTGAGGCAGCGAGGGTTGCGGCTGGCTGCACGGGTATACGGGGATATCGGTAAAAGGAGACTTCAAACATGGGCGTGGCTCCGCAGAGGCATGGATCAATCAGTTCTCTTCCAGTGCCTTTTCCAGCCTTTCACATAGTTCCCTGATCACCTTGACCCTTGCATAGCGCTTGTCGTTGCCTTCCACCAGCACCCATGGCGCAATCTTGGTACTGGTATGCTGCACGATGTCGTTGACCGCCATTGCATAATCATCCCACTTTTCCCGGTTTCGCCAGTCTTCATCGGTGAGTTTCCAGCGTTTGTGGGGAGTCACCTCGCGGGCCTTGAAGCGTGACAGCTGTTCATCCTTGCCGATATGCACCCAGTATTTCATCAGGACGATGCCATGCTCGGTCAATTGCTCTTCGAAATCGTTAATCTCCGCATAGGCACGGCGCCATTCCTGCTCGGTGGCAAAGCCCTCAACCCTTTCCACCAGCACACGGCCATACCAGCTGCGATCGAACAGGGTCATGCGCCCCCCCCGCGACAGATGACGCCAGAAGCGCCACAGATAATGATGGGCCCGTTCCTCATCACTGGGAGCCGCAAACGGCAGGACCTCGTAGTTACGGGCATCCAGGGCGGCTGTCACACGCCGTATGGCACCTCCCTTGCCGGCCGCGTCCGGTCCCTCGAATACCAGAATCGTCGATTTCTTGTTCGCCAATGCCGACCTGCTCAGGTAATTCAGCCGACTCTGATATTTTTTGAGTTCCCGCTGATAATCCCGCTTGATGAGGTGGCGTGACAAATCCAGGGTCGACAGGACTGTCACCGGTGACTCGTCGGGCTCCGTGGCCGGATTCTCACTATCCACCGCCACCTCGGTGCCGGTATTG
>JARFQV010000098.1 GCA_029287615.1 Pseudomonadota bacterium | reverse complement strand
TGTGGGCGTCGATTTGTCGATATAGACCGGCCAGATTCCGCTCTCCTCGGCCAGATCCAGCTTCGACTTGCCGAGTTCACGTTCCCAGCTTGCGAGCGCCAGGTTCATGACGCCGACGGCCTGTTCCCGGATGGCGGCCTTTTCCGCAGTCGTACCGGCACCCGTGGCTCGCCCGCCCCCCACTCCGCCCAGCCCGGGCATCAGCGAAGGATTGGTCCGGGCATAGGCCAGCAGGCTGGTCAGGGACTGCTCCACCACATCCAGGCGCTGTTCGCTGTGCCGGGACAGGACAGGCCCTTCTCCCGTGACAGTGTTCAGCGCGACGGCGTGACCGCGCTGCCCCATGACATCGACGGTGTTGATGACGGCATCGCAGCTGAATTCGACGCCGTCCTTGTGACGACAGCCCAGCACCCTGTGCAGCTTGTCTCTCTGCCGCCTGCCGCCGGTGGCCACCAGGGATTCCATCAGGGCCGGCACGTCGTCGACGAACAGCTCGGCAAGATCCAGGTCGCTGATTTCATCATCCGTATAGCCGAACAGGGTCGTCGCCGCGCGGTTACAATACACCACTTCCCGGTCGCGGTCGAAACACAGGATGGCGCTTTCATCGAGGTCCAGCAGGCGTTCGAGATCATTGGTGCGCATGCGTACCTGGCGGGCCACGTCGTTGAAGGTGTCCGCGAGTACATGGAATTCCCGCAGCGCCCGGTTGTCCACTGTCAGATCCAGCCGGCCACCGGCCATCTTCCGCATGGTGCTTACCATGGCACTGACTGGTGACAGCAGGTAACGGCTGAACAGCCACAGCGCCAGCAGCAGGGTGCAGAGGGCCAGGGCGAGAAAGCCTGAAATCGTAACGGTCCGGATCCGGGCCATGTCTGCACTGAGCATGGAGACGTCCTCGAGTCCGACGATCCGGAACGCGGGCTGTCCATCGGGGGTATGCAATACATATTCGACCGGCAGATACTCGCTGGCCTCGCCGTGATTGTTCGGGTTGATCAGCTCTCCGGACATGGAATAGATGCTGACCGGTGTCCGGGTGATGTCTGCGATATCCGTCAGGTTGAACACTGGGTCGACCACGACCTCGAGATAGCCAACCGGGCGCAGGCCGCCCAGCGGTATAACGGCCGAGAACAGCGGGCCGGCCCGGGACAGCCACAGGGCATCGACTCCCTTCAGCCGGTCCTGCCGGGGGCGGCCGGTGATGATCCCGGCCAGGTACGGCGGCAGTTGCGGCTCGAGGTCCTGCATGCCGGCACTGCTCTGACCGACCAGCACGAGTTCCGTGCTGTAGACCCTGAGCTTGACCAGATTGATTTCCGAGAAACCGACAAAGCCGCTGACGAATGGGTCGTCAAGCAGGGCAGCCAGCTTTTCCCTGCCGCCGCCTTGCCCCGTCCCGGTAAAGGCCCGCACGAGTTTTTCACTGTGAGCCAGTTTCATGCCGAGATCAAAACTGTGTTCCCGGATGTGCTGCTGTATTTCCTGTGTCGCCACCTCGAGCACCCGGGACAGGCTGTTCATCTGCGCATCCAGCGCCGACTTGCGGAAATAACCGCCGGCCAGCAGTGACAGTATGATGGCGACAATACCGATCATCACGAAGATCGTTACCGTTACCGACTTGATCGACAGCTGCTCGATGCGCATCGGTCAGTCGGTTACGCAGCAATGTGACCGTTGCTCATACCAGGGCCGCATTACTCGGTCACGACCGGCAGGCGCTTTTCGGTCCACTCCTTCCAGCCGCCGCGGAACCAGACCAGGCTCGTGTAGCCCCAGTCCTGCGCCTTGCGTATGGCGTTGGAACTCCGCAGACATCGCACCCCGTTGCAGTAGAACAGGATCGTCGCATCCTTGTCCGGTACGAGCTCCTGTAGCAACTGTTCGGTCATCTCGGTATCGAGCAGGCTGACCGCGCCCTCGATGTGCCCCTTGACGAACTCGGTTTTTTTCCGGGAATCGATAATGGGCATGCCTGGATGATCCAGGATCAGCTCGATGGCCTGTTCCGCGGTGACAATCCGCACACCGTCAATGCTCTCCGGGGCATAGGGTTTGCCGTCGGCCAATATGGTTACAGGTATCAGCGCAAGCAGGCTAATGACTAAGTGAATGGGCATTGTCAATTCAGATCAAATTACCAGGTAGCTCTCGTTTTTCTAATCATAGTAAAGGATCAGTTAAAAATTATAGGTAATGATAGTATCAAACAACCATTTGATTCATCCGTAAATCATAAGGTGAGAATAGTGACTCAAGTGGCACCCGAATCTAGGGGAGGAATGTCCTGCATCAGGATATTTTATTGAAAAACCCGGCACTTCGACGGGAAAAACTACCAGCTCCTGTTGTCCAGATACTGGAGAATTCGAAAGAATTGACATTCAAGCGCCTGAAATTAAGTTAGAATTCCATACTTGGCAGGTATAACCCACATAACAGGTTCAAGTGGCCAGTGTTCATCGGCAGTAACAATCGCAGGATGGAGATATGTATTTGAGGCGAATTATAGCCGGGACAGCGGTACTGCTTGCCTTGATTGTCCTGGCCAGCGGGATCGCGTATCGAGCCATCGACTGGGATGCCAGCCATGCCTACCTCCAGCGCGCTGTGAAGGAGACCACGGGGCGCGAACTGCGTATCGAGGGTGATATTTCTCTCCGGCTATGGCCAAGCCCCGTCCTGATGGTGGGTAAAGCCAGCCTTTCAAATGCGGAGTGGGGCTCCCGGCCGGTTATGCTGGAGGCCGGGCATCTGGGTTTCACGATTACTGCATGGCCTTTGCTGTTCGGCGAAGTCCGCCTGAAGCGCCTCATACTGCATGATGCACGACTGTTCCTCGAGGAATCGGAAGACGGCCAAGATAACTGGGTATTTGCTGACACAAAGCCCGGTGCGGAAACTGATCTGAAGGCTGTCGAGCCCATCAGTGAAATCCACCTCAGTGACCTGCGCGTGGAATGGCAAAACTTTGCCGGTGAGTATGTCGAGGTCATGGTGGATGAAGCCCATCTGGTTGGACACACGGCAGACCCCGGTTTTGACCTGGATGCACAATTCCAGGAAAAAGACATGGCGATTGGTTTGACCGCTTCATTCAGTACGCCATTTTATGACTACCTGCAGGGCGAGGGGCTGCGCGGCCGGGTGACAACACGTTCCCCCGATCTGGACCTGGAACTGGACGGGCAATTCGGCAGGTTACCGGGTTTGGATAACCTGGATCTGCACTTCCATGCTACCGGTCGCCGCTGGCCGATCCTGGACGTCTTCACTGGATTGCCCAGCGGTGTTACGCCACCGTGGGAGGTCACGGCGAGAATAGGCAGGAAGAATTCCAGACTCGAGCTGCGGGACCTCGAACTGATCGTCGAGGAGAATGATCTCTCCGGCGATCTCTCCCTTGATATAGCCACCTCCCCTCCTCGCCTTGAAGGACAGTTGCGTTCAACCAGCATGGATCTGACCGCTCTGGAGGCAACGGATACTGCCTTGCCAGCGGAGGGCGAGGCCGGGAAACTCTTCAGTGATCATCCGCTTGAAATGGATTGGATCAATGGGCTGAACGCGGCAATCGACCTGCAAATCGAAAAGCTGGTGCTCATGGACATGGAATACAGCAATTTGACCGGGAAGGTTGAAGTCACGAACGGGATGTTGCGTGTGGAACCCTTTCAAGCCACGGTAGCTGGCGTGACAACTGCAGGTAATGGTGTGATCAACGCAACCACCAGGCCTCCAGCGATCTCGATGTCAATCACCGCGCAACAGATTGATATGGGCAAGCTGACGGGATACTGGAGCCAGCCCCCGTTCATGAGCGCCAGTGGTGATGTTCAGCTGGTACTGTCCGGTACCGGTGATTCTCCGGCTTCCTTTCTGGCAAATTCGACGGGGCATCTGAGGGTAGTTACCGGTACAGGTACTGCAGAAGTCGCTCAGGCAGAGCGTGCCACTGCCACGCTGGTGCTGGGCACTATCGCACGAACACTCGGGAAAGAAGATACCAATGCGGTAAAAATGAATTGTTTCGCCGCGAATATCAAGTTCGAGGAGGGTACAGGCAATGTCCAGATACTGGTTCTTGACACCGAAAAAACGACCATACTTGGCAGCGGCGCCATCGATCTGGAAAAGGAACAGTGGGATTTGAAGTTCACGCCGAAACCACATACCACGACACTGTCTGCAAAGGCGGTTCCGGTGATCCTCAAGGGGAGTTTTGCCGAACCCGAGATAAAAGTAGGCAAGGCCGGT
>JARFQV010000348.1 GCA_029287615.1 Pseudomonadota bacterium | reverse complement strand
GAGGGCAGGCCAGGGGTGCACCAGAAGATGGTGGATGCCGCAATGGACAAGTTCGGCGGCTATGACTCGGTGTTCATCCGTACTGCCTGGCATGGTGGCAAAAACATCCTCGAGGAAACAGCCGAAAATATGAAGTTGTCCTACGAGCAGAACTTCATGGCCCACTTCTATGCTTTGCAGGCAGTGCTGCCCCCACTCATCAAGGGCGGCGGCGGCCAGGTCGTCATACAGACCAGTGGCACGGGCGAGAAGCCGCATCCGGGCATCGTGTCCTACAGCACCATGAAAGCGGCTGCCAATATGCTGGCCCGCTGCGCCGCGTTGGAAGTTGCAGACAAGAACGTCACCGTCAACGCCGTTGGCACCAACTTCATAAACTACCCGGGCTTCAAGCACACGCTCGGCGCCGACAAGGATCCGAAGATCATGGAGGCGCTTCTGGAGGAGATCCCGATGGGACGCCTGGGCGAGGCACGTGAGGCCGCGCACTTCACAATGTCCCTGCTGGATGGCTACAACATGTTCACGACCGGCAATTTCTTCCCGGTTGCCGGCGGTTTCAACAACTCCGGAATGTGAGCATGAAAAGGGGACAGATTTATTTTAATAAAACAAATCGAAAAATAAATCTGTCCCCTTTTTATGCGCAACCTCGAACCGGGGTTGTGGATTCGATTCGAAACCTGTGTGGCATCAAGGATCTGGCAGCACCCGGAGAACCGGCATATTTTCTGCTCCATGGCTTATGAAGACACGATGAGAATAATGGCACGGCTTCACCATCTACTCCTGGCCGTCGGTATCATCGGCCTGGGATCCTTTGCGCTGGCAGTCCAGGCCCAGGATGCAGGAAAAGAGCCGGAGTTGCTGCGCACGATTGAACTGCAACAAAGTCAGCTCGAGGCGCAGCAGAAGCAGCTCGATGCGCAGGGTAGAATGCTGCAGCAAATTCAGTCCCAGACCGAGACCCTTCTCGATAATGCCCGGCAGGAGGTCGAGCGACTGGGCGTACTTGTCAAGCAACAACAAGTGCAACTGGAGTCGCTGCAGCAACAAGTCAGCGAAGCACCCACAACGGAGGAAGAAGTGGCATCGACGGTACCCGAGGAAGCAGATGCGCTTGCTGAAAAGAACGTCACCTCGGCCGGCGGGGAGAGGGTCAAGCTTGCCATCTCGGGGCATGTCAACCGAATGGTGAGCATCATAGACGACGGGAAAGATACCGAAGCCTACTTTGTCGACAATGACAACTCCGAGACCCAGGTTCGCTTCGTAGGCACCGCAAGGGCCAGCGATGACCTGACGCTGGGTACGACGATCGAAGTCTCGATTGCTCCCAATCTGTCCGGACAGATTGATCAGCGAAATCAGGAGACCAACAACATTTTCGACCAGCGCAAGGCGGAAATCACCCTCGAGAGCAAGCGCTACGGTAAATTCTGGCTCGGCAAGGGTTTCACCGCATCCTATACGGCTGGTTCGGTTGATCTGTCGCAAACCGGTGTGATTTCCTATTCGACCATCGTGGACACTGCCGGCAGTATGTTCTTCAGAGATAGCAGCACCGGCGATTTAACTGACCTCAGGATCTATCAGGCTTTCAATAGCTTCGATGGCCTGAACCGTAGAAACAGGATCCGCTATGACACGCCAAGATTCGGTGGCTTTCATCTTGCGGCCTCGGCTGTCAGTGACGAACGCTACGACGCCTCGTTGTGGTGGGGGGGGCGAGGCTATGGCCTTGAGATGGGTGGTGCCGTGGCAGTCGCTGATCCCAACGAGGATGACGTCGACCTTCAATACAACGGCTCCTACTCGGTATTGCACGAGGACACCGGCCTGAATCTCAGCCTGTCGTTCGGTTTACAGGACAGCAACGGCCGGGACGATCCCCAGAATTATTTCGCCAAGATTGGATGGCTGAAACGATTCTTTTCAGTCGGCAAGAGCGCTCTGAGCGTCGATTACACTCGATCATTGAATCTGCCCACCGATCGGGACGACGGTTATTCTATCGGTGTGGCAGCGGTCCAGCACCTTGACAGGTATGGCACTGAACTTTTTGCCCTCTATCGGCTTCACTCTCTCGATCGAGGTATTCAGCCCAAAGTCAAGGACATCTCCGTGGTATCAATGGGCGCGAGGGTGAAATTCTGATGGGCATTTCCAGGCGTCATGGGGAAATTGCGCCGCGGTTCGGACCTTTGCTGTTGGCAGTACTGGTTTGCGGATGTGCGGGCTTTGAGCCCTTTGAGCCGCGCAATGACCGGGTAGAGGGACCGGAGCAGGGCCTGTTTTCCGGAGAAGCCGGCGAGTTTGTCATCTTCGAAAGAGGCAAGGTCGAGGGGGATCAGGTTCCGGAATCGCTTGAGTAAATCTACACACTATCAGGATCTGGTCGATACTGGTGGAGCCGCATTTGATAAGCTCGGACTCACGATCATGGCTGCAGTCCCACACCCACCCGTCCAGTTTCGGTCTCATCAGCCAGGGTGAGTAGGCGAAACGTATTGGCAGGCCATTTGAAACAGGGCCCGGATCAATCCGTTTTGCATACCGGGATCTGTTTCAGTTCGGGCATTCAGGAACCCGACTGATAAACCCGGCATTGTGCAATTCTGCGCTCGATTTCCCTTTCTACCAGTCGATAGTCAGCGCTGTCGGGATCATGGTAGCGTTGCTTGAATTCCAGTTCCATAATACCTTCCGGCAGATGGTCGATTTTAGGCATGAAATCCGATTCGCTGGAGATATCACTCATGCGCTGCTGCATGATCAGGGCCTGCTGGCGAGAAGCGGTAGCCATTTCAGCCAGGCGCACACCGGCACGATCGGCCAGCAGGTCCGGGAAACTGAAGCCCGAGCCGCCACGTGAATCATCCAGTTCCTTGAATAGGCCAATGGCATCGGCCATACCACTCCCTGCTGAAACCGACAGGCCAGCAGATACCAGAAAGTGCTGGGCCAGATCATGGCGTCCCATCACCGTCAAACGCAATCGACGCTGACGTCGATCATACGGTCCATCGAGGAACTTGTTCATGTCGATACCGAGCACATACATGCCAAGGGCAAGCAGCAGGGCGCGGTTTTCCGACTCCGGTTCGTTACCGGCGGCCGTGCGCGTCATGGCCAGTTGAAAAAGAGGTGCCAGAACCTTGCTCAGCGAAATGCGTCGATGGGTGTGCTGATCGGCTAATTGCGCCAGCTCCTCGCTGTAAGCCAGTAACCTGGATTGATCCTCACTGGACAAGAACAGTCCTTTCCCGCGCGTCCGGACCTGGTTTGCCAGCTCCTGGCGCCACTCATACATCAGCATCAAACGGTCATCCAGCAGGAGATAACTGATTATGGATTCCATCACGACTCGATATTCTTCAGAACGCTGCAGCAAGGCGTGATGGATGAAATCCTGTAGGTAACTGAATGGCCAGCCGGGGATCGTGAGCTGGCCAATGGTGAATCGATCGATAATAACCGAGTCTGATGCCTGGGTCAGAGTGACGGATGTATTGAGGTAGTTGCCCAAGAAGTTTTCAGGTAACTCGAACGTGAAAGCAATGTCAGCACTGCCCGGGTGCAGGGCAATGCTGGTGTATAGATTCCATTTGCTGGCAGTGGCATAGTTCAATAGCAGGTTAAGTTCTCGTTCGGTAAGGCTCACAACCCGCCTGTCTTCAATTTTCAGCCGTCTGGGATCGTTTCTTTTGAGTATGCGTTTGATCTGGGTGATATCCTGATGTGCCAGGCTTTTAACCGGCCCCGTCCGGGGTGTGGATTCCACTCCGTATGTGATTACCAGGACGGACAAGAGCAGAAGTGACAGAAGGACAAATGCCAGCAGGGTCTTGACCAGGATAAAGATAAGCTTCATGGCCCTGTTGGAGATTTGTGAACGTTGTTCTGATCAAGAACAGGCAGGCGTACCCGGGAGGAGGACGTTCCCCGTTTCTGCTGTTTGTCATGCATGGTCCCGGGTATCTCTCCGGTTGGCGTCGTTTGGGATTTTCGGGCTAAAGACCATCTGTCGCCTATCCGGATTCTGGTTATGGCTGGTTACAGACAGATACCGTCAAGCGATGCTTGAACGGCGGCATACGTGAACGCAATGAATGTAACTATCTGTAAATACTACTGGTATCCAGTGCAGCCCGTTGTTTGCACCAGGACAGTGACGGCATCTTCCGCACCATCCCGGGTACTCCGTGGTCACTTTGATCCCGCCATGAAACCATCTCGCTTCCATCCGACGCACTTCTGGTCCGTTCTCATGTTACAGTACGAGCGGCGGGGTACAACTGGAATCAATGCCCCGGCCGCTGGTCTGCCTCCTTACCGCGGTCTTCATTTTTTATATTTCCCAATCCGGTCTGCAGCAATTACAATCCCACCTGCTCACCTCTGCCCGGGTGGCGAAATTGGTAGACGCAAGGGACTTGAAGACATTGAGCACCCAGGCGGGAAACCCCTGGTGTGAATGGAGTCAAATTCGGGGAAACCTCAGCATGTCTGGATGGTGGCAATCCCGAGCTAAGCCCTGGAGTGGTCATGCTTCATTCGTGAATGCGGCTGACCGGCATCACTCCCTGGAAAGTGTAGAGACTTGACGGCTCCTGCCTGTGTCACGCCCTGATGCGTGATATGGCAAAGAGAAAGTCCAGGCCACAAATGCGGATTGACTTCGCAGCAGTGAAAACTGTAGTGGGCAAGAAAATCCCTCGGTGGCAACACCGTGCCGGTTCGATTCCGGCCCCGGGCACCAGTTCCATTCCCGCTAATCCCTGTTCCGATACCTCCGAACCTGCCTCTCGACTTTGTGAATACCGAAGGCTATGCAGTTTATGCTGCCAGCAATCATCCGGCCCGGCAACAGGCTGTGCGCCGGTGAATCTTGCCCGGCCGATTCTTCCACGAAGCCGTAACGCCACTGACCAGACAGGTGATTACTTCGGTGGCATCTCCGTCCTGTGCGGCAATATGCCTCACGCATTTTAGGGATTTATGGGTTAGATTATTCTGACAAGTCTATCCAAAGACCTGTACTGGTTATCGCTCACAAGAAGCGAAATCATAGCAAAACCCATCAACAAACTGGTAAGGAAGGTTACCTGAATGAAGAGGAATAAATTGCTGTTTTCTTTTCTGGCTGCTGCGCTCCTGGGCGCGAATGGCACAACAGTTTTCGCAAAAGGCAGCCACGGAAAGGGTGGTGTTCAAGGCATGCCGGACCCGGATTACGATTTCCGTATGCCGAGCACAGAAAAGGTGGAACTGGGTCGGTTACTGATGTTCGACAAGATACTGAGCGGTAATATGAATATCTCTTGTGGAACCTGTCATCACTCCCTTGCGTACACCGGAGACGGCCTGTCCCTGCCTGTCGGTGAAGGTGGTAAAGGTCTTGGCGTGACCCGTAATGTCGGATCAGGCAGTGATCTGATCATCGAGCGCGTGCCGCGTAATGCACCACCGGTCTGGAACCTGGGCGATAATTCGTTCCAGACCCTGTTTCATGACGGCCGGGTAACGAATGATCCGGCACTGATGGACGGGGAGACTTTCCCGAGTGGCTGCAAGACCCCGGCCGGGCAGGATCTGCCGAATAACCTGGAGAACGTGCTGGCCTGTCAGGCCATGTTCCCGGTCACATCCGGTACGGAAATGGCCGGCCAGTCCCCCGAAAACCCCATCGCCGACGCTGCAGCCGACGGTAACCTGCCACTTGTCTGGGAGCTACTGGCACAGCGCCTGCGGGCCATCCCTGAATATGTGGAACTGTTCAAGGCCGCTTTCCCGGGTGATGTGAACAACGCCAGCGACATCACCTATGCCCATGCCGCCAATGCGATCTCGGCCTTCGAGGGTGTCGCCTGGCGTGCCGACAACAGTCCGTTCGACCAGTTCCTGCGTGGTGACAGGCGAGCCATGAGCGAAAACGCCCGGGAGGGCATGAAGCTGTTCTATCAGGGGGACAGCAACGGTCATGCCTGTGCGGAGTGCCACAGTGGCCTGTACCAGACCGACCAGGATTTCCATGCTATCGCCATGCCGCAGATCGGATCGGGGCGTGACAGTGGACCGGATGGATTTGAAGATTATGGTCGTGAGCAGGTGACTGGTAAATCGGGTGACATCCTGAAGTTTCGAACCCCGTCGCTGCGAAACGTGGCACTGACCGCGCCGTATGGTCATGGTGGGGCTTACAACACCTTGCGCGCCGTTGTCGAGCACCACCTGGATGCCGTCAATTCACTCTATGCCTACAACGACAACCGCCAGGCGGTCCTGCCCACCCATCCAGGCCTGGATGAAGAGAATTACAGGGCCATGGATGATCCCGCTATTGTCGATTTCATCGCGTATCACAACGAGTTGGAGCCATTTACCTACCGTGCTGAAGATGTCGATCGTATCATCGACTTCCTGAATGCGCTGACCGATCCGGCCAGCCTTGACCTGCGCAGTGATCAGGATGTTGTCGGTGGCGTACCGAGTGGACTGTCATTGGATGACTGAGCCGGCAACATCGGTAGCATCAAAGAGGGGGCGCAAGCCCCCTTTTTTCATCTCCGGAACGTTATTACAGGGCAGGTAAAAGACAGGCCTGCACCAAAAGGGATTGACATCATGCCCCATATATGCGGAAATTCGTATATATTCATGCCTTCATGGCATGGGCAGTGAATCGTTAGCAATGCCTTCTTGAGATGCGAATAACCGTAACCGCGAGGAAAGATGATGAGTCAAAAACAGGCAGATGATATCCGGCAGTCGGTGCGCGACAGTTACGCCAGGGTTGCCGAGGCCAGCGATAACGGTGAAAGCTGCGGCGTGGCATCCGGTTGCTGCGGGGTATCGGCTGACATCAATTCGGTACATTCGACCCGCCTTGGCTATTCCGAGGATGACATCAGTACTATTCCAGCTGGAGCTGATATGGGCCTGGGATGCGGCAACCCGCGTGCCATTGCCGGTTTGCAGATCAGTGAGGTAGTGCTGGACCTGGGGAGTGGTGGTGGTTTCGACGCATTCCTGGCGGCGCGCGAGGTGGGAAGGCATGGCCAGGTGATCGGTGTGGATATGACACCCGCCATGGTGAGCAAGGCACGACGCAATGCCGATGAGGCTGGTCTCGATAACGTTGAATTCCGCCTCGGAGAAATCGAGTATCTGCCAGTCGCCGATGGTTGTGTGGATGTGATCATCTCCAACTGCGTGATTAATCTCTCCCCGGACAAGTCCCGCGTCTTTAACGAGGCATTCAGGGTACTCAAACCGGGCGGACGGCTGGCCATATCGGACGTGGTGGCCACAACCGAATTACCCGACGAGGTACAGGACGACCCACAACTCCATGCCAGCTGTGTAGCTGGCGCAACCCTCGTTGATGAATTGCAGTCAATACTGGAGGGCGCTGGCTTTCACGAGATCCGTATCAGCCCCAAAGACGAGTCCCGTGAGTTCATCAGGGACTGGGTGCCGGGTAGCGGTGTCGAAGACTACGTGATCTCCGCGCACATTGAAGCAGTAAAACCGGCCTAGAAAGTACATTCACGGAAAATAATGGGGCAATGCGGCAATCATTGTTCGCCAGAAAGCGCTCTCGAACAGAACCGGAATAAACCGGTGCCCGTTGGATGGTCTGTAATACAAGCCAGACAACCGGAAAACAGGTTGAACAGAATTGGCCTGTCGGGTGTATTTCCAGGATGCTTGCTTGAGGCTGATTCAGCGGGGCTCAAAAAATGATTCAATGGACCAGCCGATTTTGGGTGTTTCTTGTCTGCCTTCTTGTGGTGACCTGGGCTCATTGCGGCGAGAAAGAGTCCCTTTATTTCATCGATGCGCATAGCCAGGTGGATCAGCAGGTGCTACCGCTGGACAAGATCATAGATCTTATGAGGCAAGCCGGTGTTCACCATACGATTCTATCCTCCCGTGGAAAACTGAAAGGGAAGGATCTCCTGTCATTCTCTTCAAGGTATCGTGACAAAATTACGCCCGCCGTGCGAACCAAGGGAAAACACTATGACACGGCATCCTCAAAATATTACAAATCCATTGAATCGCAGGTTGCCAGCGGAAAGTATTCCGCTATCGCGGAAATACTTCTGTATCATGCGAAAAAGGGAGACAAGGCACCCGAGTATGTTGTTTATCCAGAGGATAAACGCGTCCTTACTGCGCTTGAACATGCAATCGATAATCATTGGCCATTCGTCGTGCATATCGAATTCGGCTCGTTGTATGGAAAAAAGAGAAAGCGTTTCATGGTCTCCCTCGAAGCCATGCTAGAGGACTATCCCGATCAGCCGTTCGTGCTCACTCACATGGGTCAACTGAAACCGGAAGAATGCCAACGGTTGATCGACAATCATGTAAATATCCACTTCCATACGGGATGGACCAATCCAGCAGCCGTTAGAAGCTCCAATCAACCCTGGGTGAACCTGTTCCGGGGCCGGCGTCTGGCTCCCGATTGGCGAGATCTTTTCATCCAGTATCCGGAGAGGTTCGTCTTCGCACTTGACAATGTATTTGCAGAGCACTGGACTGATTTTTATGCGAAGCAAATGGAGTATTGGACGGAAGCCCTGTCGGATCTTCCGGTCGAGGCTGCGCACCTCATTGCACATGGGAATGCGGAGCGCCTTTGGCATATTCCCCCCCGGGACTGAACAGGCATGATGTGACCCCTGGGGGGAGTATTTATGGGCACGAGTGCATCAGTCATCATGCCCAAAGTCACTCACTCATTACTCCACCCAATCCCAAGACATGATGTAAAACGTATACGACAAGGTGCATTACTGTAAATATAACAACTACATGTACAGGAATTTTTGTCGAAATCACGTGTTTTGGTAAAGCCGGTTCAGCATCAGCCGATCAGTCCCCTGGACCTGGTTCCATTTTTTTTGACTATACTTAATCGGGAGAGGAAGAAGATGAATTCCATTCGATCGCTGTTTGTGCCGCCATTGTTCCTGTTGCTGATTGCCACCACCGTCACCACGCAGGCCGGAGAGCAAACCATTAAAGTTACGATGCCATGGGATGGCGAGGGTACGGTCTACATGATTGGTACGGGCAAGGCATTGTTCATGGGGGCATTCGAAGGCATCATGTATGTGGAAAAGGAGGAGGGGGAGTTGGATGCGGCCTTTGCCAATTGCCCCGCCACCCAGCATATTGATGTAGAGACTGGATCATCAAGCGCAGACGGATACTGCAATATTGCCGTATCGGGAGAAGATGCGGTGTTTGCGAAATGGTCATGCGAGGGCAAGATCGGTACCTGCAAGGGAAACTTCGAACTGACTGGTGGCACCGGACGTTTTGAAGGAGTCAGCGGCTCCAGTCAACTGGTAGTGAGATCGGTACTCAATGCCCTGGTTAGCGGACTGGGTGATGGCGAGGTTGTGCGTACTGCGACCGGTATCGCGGTGCTACCCAGGCTGACCTACCAAATGACACCCGCACAACAATGATACTCCGGACAGGCCGCTGGTTCGGTGATGAAAATTTACCTGTGCCTGGTTGCAACTTCGGCAGGAGAAAAACAGGTTTACAGAACAGGAGTATAAAATAATGATGAACAGATACATGCTCAGGACAGCGGTTCTTTCGACCCTCGTGTTGTCCAGCCTCCAGCCGGCCTTTGCCGACAGTCTGAAATGCGGTGTATACCTGATCCAGGAAGGAGAGAGGCGTCCGTCCGGCAAATACGAGGTCCTCAAAAAGTGCGGTGAACCCGCCTCCAGGCAGGGCAACTCGTGGGTCTACGAGCGGGGCGGCACTGCCAAGATCGTGACCTTCAATGACAGCGGGCAGGTCGCCAGTATCAGGAAATATTAGTCCGCCCGCCCTGAACATTGATGAGACCGCAGCGCGGTCTTCGGTGCGCGTAGCTGTACTTCGCTGTTGCCGCCTGGCGCAGAGGATCCTGCAGTAAAATTTGTTACCATGACGGGACCAGGTATGCTATGGCGCAGGATACCTGCAATCTATCCGACCTGGCCGGAATCAGCCTTGATGCAATCCACATCATCACGGGCGGGACTGTTCACACGCTTGCTGACCGGGTAGACCGTCATCTGCTCCGATGCAAATGGCCGCAATAATGGAGCCAGTTTTTCAGCCTGCTGTACCTCAGGATCGAGCCACTGGTCGTAATCACTGCGGTTGATAATGACCGGCATCCGGTCATGGATCGGGCGCACGACCTCGTTGGCTCCGGTAACGATGATGGTACAGGATTCGATGACCTGATCATCACCTTCCCAGTGTTCCCAGAGCCCGGCAAAGGCAAAGACATTGCTATCCTTCATGCGAATAT
The DNA here is from genome assembly GCA_029287615.1 of Pseudomonadota bacterium. Classification (GTDB taxonomy): domain Bacteria; phylum Pseudomonadota; class Gammaproteobacteria; order UBA9214; family UBA9214; genus JARFQV01. The sequence goes on along the minus strand of JARFQV010000348.1, from coordinate 13,762 downwards.
GCCAGGGTTGCTTGCCGTCCGCCTGCGCCTGCCACTCGTAGAATCCATCAGCCGGTAACAGGCAGCGCCGGCGCCGGAAGGCCGCACGATAGGCAGGTTTGTCAGCCACCGTCTCTGCACGTGCGTTGATCATACGATAGGTGGATTTGCCATCCTTTGCCCAGGAAGGCAACAGCCCCCAGCGCAGCGTCACCATCTCTCGTCCGGTACCGGTTTCCCGTACGGCTAATACATCCTGTGAAGGCGCGATGTTGTAGCGGGGCGTGATAGGTGGCAGATTGCTGACGTGAAATTCCTCCATGAGTATCTCCGGCAGGGTATGGAGTGTAAATCGTCCGCACATACAGCAATACCTGAATATTTGATTGGCTAGCCGGCAATATTCCCGGAAATTCCTGCTATTGTACATCTGCCCGTTCCGTGTGATAACGCAACAGAATTCTTCTGTTGAATTCACTAGTACGCGGGAGTAATACCTGACTGGAAAGGTAAACTACTCTTGTCTAATCTGGCTACGGCGATGATGAGACAGACAAATATGAAAAGTTTCAGACAAGGGCTGTCCGGCAAGATATTACTGCTCGCTGTCACCGCAATGATGGGGTTCGGAGAAGCCATGGCGATCGAAGAACCCGGGTACACGGTGCTGGACCAGGCAGATGATTTCGAGCTTCGGCAGTATGAGCCATATATCGTTGCGGAGACCTTCGTGGAAGGGGATTTCTCCGAGGTAGGTAATGAGGGCTTCCGTCGTCTGGCCGATTACATCTTCGGCAATAATCGCAAAAAGGAGTCCATCGACATGACCGCGCCAGTCAGCCAGGCGCCGGATTCGGAGAAGATCGCCATGACCGCGCCGGTCAACCAGCAAGCGAAAGGGGAAAAATGGCGCATTACCTTCACCATGCCGGTGGAGTACACCATGGACACCCTGCCGGAACCACTGGATGACCGGGTGACGCTCAGGCAGGAACCCGGACGACTCATAGCCGCGATCAGATATTCGGGAACGTGGAGCCGGGAGCGGTACGAGGCAAAGGAGGCGAAGCTGAAGTCACTCGTAGGGGAACGCGGTCTCCTGGCCGTCGGTGAGCCAATCTTCGCCCGGTACAATTCGCCATTCGCACTCTGGTTCCTGCGCCGCAACGAGGTACTGGTTCCAGTCGAGCGACTGCCTGATTAGTTTTCCCTGGCAGTGGTGCAATTCATGATGGGATGCGGGGATGCTGGTATCGCGAATTCTTCCGGTACTGCTCTGCTGGCGATCAGCTACCGGATCGGAGTCTGCACTTGACAGAAACCGGTATCGCTGCCGGCAGTTATGGTAGCCGCCGGTATCCGCTCAGTATCCTCGGCCATCGTTCGTGGGCCGTGTCCGGCATCTCGGGCGTCACCGTTACCACGTATACACGGCGTTCGTGGTGGTATCGCGCAACCAGTCCCTGAATCCACTGTCCCCGGGTCAGGTCGTACCAGTGACTGTGTCCCTCGAAATCCCTTTCCATAAAACTCCTGATGTCGAGTTTGACCGGTACGGGAAACCAGCGGTCCCAGCGTCCGGCATAAACAGTGTCCAGCCGCGCCCAGCCACCCAATGGCAGTTGCCCTGCCTGGTCGTTACGCCGACCCCATGACAGCAACGTGGTTTCGCCGGACCTTGTCCTGACCGGCAGCATGGCCGCGGGATTCGGAAAATAGACCCGGGTATCCCGACCGTCATGTGAATAATAAACGCCCCCGCACATGTCCGTGCTCAAATGGTCTGCCGGTGACCGAAGGGTTTCCAGGCCGGTGCAATGACGTTGGGCATGCTGGAGCGATTGAGCAGTCGAGCCGGCGCCAGCGTGAATTCGCCATAACGCTGATTGACGGCGTCCATCACGGCGTTGGCGCTGTTTCGCGGGGCCGCGGTTTCCTGAAACAGCTCCAGCTGGTTCCCGGTGTCGACCGGGTCCAGGGCCGTCACCTGCACCTGGTGCACGCCCTGTCCGGACCAGTCTTCGCGCATCACCGCCCGGCACAGGGTCATGATGTGGTGGCCGTCATCGGTCGGTATCGCGCAACGCCGTTTACCACCCACCCAGCCCTCCCGGGTGCGCAGGCCGACAAAGAAGGTGGTGGCCTGCAGCCGGTGGCGGCGCAGACGCGCCCCGACCTTTTCGCTCATGTGCAGCAGGTAGATCAGCAGCACCTTGCAGTCACGGGTGTCGGGCGGGACCACCTTGCCGTGCCCGACAGACTTCGGTGGTGGTACGTTGACATGGATCTTTTCGGGATCCTGGCCCTGGCACATGTACCAGATGCGGCGTCCCGGGTTGCCGAATCGCCGCCCCAGTACGCTGATGGGCAGGTTCCGCATATCGCCACAGGTATACACGCCATGACAGGCCAGGAATGCCCCGATGCCGTCAGCGATACCGCATAACTCGGTAACCGGGACATCTTCCAGTCGCCGGCGTGCCTCCCAGGGGGGGATGACGGTCAGCCCGTCGGGCTTGTTCAGTTTGGCGGCATATTTGGCCGTTGTCTTGTCGCCGCTCAGGCCCACGGAACACAGTACCCCGGAGACCTCCAGTACCTTCTGCTTGGCCAGCCGGGCGATACGCGGCGCACTGCCCAGCAGTCGCTGGCAGCGAGTGATGTCCAGGAAGGCCTCGTCTACCGAAAAGACCTCTATGTCCGGTGTGATGTCCTGCAGGGCCTCCATGATGGTGGAGGAAACGGCGGCATAGCGTTCCGGGTGCGCCGGACAGCGGATCAGCGTGGGGCAGAGCTGATAGGCCTTTCTCAGTCGCATGCCCGTATGGATGCCGCAGGCGCGGGCCTCATAGGAACAGGTGATGATGCAGGTGCCCTGCAGCCCGTTGGTGATGGCCACGGGGCGGCCCCGCCACTCGGGATGATCATGCTGCTCGATCGAGGCGAAGAAGGCATTCATGTCCACCAGGACGATGGCCCGGGGCCAGGCAATGGGGCAGTAACCGGTTACCCCGGGGTCCATGGATGCAGGTGCTGTGGCGAGGGTTTCCATGCCTCTTTCCGCTGGTTCGTTGAATACGGGGATGCCTCGATACTGTAATTATATACAGTATTGGCTTGCATGGGGTGTTTGTCGATGGATTCCGGAAGATAAAAATACAACTTATTGAAAATAAAAATTATTCAGCTTGTTTAGAAACATGGTGACTGTTGCGGGAGCGGTTCAGGTGGTACCGGCAGGTGCCGTTACACCGCGTATCCCGCTCTGCGGCAACAAGGATGCGGAGCCGGGAAAACCGTTACACCGGGGCAGGGGAAGGGACAATGCACGTGCTGGGCATGTTGCTGTTGATGATTCAGGTTTCGTTTGCGGTCCATGCAGTGCGTCGCGGCAGGGACACGTACTGGGTTTACATCATTCTTTTTGTGCCTGCCATTGGTTGCATGGTCTATTTTGTGACCCAGGTACTAGCGGATCTGGAGCGGGGCAGGGCGGTCCGGATGGCGGGTAATCGCCTGGTCGGGGCCGTGGACCCACAGCAGGAGCTACGCTATCGCAAGGCGCAACTGAACCGGTGCGACAGCATCGAGAAGCGACTGCAGCTGGCGGATGAATGTATGGAGGCAGGCATGTGGCAGGATGCCGTAGTGTTGTATGCGAGATGCCTGCAGGGGGTACAGCAGGACGATCCACGCATCATGTTGCAACTGGCGCAGGCACAGTTCGCATCGAATGACTATGCGGAGACGAAGGTAGCGCTCGACAGGCTGATCGAGGTCAATCCCGATTTCAGATCTGCTGATGGTCATCTGCTCTATGCGCGCACGCTGGAATCACTCGGTATGCTGGAAGAGGCGGTAGTGGAATACAGGGTGCTGGCTGATTCCTATCCGGGGGAGGAGGCCAGAGCGCGTTACGGCCTGCTGCTGAAGCGTCTGGGTGATGCGAATACGGCAACCGCGGTTTTCAGGGAAATCCTGCTGCGGGCAAAACGTGCGCCCCGTTATTACCGCAAAAAGGAAAAGCATTGGATACAACTCGCCAGAATGAACTAGACTGGACGTGTTGAACCCTGTCAACGACATCGGTACTTATCCATGATGCGGCATCTCTCGGGCGTACTGTTCGCCATTGCGGTATCCGGTTCGTCCGGTGCGGACCGGATACCCTCCCTCGATCCCTGTCCGGGAAGCCCCAATTGCGTATCCAGCCTGGCCACCGATAACAAACACTTCATAGAACCATTGCGCTTCGAGGATGCTCCACAGGCCGCTCTGGCAAGACTGCGGTCCGTACTGCACGACACCGACCGGATGGAGATCGTGAGCGAGTCGGGTCCGTATCTTCATGTCGAGGCGACCAGCAGGGTATTCCGGTTCGTCGACGATGTAGAGTTTCTGCTGATACCGGAGGCACGGCTGATACATGTGCGCTCCGCATCCAGAACCGGTTACAGTGACTTCGGTGTCAATCGCCGCCGGGTCGAACGGATCCGCGCTGCAATGCAATCCATGGAATAAACCATCGGGTACGGGCATGCAGCAAGAGGGCGTCATCAAGTTTGACCTGGTGTTTACTCCGGGGAGTCCGCCCTTATTCGATCAGTTTCGAACACTGGCGGCCTGGCGCCGGATCCTGTGGATGTTAGGGCTGATTGGTCAGGAAGCCGGGCGCTACGATGGCTATGGATACGGAAACATCAGCTGCCGTGTCGATCCGGCAGTTACCTTGCCCGTCGAAAGACCATTCGTTATCAGTGGCTCTCAGACCAGCCATCTGCCGGATCCCGATGAGCATCATTATGCGATCGTGCAAGCCTGTGATCTTGCCGGTAACCGGGTTGTTGCCACCGGCCCGGTCCGACCCTCTTCGGAATCGCTGACCCATGGCATGCTCTATGAACTCGAGGACAGAATCCGGTACATCTTTCATGTTCACTCACCGGAACTCTGGCAGCATGCCCGAAAGCTGGAAATACCCGTAACACGGCATGACGTTCACTATGGGACACCCGCAATGGCCAGAGAGGTCAGCCGGCTGTTTCGCGAAACCGATGCTGGTAGGCGGGGGCTGTTTTCCATGGGTGGTCACCAGGACGGGATCGTTGCCTTTGGCAAGGATGCGGGAGAGACGGGAACCCGTTTGCTTGCAGCGCTGGCCCGTGCTTTTGAGTTCCGTTCCTGTTCGATGAAGTCCGGTATTGAGAAGTAATATTTCCATTGCAGACTTGTGTAGTGAATCGCGATTATGCACAGCAACACATCACCAAGATTTCATCGATTGCCCGTTTCAAAATAGTACAAGTTACAAAACCATAAACTTGGTCTACAATATTAAAGTCAATCCGGCCGTTGCATGAATTCCGGACTGAATAACGAATCCGCGGTATGATTTACCGGATGAAATGAATCGTTCGCTTGGGTGCTGGAATTCATTATCGATTCGCTTCCGACCCGTTTTACAGGAGCGCGTCGCTACTGACGCGAATCGCCGCGAGGCGCCGTATATCCCCGACAGGGGTGGCTCCTGGAGTCAGGAAATCTTGCAATGATGGGATCAACTCAAACATGATGACCAGGGAGGAGAGGGGAAATGGCCAAGAAAAAAACCAGCAAGTCCAGATCTAAAGCAAAATCGAAAACCAATGTGCGGGGCGTCATCACGAACACCGCGTCCGATGTAATCGATGAGGTCGAAAAGGCTGCTGATGTAGTGCTGCAGGAGATCAGGCAGAGCTTTGATTTCCTGAGCGGCAAGGTGACCGATACGGCCAGATATGCAGCGGATACCTCGAAAGCGGTCAAGAAAAAGGTCGCCAGCAAGGAAACAGCGCAGCATATTCAGGGGCTGTTGAAAGAGGTAGAAGATGCCGGCGAGAGTCTCCTGCATGTTATCGGGAGTAGTTTTGCCTCGCTGAGAAGTACGGTGGTGTCCAGCGTCGGCAGCAAGTCCAAATCCGGAAAGAAGGCCACAGCAAGGAAAAAGGCCGCTGTGAAGAAGGCCGTGGCCAAGAAAAAGGTGGCTGTGAAAAAGGCCACCGCAAAGAAAAAAACCGCTGCCAAGAAGGCCGTGACCAGGAAAAAGGTGGCTGTGAAAAAGGCCACTGCAAAGAAAAAGGTCGCTGCCAAGAAGGCCGTGACCAAGAAAAAGGCAGCTGTGAAAAAGGCCGCCGCGAAGAAGAAGGTGACGGCAAGAAAGACCACGGCGCGGAGAAAGACTTCAGCAACGAAAAAGACTGCCGCAAGGAAGACCGCGGCCAGGAAAACCGGTACACGGAGAACGGCATCAGCACGCTGAGTGACCGCTTCCAGTCCGGATTTCTCGCAAGGGGCACGGAACCCGGCAACCGTATACGGGGTTCCAGTGAGAAATCCGGACCAGTAGTGAGCTCATAGTCTTGCGGAATATAAATGTGCCTGACCCGGGCTTTATTCGTTATAATCCAGGGATGCTGACAGACATGAGGTAAACGGGAGCATTCATATGTCCCAGATTCACATACGAAAAAAGCACAAGCTTGGCCAGAAGCAGGCACGCAAGACGGCAGAAAAACTGGCCGAGAAACTGGCCTCGGAATACAACGCAAAATGTTGCTGGAAGGACGACAATCTGGAGTTCAAATCCAGCGGTGTAAACGGCCTGCTGAATGTCAAGAACGACGAAGTGGAGATCAAGGTGAATCTCGGCATGATGCTTCGTCCCCTCAGGAGCAAGATCGAGAATGGCATCAATGCCGAGCTTGATGAAATCCTGAGCGAAGAAAGCAAGCTTGCCTGAGAGAAAATTATATTCGGCAAGACCGGCGTTCTATCCACTATCGGCTGGACAACTCTCGACAAGGGCGGCAACCTTGCCTGCGAGCCGCACCTTGCTGTAAACCATTTGTGGGGCTCTGATACGTACATGTAATACGATACAGGACACTAGTCACTGCCATCCATACCCGAGCGGGGAAATCGATCCGCCAGACTCAGGGCATTCCACAACATCGGCAGGGCGGGTCCGAGCACCTGTCCCTTCATGATCTGGCGGATGGTGAACACCATCAGGCCGATGTAGGCCAGTGTTCGCAGATCGAGCTTCCCCGCACTTCCAGCGCTCAGGGTCTGATCGATCCTCGATAAACTGTACTGCAAGGGTCCGAACGCCGTGCTTTCTGCTGTCTCCGGGATTCCCGGTTCCTGAGCATGGGCGATCTCAAACAGACCCAGCTCACCCAGTTGTTCCTCCAGTTCCGGCCAGGACTGTTCCGGGTGCGAGATGACGATACACCCCGTAATACTGTTAATCTTGAATTCCATGATCCCGGACACCGAATCAAGCTGATTGCGGACTTGCTCGAAAAATTCGGGGTCCTTGCGTTTTTCTTCAACCCGCAGGCGTACCCGGCTGCGGGTTTGATGGATGATACGGGCAATCGGTGCCATCATTCAGCTTTCGGGGTATCGACCGTTTCACTCTCAAAGATGTCATCTGTGTCCGCGTCGTTCTGGCTGTCAAACAGCTCTTCGTCCACCTCCGCAACGATATCATCAACGGTCTCGCTGAGTTCCTCCAGTCCTTCGCGACCCTTCTCATAGGCCCATACGCCTGCCTTCAAGGCAGAGCGGGCGAGTGGTTTTACTACGGGTGCCAGTGCGGAAATCACTACAGGTACGACCAGTGCCGCACCGAGCCCGATCGCAACACCCTTCAACAAATCATCATTTCGTATCATGCTGAAAACTCCATCCCGAACTTCCCCAGGTATGATCCATTGCAATTCTCAAATGCCGGTTACACGCTTCCCAGCAGGCAGGATCGGTCCATGGATCAATAGTCCGGATAAGTACCTGCCTGCGACTGGAATTTATCGCACATATGTGAAAAAGTCGATGCAAATTCCAATCCCGGCAAACTTTAGAACATCAGGGTGATTCAGATCAATCCCTCACAGGGATAATGAATTTATAATTATGGAAGGTCCATGTATCCTGGATCAGGAGGTCAATGATGATTTATCGACTACTGGCATCTGCGGGTTTTTTTGCTGTCGGCTTTTTGCTGGGCCGTGAAATAGGGCGCACCGAGGCAATACGCCAGCATCTGGGTTCCGGTGGCCGGTTTCGGAAGGGAGAGACCTTTGAATCAGATGACTATATTGTACTAGATGAGAAAAATGCCGCCGGTTCACCATCAGCCGGGCCAGCCCGTGCAGAAAAAGAGGAGAGCAGGAATGGATGATCTGCCGATCACCATGAATGAGAAGGATCTGAAGGTCCTCCGGTGGGCGACACAGCATCTCGAACATCCGAGTCTGGCCATGCGACTGTCCAGTGTTATCGGTACACCCATCGAAATCGGCATCCAATTGCTGCCGCGCACCGTCTATAAAAAGGCAAACAGTCTCGCGCATACCGCGATCACCAAGGCATTGAAGACGGCGGTTTCTACCTTGCGGCATGATGTGCGTCCCAATCCACATAATCTTTTTTATCGTACACTTGCCGCCGGGACGGGCGCGGCGGGTGGCCTGTTCGGAATCTACGGCTTGCCGCTGGAACTGGGTGTCAGCACAACGGTCATGCTACGCTCCATTGCCGAGATTGCCCGATCTCAGGGTGAGCATATCCACGAACCAGAAACACAAATGGCCTGCCTCGAGGTTTTTGCCCTGGGGGGCGAGACGGAATCGGATGATGCCGCCGATACCGGTTACTACGGTATCCGCCTGGCGCTCGCCTGGCCGGTGACACACGCCGCGCACTATGTAGCCAGGCATGGTTTGGCTGCGGAGGGCGGCCCCGTTCTGACTACACTGATCTCGGCGATCAGTGCCCGGTTTGGCGTTGCTGTCTCGCAGAAGATGGTGGCAATGGCGATCCCACTGGTGGGTGCCGCTGGCGCCGCTACTATCAATCTGCTCTTCATGCTGCATTTTCAGGAAATGGCACGCGGACATTTCGTGGTACGTCGACTGGAGCGTAAATATGGAAAGGAACTGGTTCAGGCAACCTACGAGCAGATCAGTGGTAAAAGGCGGGGTTGATCCTTCCCCGAAGCAGCTTTGAAGAGTCTTTCAGCTTGCCAAACCGGGATACTGCGGTATCATCTTCATACATGAAACGACTGGAGGTTCGATCATGGGGCGCATACTGGTAACCGGTATTACGTTCGGCGTCTTTATGGCAGAGGCACTGATTCACTACAACATGGGCAGGACTAAAAAGGGCGAGAAGTTTCACCTGCAGCTTCCCCCGGCAAAAGAACTGGCCAAGATTGCGGCAGTGACGGGTAGCTTCTCTCTGGTCAGTGGTGTGCTGATCAATACCCTTCAGAAACGCATGTCCAACAAGATATAGGCTACGGGGTACCTCCTCGGGACACTGCTATCCGACGGACACTCTGTTATTTCAGGGCATCGGCCTTGTCGGTCATCTCCCAGGGCATGTCCAGGTCAGTACGCCCCATATGCCCATATACCGCCAGTTTGTGGTAACCGTTTTCGCTGTCCGTACTGAGAGTTTTCAGTTTCAGATCCCGCACGATCCCGCCCAGGCGGAAATCGATGTTTTCCTCCAGCCGGGAAGCAATGACCGTATCGTCCACTTCACCGGTACCGAAGGTACGTACGCGCAGGCTGACTGGACTGGCGACGCCGATGGAATAACTCAACTGTACCTCACACTCCCGGGCGATACCGGATGCGACCACGTTTTTGGCGGCATAACGCGCGATGTAGGCACCGACCCGATCGATACGCATGGGGTCCTTGCCGCTTAGCGCGGCACCGCTGTGCCTGGCAAAACCACCGTAGGTATCGATACCGGTTTTACGCCCGGTGAGTCCGGAGTGAACGGTCGGACCACCGCCAATCCTGGCGCCACCCGGATTGATGAAAATGCGGGTATTTTCATCTGTCTGGTATTTTTCCTTCTTGAGTACGGGATCGATTACCTCTGCCAGCAAGTCTTCGCGCAGTTGATCCAGTTCAATTGCATCCGCACTTGTCTGGGTCGCGACCAAGGTGATGCTGTGTATTCGCAAAGGTTTGCCGTTCTGATATTCGATTCCCACCTGTGTCTCACCATCCGGTAGCAGGTAGGGGAGTTTTTTCCCCACCTTGGGTGAATCCAGACGGTCGGCCAGGCGATGGGCAAGCCAGATCGGCAACGGCATCAGGGCAGGAGTCTGGTCACAGGCATAACCAAAGACACTGACCTGCTGCCGGCCCGGGATACGGTCAATGGCGGCATCATCCATATTTTCCAGATCCAGTGGCAGGTAATCCGTGGCGGTATGGTCCATGAAGCTCGTCATGATGGTACAGGCATTGGCATCGAATACCTCTTTCGAATAACCGATGTCGTTGATGACATGACGGGCAATATCGGGAATATCAAGCCTGGCCCGGGATGCATAATGCGCGGAGATAAAAAGGATGCCACTGGAGACGGCACATTCGGCAACAATCCTGGAATCGGGGTCCTGATTCAGGAAGTGATCGATGATGGCATCGCTTACCTGATCGCACAGCTTGTCTGGATGCCCCGTAGTGACCGACTCAGAGGTAAATATGAAATTATTGCTCACATCACTATCTCCAGCTCGTTATCATTGCCGGTCGTTTCCTCACCGGATTCAATCTCTTCTTCATCTATTATATCGATATCCGCGGGAGCAGCGGGCTTGGTTGCCTCGTTCACCACCAGCGGAAGCAATACACCGGCGGCGATGACCGCCAGATCGGCGACTCCAAGGGGCGTGGTACCGAGCAGACGCCGCAGGGAGGGGACCACACTGACGACCGTTTGCAAGGCGCCCATACCCAGGATTGCCTTGGTCAGGTGCGGGTTGGGGGGCAGTGTTCGTTTCGTAACGAATACATTGCGATATCCGGAACGGGAACTGAGGGCATGCGCCAGCTCGTTCAGGGTGAGTGTATTGAATGCGAGCGTGCTGGCAGCCGCACCGGAACCGTACCGCCGGAGACCGTAAATATAGGCACCCATGGTACCCACGCCGATGATGCCGGATTCGAATACCATGCGTTTCAGGTCGCGCCCCGCGATGATTGCCTCGTCCGGATCACGCGGCGTCCTCTCCATGATGTCCGGTTCGGCGGGCTCCATCGACAATGCGAGACCGGGGAAGATATCCGTGACCAGGTTGATCCACAACAATTGCATCGGATTCATCGGCTGGCCCATGCCGAATGCGATCCCGGCGAGCATGACCTCGATCTCGGTCAGGTTGGTTGAAACCATGAAGTGAATCATCTTGCGGATATTGTTGTATATGGTGCGGCCCTGACGAACTGCGATGGACATGGTGTGCAGATTGTCGTCTTCCAGCACGACATCGGAGACAGATCGTGCAACATTGGTGCCTTCGCCCCCCATCGCAACCCCGATATCCGCCGCCTTCAAGGCGGGTCCGTCATTGATCCCGTCCCCCGTCATGGCCACAACCTTGCCGGCATCCTGAAGCGCCTGTACGATCTGCAGCTTGTTGGCCGGGCTGACGCGGGCAAAGACATGTACGTTTTTGACCAGTCCCGCGAGCAGCTCCGAGTCCATTTCATCCAGCTTGCTGGACTCGAGCACCTGTAGTGGTTTGTCTCCGCTAAGCCCCAGTTCCTGTCCAATCGCCTGGGCCGTGGCACTCTGATCGCCGGTGATCATCACGGTCTCGATCCCGGCCCTGTGCAGCTGGGCGACGAACTTGTCCATGCCGGGACGCATGGGATCGGCCATGCCCGCCAGCCCCAGCCAGGTGAGATCGCCTGTTTTTGCCGGCATCTTCTCGTCGTCGAGATCGCGGTATGCCACAGCGAGAACACGCAGGGCGTTTCCTGCCATGCGCTCGTTCTCGGTCAGGATTGACTGTCGCATCGGTTTGGTCAGCCGGACACGTTTGCCATGCCTGACCTGGTAATTGCACATCGCGAGCACTTCTTCCGGACTGCCTTTCACGGCGAGCAGGTACTTGCTACTGCCTTGCGGATGCAGGGTCGTCATGTAGGGACGGCCCTCGGCGCGGTCCCGGGTCTTCAGTTTGGGCTGCTTTTTGCGCAAGGCCTCCACATCGATCCCGGCATTGATCGCAAGATCAACCAGCGCCATCTCGGTAGGGGATCCTTCCTGCTTGCGGTTGCCTGTTTCACCGTGGAACTCGGTATCACTGCAGAGAGAAACGACTTCCATCAGTCGCATCAGTTCATCCCGCTCGCCTGGATTCGTGACACCTCCACCACTCATGAAACGGTGCTCTGATATCGCAAATGCCTCCTGGCCGCTGAATACTGCCACCACGGCCATGCGGTTCATGGTCAGGGTGCCGGTCTTGTCCATGCAGAACACCTGCACCGATCCCAGGGTTTCGACGGCGTCGAGATGCCGCACTGCCACATTGCGCTTGCGCATGTCGGCAATTCCCATGGCCAGTGTTGTGGTGGCGACGGCCGGCAGACCTTCGGGCACGGCAGCAACGGCCAGCGAGACGGATGCCTTCAGCATCTCGAGCACGGCATAACCACGCATTACCCCGACACCGAATACACCGGCGCATACACCACCGCTGAGCAACGCCAGTGTGGTGCCCATCCGGTCCAGCTGTTTTTGCATGGGGGTATCAGGGGCCTCGGCTTCACCAACCATGGTCTGGATCTGGCCCAGTTCGGTGGCCTCTGCTGTCGCCACTACCATGCAGCGTCCATTTCCACCGCTGATATTCGTACCCATGTAAACCATGTTGCGGCGGTCGCCCAGTGCAGTATCCTCCGTTGCGACGAACTCGTGATCCTTGGAGACGGGTAGACTTTCCCCGGTAAGGGCGGATTCATCGACTGAGAGGCGGTGGCTGCGCAGGATACGGGCATCGGCGGCGACATAGGTGCCAGGTGAGAGCAGCAGGATATCGCCGGGCACGATGTTTTCTACGGGTACGTTACATTCCGTGCCATCGCGCAGGACGCGAACGGCACTGATACCGGTGTCGGCGAGGGAACTGATGGTTTTTTCAGCCTGCCGTTCGGTAACGAAACCAATGGCGGAATTGATCAATACCACACCCAGGATGACAGCGGCGTCCAGTATGCCGCCGGTCATAATGGCGATGGCAGCGGAACCTGCCAGGAGAAATACAGGCGGGCTATTGAACTGGCCGAAAAAAATGGCAAGGTCGGACCGCCCCTTGCTGCCCTCCAGGCTATTCTCGCCATAGCGTCGTAATCGAATCTCGGCCTCAGCGCGAGCAAGGCCGCTGTCACCCGAAGTGCTCAAACTGCCAAGCACCTCCTCAATCCCCAACATGTGCCAGGGGTGGATATCCTGGGATTCCTTGTCTGCCGCGCTGCTTGCCTGGACACCGGAGGTGGCACCAAAAACCGGTTGCTGACGGAGGAGGGCAGGGATGCCTTTCAGCAGGACCGAAAAACCGTCAAACGCCCGCAGGATACCCAGATTCAGGGGTTTGAGGGGTTTACCGGGAGAGGGTCTGGCTGCGGGTTTGCTGCCCCCACCCAGCAGTTCCTCGATCAGACCGATGATATCCTCGATCAGCGTATCCGAACCATAGATAACGAGTAACCGCCCGGTGCGTACGCTGGCTGAAACGCTGCGCACGCCCCTGGCATTGCCAAGGCGGTCCTCCAGTTCTTGCTTGATTCGCGGTGACCGGTACAGCCCCGAGACCTTCAGTCGGGCACGCCCCGGTATCTGTGCATGTACCGGACTGACGCACCCGGAAATGGCGGTGCGTGGTATCTGCGCGTTTTTCATAGGTTCACAGTATATGAGATTG
>JARFQV010000221.1 GCA_029287615.1 Pseudomonadota bacterium | reverse complement strand
GCATGCCTACCATGAACTGAATCTGACATTATCTACCGGGATATACGGAACGACCTTTTTCATGTTGACCGGTTTTCATGGTCTGCATGTCACGCTTGGCGCAACGATGTTGCTGGTTATCCTGTTTCGCAGTATCAAGGGTCACTTTACGCCGGAGCACCACTTCGCATTCGAGGCAGTGGCCTGGTACTGGCACTTTGTGGATGTCGTCTGGCTGGGTCTCTTCGTGTTCGTCTACTGGCTGATCTGAGGATCCGGTCGTGCCAATAGGGGGCGCTGCATTGCGGCGCCCTTTTTTTATCGGCAGAGCCAGTACTAGCCCGCATTTCTCACCGCGGGGCGAGATGATCGCGCAGAGATTTGGATTCACAATGTATTTTCTGAAGAAGCGGAATACGGGCTGTATTTCCGACTGAAGAAGATACATTTTGGATTCAAGGATCAAGCGAGGGCTCACCATCGTGGTGAGAAATGAGGGCTAGCCCGGATATACGCCGTGCGGTTGCAGGACTCCGGTGTAGTAACCCAGCATCAGAAACAGGAACAGGATTACGGATAGGCTGATGCGAATGGTCAGTGCCTTGACGGTCCTGTCCGAGCCACCCTTGTCCTTGACCAGGTAGACCAGTCCGCTGCCCAGGCTGTAAAGGATGGCGATCAGAAACAGGATTATAACGATTTTTGAAAGCATGACAGGTGCTGCGCGGGATTATAGTAAGTCCAAGTATATCAAATCGGGGGGCTCGATGCGTTTTGGCTCTTATGAATTCAGTCCCGCGCTCTGGCCGACACTGATCACATTGATTCTGTTGCCGTTTCTGACGGCTCTGGGATTATGGCAACTGGAGCGCGCTGAATGGAAACAGGAACTGGTGGATAACCATGCCGAACGGATCCGTATGGCCCCGCTGCCGGTTGAGGCCGTACTGGATGGCGATGATCTTCCCCAGTACCGCAAGATGGTGGCCAGCGGTGAATATGATCTCGATTATCAGTTGCTGCTGGACAACCGTACACATCAGGGGCGTGCCGGGTATCATGTTCTGACGCCACTGAAACTCGCTGACAGGGACGTAGCGGTGCTGGTCAATCGTGGCTGGGTACCGACAGGCAGCGATCGCTCGATACTACCCGCATTGCCAGGACCCGGAGGCCTTATCACGGTAAATGCCATTCTAAAACTGCCGCCTGAAAAGGTGTTTTTACTGGATGATGTCGAGGAGGTACGGCATGGCTGGCCAGTGGTTATCCAGTACATCGATTTCGCAGACCTCGGCCTGCAGCTGGGATATGAACTCCTGCCTCTCATCCTGCTGCTGGATGCGCAGGAACAGCATGGTTTTGAAAGGGAATGGAAACCGGTATATGGAACCTCGCCTGACAAACATCGCGCCTATGCCATGCAGTGGTTTACACTGGCGTTCGTGCTTTTTTGCATCTATATCGGGGTTAATACACGCAGGATCGCGTAAATTAGTGTTAACTATAATTATATAGATAAATTAATTTTTAGAACGGTTTACAAATTAGCATCGGTATGATAACCCATTGATCCGTATAACAGGGTACTGATAATGAACACGAAACAGAGTCAGCCGGATGAAAGGCAGATTGGCATGAGCGCAAGGCAGTCGTTCGTTCTGCTGGCATTGCTGTTCCTGGCACCGTTACTGGTTGCCTGGTTTGTCCTCTCCGGTGGTGAGGGTTGGCGCCCCGCGGGTACCACTAATCACGGCACTCTGATTCAGCCTGCACGACTGATGGATTTGCCTGGCGGGATCCAGGACCGCGCCGGCAAGGACTACACAAAGGATTCTCTGCGCGGCAAGTGGACACTGTTACAGGTAGGTGATGCAGGCTGTGATGCGGTCTGCGAAACCAATCTGTACAAGATGCGACAGATACGCCTGGCGCAGGGAGAGCACATGAATCGGGTTCAACGTCTGTTCCTGGTGAGGGGAGATGAGATCCCTGCCTCCCTGAACAGGGTATTGTCTGATTATCCGGATATGGACGTGGTGAACCTCCCCGCGGAGCAGGCCGACCACCTGACATCCCTGCTTCGCATGCATCAGGATGAAGGGTATGAAGAAGACCGTGTCTATCTTGTCGATCCGCTGGGCTACCTGATGATGTACTATCAGCCTGATGCGGACCCGAAGGGGATGCTCATGGACCTCAAGAAATTGCTGAAATATTCGCAGATTGGTTGACGCGCATGATCAACCAGGTAACCGGGCAGCTTCATACCGTTACGGATCAGGATAAATTCTGTGAGGAATAAAACGGACATCATGCCGGGTGCAGCGGACAGTATCGGCATCCTGCGCAGCTATCTTGGCCTCTGCAAGCTGAAGGTTGTGGCCCTGATCGTCTTCACTGCGATGGTCGGTATGTTTCTGGCCACCTGGCCGCCCGGCATGGTGCCACTCGATATTCTTGTTTTCGGTAATCTGGGGATCGGGCTTGCCGCATCATCGGCTGCAGCGATCAACCATGTGCTGGATTCTCGTGAGGACGCGCGCATGTCGAGAACCGAAAACCGACCCTTGCCGCAGGGGGAACTCAATTCACGCAGTGCCTTGCTGTTTGCCGCTGTACTGGGGGTGCTGTCAATGGTGATCCTCGTATACCTGGTCAATCCCCTGACAGCGGTGCTTACTTTTCTGTCGCTGGTGGGCTATGCGGTGGTATACACCATGTATCTCAAGCGAGCCACGCCGCAGAACATCGTGATCGGCGGCGCGGCGGGCGCAGCGCCCCCTGTGCTGGGCTGGGCGGCGGTCACCAATACCATCGATCCGCATGCCCTTCTGCTTTTTCTGATTATCTTCGTGTGGACACCACCTCATTTCTGGGCGCTGGCGATCCATCGTCACAAGGAATATGCCAAGGTGGATATACCGATGTTGCCGGTGACGCATGGTCTGGAACATACCCGGCTGCAGATTTTGCTCTACACACTCTTGCTGGTGGTGGTCAGCATCCTTCCGTTCGTCACGCACATGAGCGGTATTGTCTATCTGATCGGAGCGTCCCTGCTGGGGGCAGGTTTCCTGCGTTACGCGATTATCCTGTGGCGCGCGGACGATAACCGCGTGGCCATGCAGACTTTCGGTTATTCCATCTGGTATCTGATGGCACTGTTTGCTCTTCTTTTAATCGATCACTACCTACTCCTGTTACCGGGTCTGTCCGCGCTATAGGGCAGGATCAGTTTCACATCCAGTACTCATTCGAAGCCAGACAGGAATCCACCAGGTACGCGTGGATACGGAGTTCCCTGCGCTCAAGCCCGGATCAGGAACCGGTATCACGACTCATGTTTTGCGCATTTTTGTCGGGTTCGACAGATGCATCGGGTACGGCCATCCTGCGCAGTTCCACGCGTCGATTTTTTACCAGTCCCTCGACGGTGTCATTTCCGGCAACCGGCTGGCCGGGTCCATATCCAACCGCGGTCATACGACCGACACTGATGCCCTTTTCCACCAGGTAGTCCCTGACCGCGATCGCACGAAGTCTGGAAAGATATTCGTTGTAGACAGCAGCGCCCTGGTTGTCGGTATGGCCGGCGATTTCGACCCTGAGTTCGGGGTTCTGCCGGAGGTATCTGGCTACCTGGTCCAGTTTGTCACCGGATGACGCAGTCAACTCTGCGGAGTTGAATCGAAAGTTCACACCCTCCAGGATAACGTGCCGGTCTGTCCGGCAACCGCTGTTATCAATGCGGATACCGGTCTCTGTATCGGGACAGAGGTCATTCGGGTCCGCGACACCATCGCAATCCGAATCGATATCGGGGTCGCATTTTCTTTCCCTGCCCTCATCCTGCACGGTGACCGGGCTAATGGCTGCAGCGGGGGGCGGGTCCGTCTGCTCCTGCTCACTTTCCTCGCCGATATGTTCCTGTACCGTCTTGTTGATTGCCAGTTCGGCCTGCAGTTCCTCGTTCCGGATCCGAAGCTGGTTGATTTGATCCTCAAGGCTCGTCTGTCTTGCACCCCGTTCGGCTTCTTGCCGACGAAATTCATCCAGTTGATTCTGTAGTTGATCTACTTCCCGGCGTGATTGCGCAGCCGCCTGGTGCGAGGATTTCAGTTCGTCCTGCAATGCGTTTCTTTCTTCCATGACGGTCCTGAGCCTGCTTTCCAGTTCCTCCAGTCTTGCAACTTCCCCCAAACGCTCACTGTCCAGGCTGGTAGCAGCCTGTTGCGTGGTTTCGAGTTCCTGCCGGATCGTTGCGTGTTCCGCAGACAGATCTTCGTTCAGCGCGGCGGCAGCTTCCAGTTTCCGGTTCAGATCCTGGATGGTATCGTTGGCCTCTTCCAGGGCCTGGCTTGTTGTTACCACTGATGAATCACGCTCGGCCAGCTGGTTTCGTAACTCTTCGAGTTCGGAAGTGAGCGAGTGGTTTTCGTCCTGCAGCGCCTGGTATTCCTCCGAAGATGCCCCGGTCTCTGACTTCATCAGATTGAAACCGGCAACCAGGTGATCGACCTTCGCTTCCTGGATACGCAGTCTCTCCATCAAAAGCAGGTTTCTGTCGCGTGTTTCGGAGAGCGTTTGCTCGAGTTCCTGTAGATCCGAAGGTGTGGGGCCACCGGAACTCACTTCGTTCAGGGCGGCGACCAGGTGATCGACCTTCGTCTCCTGAATACGCAGTCTTTCCATGAATACCGTATCCTTTTCGCGTGCCTCCGACAAAGACTGTTTCAGATCTTCTGCAGCACCCTGGAGTGTTTGCAGGGCATGACGTAGTGCCGCAACTTCGTTCTGGTTGAAATACAGCTGATTCAGGATATGGTCATAGTTAGCTTGCTGTGAACCCCTGTTATAACCACGTCCATTCGCGTCATATTGTCCGTATACCGGATACGGGACGGGTCTTTCCGGATAGGCGGGACCGGTTCGCTGCGAGGGGGAGGGCCACGCGGGGGCGGGGTTCTGTATTTTCTCTGGATACGGAGCCTGTGCATTTGCAACGGGGATGAGTGGCAACGAGGCAAGGCTGGCGGCAAGTAAAAGGTACCGGCACCATTGTGCGGCTGGAATCATCTGGCAAGTCTCCTTCGGGTCCCGGCGGATCCGCGGATCGGGTCCGTATCCGGTCTGTATTCATATTCCGGAATTTTTGCGCCATGTCATCGGGTCGTGACAATGACCCGGAAATTATAGCCTCAATAAGCGGTTCCTCACAGGAGCCCCGTTGCCGGTGGTGCGGCATGAAGCCCCTTCCCGGGAGAATAATGCAGGAAAATCAGCCGGATTATTGCGTGCCGATCGAATCGACGCGGCGGGTGATCAGTACGATCTGTGCCCAGTCATAGGCTACGATGTCCTGTGCGTGCGCCAGATGGTTTCGCAGGGACTCCAGATCCTTGACCACCTTTTTCGCAGTGCGTCGGGAGTCGAAACCCAGCTGGTCCAGGAAAGCAGGGTCCCTGATCAGGATCTGGGCCTTGTCGGACAACTGCAGACAGTCCAGGAGATCGCAGGATTGCTTGCGCCGCAATCTTTCCTGACGCAGTTCCCGTGCCTTTTCCAGCCGGTTTTCGGACAGTATCTCCTGCCAGGAATCATTTGGATAAGTGGTCTGCAGCATCCTGGATAGATCCATTTCGATAATTGTGATGATACCGAACAACCACATACGGACCACGGGCTTGTTGATGTCATTTCTGCTGATAACCCCCACGATTTCGCCAAGCAGGGTTATGAAGCAATACTCATGGCGGGAAAGGATCTGGATTACGTCGGTGAGTGACGAATTCCCGGAGGTAACCTGTCCCCGGGAAAAGGGCCTGAGGTGATCGCCGCAGGTTCCTCCCTCGAGATCTAACATGCGTACATAACCCCTCGCCTTGCCATACTGCTGTACGCTGGCGACCTCGAGCTTGCGCGCGCGTATGACGGGAAGCACCTCAAAGCTGTTCTTGCCGGTATCGAAGGAGAGTAGGGGTTCCGCGATGTCCTGTGCTGTGAATGTCTCGGAGAACAGGCGCTTGATTCGACCCCGTGAGAAGGACAGGTCCCGTTCTGCCGGGTCATCTTCCAGCGGCGGGGTAGTGATCAACTTGATGTCCAGACCGAGTTTCGCGGCATTGGTGACTTGCAGCTCACGCGCCTGCTGATAAAGTGCGGAGTCCCCTTCTTTCAGGACTTCCAGCAGGGCGCTCATTTCCTCCAGGTAAATTCGTGCGAAGCGCGGGTCGTTTCTGCTGATGTCCGTACAATTGTCGATCAGATCGGCCAGCTTGACGGTCTTGGCCCGTGCCGGTGCACCCGCGGTGTGCTGCCGGTCTATTTCCTTTCGAATCAGCCGGTTGCCGTCACCTGGTTTGCTGATATCGGTGAGCGCATCCACCAGCTTCGCCACGCCCGGACCGAATTTTGCCTCGATGTCTTCCAGTGTGACGGGAGTGTCCTCGACGGTATCATGCAGCCAGGCCGCTGCGATCATCTCCTGGTCTTCTGTGACCGATGCAACCAGGCCGGCAACGGCCTGGAGGTGAACGGTATAGGGTTGCTTGCTGTACTTGCGGCGGTGATTGATGCGCTTGTGTGCGCTTGTGGCGAATTCACTGGCCCGTTGAACGAGATCAGACATATTCATCTCACAGGCAGCATGGATGCGGACCGGTCAGGAGGCGGAGTACCCGAATGCCGTTGCACCCGGGGCCGGATCAGGCAGCCAGCGTTGCCTTCAGTTTTTGGATGGCATTTTTTTCCAGCTGGCGGATCCGTTCGGCAGACACGCGATATCGCCCGGCCAGTTCCTGTAGAGTGGTCTTGTTCTCGGAAAGCCACCGCTCTTCCAGAATGGTGCGACTGCGATCGTCCAGCTGTTGCAGTGCATCGTGCAGTTTTGCGGTATTCTGGCGGGTATAGTCTTCTTGTTCCACGCTGCTGGCCGGGTCTGCCTGATTGGTGTCCGTCAGGTAGGCGGAAGGAGCCAGATAGCGCGGTTCCTCTTCATCCTGGACGTCCACGGTCGGATCAAAACAGACATCCTGCCCGCTCAGCCGGGATTCCATTTCCAGTACCGTCTCCGGTTTGACGCCGAGATCCTCGGCAACGGCATTGACCTCGTCCTGACTGAGCCAGCCCAGGCGCTTTTTAGAGCTGCGCAGATTAAAGAACAGCTTTCTTTGTGCCTTGGTGGTAGCGACTTTTACGATGCGCCAGTTGCGCAGGATGAACTCATGTATTTCGGCGCGGATCCAGTGCACGGCAAACGAAACAAGGCGCACGCCCCGGTCGGGATCAAAACGCTTCACCGCCTTCATGAGCCCGATGTTTCCTTCCTGTACAAGGTCACCCAGCGCAAGGCCGTAACCACTGTAGCCACGGGCAATGCGGATGACAAAGCGCAGGTGCGAGAGCACCAGCTGCCGAGCGGCTTCCAGGTCATTATCGTGCCGCAGCCGTTCCGCAAGGCCCTGTTCCTCCTCCGCGCTGAGGATCGGAACACTGTGGGCGGCGTGAATATACTGGTCCAGATTGCCTGTCGGCAAGGGAATTGCAAGCGACTGTTTTATCTGGATTAAATCTTGTTTCATCGGTTCCCCCTTGATGGTCATGGGCAAATTCTAGCACTCTATACCATAGAGTGCCAATTTTAGGGAAAGTTCACCACAATCGGCAAAAAAATCAGGATATTTAGGTAATTGCGATGATAAAGATGAAGAAAGTAACCAGGGCAATGGAAATCGTGGGGAGATGCCTGGCATGGAGAGTCAGCGGTCCTCATTCCGGTTCGATCTGGGCCAGGTGCCTGCTCACCGCCAGCCAGGCTCCCAGCAGACCGAGTATGCTACCGAACGCCAGCAGGACAAGCAGGAGATCAAGCGGTGCCGTCTGCAGTTGGTAGCTGCTGCCATAGAGTAACGCCAGATTACTGACCGGCCCCGCCAGCAGCCACAGCACCAGCACGACCAGAAGCCAGCCGATCAGGGCGCCCGTTACTCCATACCAGAGACCGCTGTAGAGAAACGGCTTGCGGACAAAACCGTCGGTTGCACCGATCAGACGGGTCACCAGGATTTCCTCCCGCCGGCTCTGGATTTCGAGGCGGATGGTATTGCCGACAATCAGCAGTACCGCGAGTGCCAGCAGGACGCCAACGAGCAGTATTCCACGCCGTGCCATGTCCAGGATTGCATGAAATCGTTTTACCCACTGCAGGTCGATCTGGACGAGTTCCGTTTCCGGCAATGCTTCCAGTTTGTTCTGCAGGGTTTCAGCTCCGGATGGATTATCATTTTCCGCTAGCGGCTGGATCAGCAGGACCGCTGGCAGGGGATTTTCTGCCAGGTCATCCAGCGCTGATCCGAAACCGGAAAAGCGGCGGAATTCATCCAGCGCTTCTTCCGGTGTGATCAGTTCGACATCGGCAATCTCTGGCCATGCACCGATTCGGTCGGCCAGTTCCCTTGCAGCGGGATTGGTCACCGCATGCTGCAGGAAAACGGACAGGCTGGTACTCCCCTTCCAGCTGTCTCCGAGGCGTTGCAGGTTATCCAGCAGTACATACAGGCCTGCGGGCATTGACAGGGCAATGCCGATTACCGCTATGGTCATCATGCTGGAAAAGGGATTCTGAACCAGCCGTGTGATACTGGCGAGCGCGACCTGAAAGTGGTGCAGAAACCAGACCCTTGCGCTCGGAACAGTCATGGAATTGCCTCCTGCATCATGGCAGGCCGGCCCCGGTTGACTGCAGCAGCCCACCCTGCAGGGTAATCACCCGCTTGTTGAAATGCCGGATCAAGTCGATATCGTGCGTGGCAATGAGTACGCTGACGCCTACCTGGTTGAACAGGGCGAACAGGTTCATGATGTCCAGTGACAGCCCGGGATCCAGGTTCCCGGTAGGTTCGTCCGCCAGCAGCAGGGACGGCCTGTTCACGACGGCACGCGCGATGCCTACACGCTGCTGTTCCCCACCTGACAGCATAATCGGGTACATGCGTTCCTTGTCCAGCAGACCGACCTTGTCCAGTGCGGCCCGCACACGTCTTCCGGCCTCACGGTACTCGTGACCTGAAATGATGAGCGGGAGGGCTACGTTGTCGAAGACGGTTCGGTCGAACAGCAGGTGATGATTCTGAAAGATAATCCCCATATTCCGGCGCAGGTAGGGAATGAGGCGCCTGTCGAGTCCGGACAGATTCTTTCCGTCGATGAACACCTGCCCGCGCGTGGCTCGCTCGATCAGGGCGATCAGTTTCAGCAGGGTGCTCTTCCCGGCCCCCGAGTGACCGGTAAGAAAGGCCATTTCCCCATGCACCAGGTGAAAGCTGACATTCTGGAGGGCATCAAAGCCGCCGGGATAGCGTTTGCTGACGTTTTGGAAGCGGATCATGCAACAGCGAGGGAATCGGGACTGCCCGTATCGGTTTCCTGGTTACTGTTCGAACAGGGCTTCCACGAACTCGCCGGCCTGGAATTCACGCAGATTTTCAATTCCCTCGCCGACCCCGATGAAGCGGATAGGCAGCTCAAGCTGCTTGGCAATGGCGAAAATGATACCGCCCTTCGCGGTGCCGTCGAGCTTGGTCAGGGTGATGCCGGTGAGTCCTACGGAATCGTTGAACTCGCGTGCCTGGTTGAGGGCGTTCTGGCCAGTGCCCGCGTCCACAACGAGCATGGTTTCATGGGGTGCTTC
Source organism: Pseudomonadota bacterium (assembly GCA_029287615.1). Classification (GTDB taxonomy): domain Bacteria; phylum Pseudomonadota; class Gammaproteobacteria; order UBA9214; family UBA9214; genus JARFQV01. The sequence continues at coordinate 6,558 of JARFQV010000221.1, read as the reverse complement.
GGGGTCGATCTTGCCCATCACCCGCTTGATTTTTTTCAATTCATCCATGAGGTTGTCCTGGGTGTGCAGTCGGCCGGCGGTATCGGCAATCAAAACATCAAAACCGCGGGACTGCGCGGATTTCAGGGCATCGAAGATGACCGAGGCGGAGTCGGCCCCCTGATGCTGGGAGACAACCGGGACATCATTTCGTTTTCCCCAGCTTTGCAGCTGTTCTATGGCGGCCGCACGAAAGGTGTCGCCGGCGGCGAGCATGACTTTCAGGCCGCGGGACTGCAGCCGGTTCGCGAGTTTACCGATCGTCGTGGTTTTGCCCGCCCCGTTGATTCCGACCATCAGGATCACATATGGCCGGACATCCTCGGGGATGCGGAGAGGCTGGCTGCAGGGTTCCAGGATGGCCTGCATATCGCTGCGCAGGGCATCCATCAGGGCCTCTGCATCGGAGAGTTGACGCCGTGCGACCCGCCCGGTAAGGTCCTGAATGATATCCTGCGTGGCTTCAACACCTACATCAGCAACCAGCAAGCGGGTCTCCAGTTCCTCCAGAAGTTCATCGTCGATCTGTTTCCCACCCAGGACCAGGCTGGACAGACCTTCCGTGAGGCTGCTGCGGGTTCGAGACAGTCCTGCCTTGAGTCGGGCAAAAAGGCCGGGTTCACCGGAGCCGCTGGTTCCGGTTTTGTCTTTCTTGAAACCTAACATCGATTGTGTGGTCTGCTCTTAGGGTAAACTGGTCTGGAAAGACCGCTATCCTAACACTCTGTCATGACCGAGGTCACTGCAAATATATCATCGGAGTTTATTTATGCGAGTTATCAGCTGTTGCCTCCTGATTTTCTGGAGTCTGTGTGCCCATGCCGAAACCAGGGCACACGAGTTTGAACTGGATAATGGCCTGAAGCTGATCGTCAAGGAGGACCACCGGGCACCGGTCATCGTGTCACAGGTCTGGTACAAGGTCGGTTCCAGTTACGAGCATGACGGAATTACCGGTATATCACATGTACTTGAACACATGATGTTCAAGGGTACCCAGCGGCATGCGCCCGGCGAGTTTTCGCGGATCGTCGCCGAGAACGGTGGAAAGGAGAATGCCTTCACCAGCCGGGACTATACCGCATACTACCAGCGTCTCGAGAAGAGCCGGCTACCGGTCAGCTTCGAACTGGAGGCTGACCGGATGCGCAATCTGTTGTTGCAGGAAGAGGAATTCCTCAAGGAAGTGAAGGTTGTGATGGAGGAGAGACGTCTGCGAACCGAAGACAAGCCAACCTCGCTGACCTACGAAAGGCACAATGCTGTGGCCTTCACCAACAGTTCCTACCGCACCCCGGTCATCGGCTGGATGGAAGACCTGGAGAGCCTGACGCTGTCGGATCTGGAGGACTGGTACCAGCGCTGGTATGCGCCGAACAATGCTACTGTGGTGGTGGTCGGTGATGTCGATCCCGAGGAGGTACTGGCCCTTGCGAAGCGGTATTTCGGTCCCCTGAAACCTTCCGGGGTCGCGCCCGTGAAACCGCGTGGTGAGGTGCGGCAAAGGGGGGTACGCCGTCTGGTGGTACAGGCTCCGGCAGAACTCCCGTATCTGCTGATTGGCTACAAGGTGCCGGTACTACTGACGGCCGAGGAGCAATGGGAACCCTATGCCCTGGAGGTGCTGGCGGGCATTCTGGATGGCGGGGATAGCGCTCGACTGACCCGCACGCTCGTTCGCGGTCAACAGATTGCCGCAAGTGCCGGTGCCGGCTACAACCTTTACGATCGGCAGGAGAGGCTGCTGCTGCTCGATGGGACGCCCACGGCGTCACATACCGTGGATGAGCTGGAGCAGGCATTGGTGGAACAGGTGAACTTGCTGCGGAAGGAACTGGTGGACTCCAAAGAGCTGGAGCGGGTGAAGGCACAGGTTGTTGCGAGTGCGGTGTACGAACTCGACTCCATCATGGCCCAGGCAATGACTATCGGCAAACTCGAAACGGTCGGTCTTGACTGGTCCGTAGACAGGAAATACGTGGAACGAATCCAGGCGGTCAGCGCGGAACAGATCCGCAAGGTAGCACAAAAATACCTGGTAGATGAACGCATGACTATCGCCGTACTCGACCCGTTACCAATGGATACAGCGCCTGCGGGACGGAGTGGCAATCAGGGAGGTGCTCATCATGTCCACTGATTACGGAAGGCTTTTCGTTACTATCGGGGTGTTACTGGTCTGGACTCTTATGCTGCCTGCGCAGTCTGTTGCCATGGAACCGATTCAGCACTGGCAGCTGGATAATGGCGCGCGGGTGTACTTTGTTCCTGCACCGGAGTTGCCGATCCTGGATGTGCGGGTGGTGTTCGACGCGGCAAGTTCACGTGATGGCACCAGACCAGGGCTGGCTGAACTGACGAACCTTCTGCTGGACAAGGGAGCGGGCGGAATCAGCGCGGATGAGCTGGCTTCACAAGTGGAGGGACTTGGCGCACACCTGGGCGGCGGTTCGCTTCGGGACATGGCATGGGTTTCGCTGCGGACGCTCAGCGACGAAAGATATCTGCAGCCCGCCGTCAAACTGCTTTCCATGGTCGTTACCAGCCCCGATTTCAATAACGGGGATTTCGAGCGTGAGCGTGAGCGCATGCTGGTTGCGGTAAAAATGCAGGAACAGCAGCCTTCCTCGGTTGCCAGTCGTGCCTATTACAAGGCCGTATACGGGGAACATCCCTATGCCACACCCCCGGATGGCTATCAGGAGAGCCTTGCCAGAATAGTGCTTGATGAGGTCAAGGCCTTTTACAGGCGATACTATACCGGCAGCAATGCACTGGTGGTGATTGTCGGAGACCTTGACCGTGCCGCGGCAGAAAAGGTGGCCAGACAGGTGGCGGGCGGGTTGCCGAAAGGTGAAACTGCCGGCCAAATACCGGAAGTCCCGCCCGTACGGTTTGCGGCCGAAGAGCGAATATTTCATCCCTCTACGCAGAGTCATGTGCTCGTGGGTGCGCCGGGAATGAGGCGCGGCGATCCGGATTATTTTCCCCTCTATGTGGGCAATCATATCCTGGGCGGCAGTGGGCTCGTGTCGCTCCTCAGCGAGGAGGTGCGCGAAAAGCGCGGGCTTTCCTATAGCGTCTACAGCTACTTTTCTCCCATGAGGCGAAAAGGACCCTTTACACTGGGCTTACAGACCCGCAACGAACAGCTGGACGAGGCGCTCGAGGTGATGCGGTCAACGCTGGAGCGTTTCCGCAGTGAGGGACCAAGCGCGCAGGAACTGGAGGCAGCGAAGAAGAATATCACGGGAGGATTTGCGCTGCGTACCGACAGCAATGCCAAGATCATTGAGTACCTGGCCATGATCGGCTACTACGGTCTGCCGCTGGATTATCTGGATACCTTCAATGACAAGGTCGATGCCGTTACACGCGATCAGATACGCGATGCTTTTGCCCGGCGCGTTGATCCGGAACGGATGGTGACTGTCGTGGTCGGTGGTAATGGTGCTGACAACACCCCGAAACACGACAGTGCGGAAAACAATGCAGGCGATTGAGCGGGCCGGGCGTATAATCGCTCCCGCGCCAGAATCCGGAAGCATGGGTAACAACCAGAAAAATGGCACTAACCTATTCCGCCCCAGCCCTCGCGATAACACTTGAGATCATAAGTGCCAGCGGCGTCGATCCCGAGCCGCTGCTGCAGGATCTGGGGATAGACAAAAGCATGATCCTCGACCCCGGTGCGCGTTATAAATACACACAGATCGACGAGCTCTGGTACAAGGCGGCCAGTCTGATCAATGATGACAGCTTCGGTCTGAAAGCAGCCGAGTTCTGGCATCCGAGTCAGCTGGGTGCCCTGGGATATGCGTGGCTCAGCAGTTCCAGCATGCGCACGGCCATGAAGCGTTTTGCGCGCTACATGCGGATCCTGACTGAAGGGGCAACCCTGCAGCTGGAAGAAACCGCCACAGACGTATCGTTGATACTGGGCTACCGCTCCATATCACGTCAGCAACCAACTCGCACAGATTCCTTCATGGCCATGCTGGTCGCGATGTGCAGAGCCAACTGCGGGGAAGATTTCCACCCTGAGTCGGTTTCATTTACCCACCCGGAGCCGGAAAACACGGCGCCGTTTTATTCACTGTTTCGTTGTCCCGTATTTTTCGATGCAAAAGATAACCGTTTCACCCTGTCCAGCGAGGTAGCGGACCGGCAATTACTCAGTTCCAACCCCAGTCTTGCCTTGCTGAACGACCAGGTCATACTCGAGACTATCTCCCGCATGGACAAGGATAATCTGGTTGAGCGGGTGAAACTTGAAATCATATCGCTCCTGCCTTCGGGTAAAATTTCAGACCAGAGTGTCGCGGAGTCGCTGCATATGAATGTAAGAACACTGCAACGAAAACTGCATCAGGAAGGCAGCAGTTTCAAATCATTACTGAATGAGGTGCGCAAGGACCTGGCAAAGAAATACATAAGGGACAAGCGGGAAAGCCTGGGAGAGATCGCCTTTAATCTCGGCTTTGCCGAAAGCAGTTCATTCTCACGGGCCTTCAAGCGCTGGACGGGGCAGACACCCAGCGAGGCGAGGGATTCTCTCGCCTGAACCAGCCGTCCTGCGCTCACAGGCGGGCTTCAGTACCGATCATCCCTAACGCGCAACTTCGAGCTGATGTCTTGCGGCGTCAAATCGTCCCAATAGCACGGTGCTTGTCAGGGGATGACAGGAACGGCACCGGTGTCAGGTTTTGGTTGTAGTTCAACAAGCAGCTTCTCTCCCAGGTATTACACACAGACGTCGGGATCATAGCGGACTAGACAAGGACGAGGCGCACACCATTCAGGGAACCAGGTCTTCACGATTACAGTAACGATCCGTGATTGCCTACTTCGTGCGCTGATTACGGCTGACTGTATTCGATGGTGCGGGCGTTAACCTGTAGCTGTCAGGATGACACCCGGAGACGGGAATGGGCAGGGAAGCCCACCACTATTTCATGGAGGAAAAGTCATGTCAGTTTCAAGAAAGATAAACCGTCTGTTTCAGACGGCCTGTGCTGTGATGTCGGTTGCCCTGACTTCAGGGGCGGCCTGTGCCGGAACCGTAATTTCGGAAGTTCTGTATGATGTATCCGGTAGTGATAACGGCGCGGTATTTATCGAACTCTACGGCGTGCCCGGCACGGTCCTCGATGACCTGTTCATTGAAGGGATTAATGGAAGCAACGGGGATATCTACAAGAGTGTCGCCCTGTTCGGGACTATTCCGCCGGATGGGGTATTCGTCATTGGAGATGATGCCGGTGATGGCAGCACCCTGGTGGCAGGAGCGGACCTGATTGCGGAGGTGGACCTGCAGAATGGTCCGGACTCCGTTGTCCTGCGTAGTGCTGAGGCGGTGCTTGATGCACTGGGTTACGGTGATTTCAGTGGAAAGATCTTTGCGGGCGAGGGAAATGCCGCGCCCGCTGTAGAGGCTGGGAGCAGCCTTGCGCGCGGGAACCCGGGTATCGACACCGACAACAACCTGGCAGACTTTGGCATTCTCGATCTGCCAACACCGGGTGATGTGCCGGTCAACACGGTTCCGGTTCCCGCCGCCGGCTGGTTGCTGGTTTCCGGACTGGTCGGACTTGCCGGAATCAGCAGGAGGCGGGTGCCTGCCAGTCGTGCCCGCGGCTTTGCTCAGGCCCGGTCTTTTCCCGGACGGTAATTCCCCTTTAACCCTGGCTAGTCTTTGCGGGACGCAGAGCCGATTGGTTCGTTCGGATTCTCTGCGTCTCGCACCGGTTCCGTGATGGAAGGGGGATGATTTGACGCCGGGCGGGTCGCGATGGATGATTCGGGGTTGTCATGTCTTCACGTTCCATCCGTAACCAGTTGCGTATCATTGGGGGCACCTGGCGTGGCCGCAAGATCCGGTTTGCCGATATTCCGGGTATTCGACCCACGCCTGACAGGGTCCGTGAAACCCTGTTCAACTGGCTGGCACCCGTCATCCGGGGCAGTCGTTGTCTGGATTTATTTGCAGGTAGCGGTGTATTGGGCCTGGAAGCGGCGTCACGGGGTGCGGGCGATGTTGTGATGGTGGATGCAAGCCGGGAGGCCGTTTCGTTGCTGAGGGAACAGGTTTCCGTCCTGCAGGCACACCGGGTGCAGGTAATCCAGGGTCTTGCAGAGAAATATCTGGGCGGGGCGGTGACTCCCTTTGATATCGTGTTTCTGGATCCACCATTCGGGAAGGGGTTGCTGGAACCGGTCATGCAACAGCTTGCAACAGGTGGCTGGCTTACTGATCCGGCCTGGATTTATATAGAAGCGGAACGCAACCAGGAGCTGTTGCATTATCCGGATGACTGGCAGGAATATCGCAGCAGGGTTGCGGGTCAGGTCTCCTACCGGCTACTCCATTTCACCGCGCGGGACAGGTGATTCAAGGCGGGTGGTGTATGCCGGAATGACTGAAATGATGTGTAGCGCGCAGTTCGTGCCAGTCCCGACTGGATGCGAGAAGGGTATGTAAGTGGTTATTGTGAAATATAAAAATGATGTTGCGTGGTG
>JARFQV010000154.1 GCA_029287615.1 Pseudomonadota bacterium | reverse complement strand
ACTGCCTGCCAAAGGCGGTTACCGCTCCTAAAGATCGGGCAGGGATCGCAGTTAGCATGTTGAATTTCTGTATGTTTATTTCCATGCAAGACCGATCCAGAATTGAAGATGCGATTCAGGCACAACAGATCAGGCTGCTCTGTTTTCGGTGCCGGACTCTTCGGGGTTGTGCGAAACTTTCATGCCCAGGTGGTGAATACCATACGTCTGGTTGTGGAACGGGAATCCCTGCAAGAGGCTGTCCTGACCGGGGCAGAGCAATTACACAAGACCGAACATGCGCTACACACTACCGAACTGCGTTTCGGACATGTCCTGGAGTCCTCGCTCGATGGTTTTTGGGACTGGGACATCATCAATGACGAAGTCCATTTTTCTCCACGATACAAAGAGCAGCTGGGATTCAATGATCACGAATTTCCGAACGAGTTTTCCAGCTGGGAGACTCGCCTGCACCCGGATGACCGGGATGAAATCCTGGCCAAGGTCCATGCCTATCTGAAAAAAACCTGGGGTTACTGGGATGAGGAATTCCGGCTTCGCCACAAGGATGGTTCCTATAAATGGATTCTTGCCCGGGCAGTCCCCACACTAGATCCTGATGGCAAACCGATCAAGCTTACCGGTGTGCATATTGATATCACGGACCGGGTGCAGGCAGAACGCAAGATCAAATATCTGGCTTACCATGACTGGCTCACCAAACTGCCGAATCGAATGTTGCTCCATGACCGCCTGGGGCATGCATTTGCCCAGGCGAAACGGACAAGATCCAGGGTTTTTATCCTCTTCATCGATCTGGACCGGTTCAAGCATATCAACGACAGCCTGGGGCACCCTGTTGGTGATGCCGTGCTGCGGAAGGTCGCCAAACGCCTGGTCGAGGAGGTGAGGGAAGTAGATACGGTAGCACGGCTGTCCGGTGACGAGTTTGCCGTTCTGATAGAGAATGTCTCTGAATCGGAAAATGTCATTCTCATTGCAGAGAATCTGCTGGCGAGTTTAAGAAAACCGTTTTTTGAAGAGGGTCACAAGTTCTACCTGAGCGCCAGTATCGGTATCAGTGTGTATCCCGATGATGGGAATGAACCAGCAATATTACTGAAGAATGCCGATGCCGCGATGTACAGGGCCAAGAGTACGGGTCGGAACCGGTTCCAGTTCTACTCGGAGGAGTTGACAAAAGCGGCTTTCAGGCACATCAAGCTGGAATCCGGACTTCGGCAGGCACTGCTGCAGAACCAGTTCCAGGTTTACTATCAACCGAAGATTTGCCTGAAATCCGGTCGCATACTGGGTGCTGAGGCCCTGTTGCGCTGGTTGCATCCCGAAGAGGGGTTCATTTCCCCGCAGGATTTCATTCCGGTCGCAGAAGAATCCGGCCTGATCATGGAAATAGGCGAGTGGGTGCTGAAGCAGGCTTGCGCCGAGGCCGCTGCCTGGATGCGACAGGGACTCGTCTTCGATCAGATTGCGGTCAATGTTTCCGGTATCCAGATCCAGCATATCGAGTTTGTTCGGCTCGTGCGGAAGACACTGGAATCGACCGGTCTTCCGGCAGGATGCCTCGAGCTGGAGGTCACCGAAAATTTCCTGATGAAAGAAGCCGAAACCTCGGCCGGATTTTTAGGCGATCTGCGTCAACTGGGTATCAGTATTGCCATTGACGATTTTGGCACAGGTTACTCTTCACTGTCCTATCTGGCGTGTTTCCCGGTAAACAAGCTGAAGATCGACCGAAGCTTCGTCCGGAAGGTCTGCGTTGATGAACAGAACGCGGAAATCGCTCGCGCAATTGTAAACCTTGGGCATACCCTGAATATGAAAGTGGTGGCCGAGGGTATTGAACAGGAGCCGCAACTGGAGTTTCTGATAAGGGAAGGTTGTGATGAAGGGCAGGGATATCTGATTGCCAATCCCTTGTCACATGATGAATTTGTTGCCTTTCTCAAGCACTATGCCAGCGGTTTTTCCGATTTCCGGCAATCCGGGACATCGGTTCCGCATAAATCACTCGTATGCGATTGAATCAGACTGATCAGAATCTGAATGGTTCGCCTCGTGATGCCGCAATCATCCGATCTCGATAGTTCCGTGTCACCTGTATTTCACTCATTCGGTACCTGTCGTTCTCACTGTGTCCCGGCGTGGCACTCGCCTACCGGACTGATTTTCCCGCACGTATCCGCCGTCTCCGCCTGTTCCGGATCGATTACCGGCCTGAATCGGGCTGCCTTTTTATAAGGTTCTTTTTCATACAGCTCAAAAGCGATCTTATCGAGTGGTATTTGAGAATGCCTGATATAGGCAAACGAAACGGCGACCTCAGGCCCGCTGAAGGGACCGATATCACCGCTCCACGTTTCAAATGGTCGTTCTGTATTCTCCCTATGCATGCCTATCGCCAGCCAGTACTGCCGTGCGACGCCATCGGGTGCCGAGTAGCGCAGAATGCCATCGCCTGCATCATTGATATAGATCGGTTCAAACGTATCTGATGTTTCCTCCCCACGGGCGCCGCTTGTCACGGACCCGATGATCGTAACCGTTATAAACAGGACCAGAAATGCGCGCATATGGATATCCCCTTCGAATGTCAATTAGTCGAAATTCCAAACACCATGGTCTGTACAGTGGTCATTCCCCGTGGCTGAAATGGCCATGGCGGGCACCGCTCATCAGTTTGTGGAAATCATCACCACTTATCCGCACAAGGTGCTCGTGGTCGCCTGACTCAAAATAGACGCAGGCGAGTGAACCGAGTGCCTCGTCCACTACCATCTCGACTCCGTAGGCCCCGCCGGTGCAGGGCACGGCACCGGGGTCGCAGTCTGCGAACTGCCGCGCCACGTCCTGTTCCGGTGCCAGACCGAGTTCGCGGTTGGTTTCAGACTGAATGGCGTTCAGCCGGACCCAGCTGTCGCTCGGGATCACCGCCAGCACATAGCCGCTCGCATCCTCCAGCAACACGCCCTTGGCGATGTGGTCTTCCCTGACCCCGGCCGCGGCCGCGGTTTCCCGGCTGCTGAAGGAGCGGGGGTGAGTGATCAGCTCATAGTCTACATTCAGGCTTTCGAGGAAGTTCCGGACGGTATCTGCTATTGCCATTATGTTGCTCCTTGGTGATGCGCGGTCGGTTCTTTCCTGTTTACTGCCTGCGGTACAGCGGTAAGCCTTCCCGCCAGGGTGCATAGTCTTCCAGTCCATCCGGCAGGCGTTCGTGCGCACCGAGTACAAGCAGGCCGCCGCTGCGCTGTACGCTGGCAATTTTCCGTGCGGTCTCTCTTTGCAGGCCGGTATCGTAATAGGTGAACGCCAGGTTCCGGCACAGTACCAGGTCAAATGAATCCTCCGGGGCGGCCGAGCGAATATCGTGCGCCTTGAAGTTTACCGACTGCCGGTAAGCCGGGTGCAGGCAGTAACGATCATCCACCAGGCAGAATACCGTATCCCGCCAGTCAGACGGTAGTTCCCTGATGCTGGAGAACGGGTAGCAGGCCACACCGGCATGTTGCAACAGCACGGTATTCGTTTCGGTCGCCAGTATTTCCAGCCCAGTATGCCGGAACGCCGGATCTGGCGCGAGTGCCCACAGGATTGCGAGCGTATAGGGTTCCTCGCCGGTGCCGCAACCGGCACTCCATGCCCTGATGCAGGGTTCGCCACGTTCGCACGCCTTTCTGGCCAGTCGCGGCAATGCTTCTCTTTCCAGCAGGCGGAAGATTCCGCGATCACGGTAGAAGCGGGTGATGGTGATCCGGCAATAGTCATCGAGCATCTGCCATTCCGGCGGGTACCGGTCGAGGTATTGCCGGTATGCTGCGAGGTCGGGCAGTTGCAACCTGTCCAGCCTGCGTTGCAGTCGTTTACAGACCTGGCGGCGAACCCTTCGGAATCCGGGCCAGCGCAGGCGAAGGCGTGGCAGTGTTTCCTGCAGGAAACTGACACAGTCTCCGTCCTTCATTTTCACAGACGCTCGATGGCGATCTCGCGCATACGGAACTTCTGCAGTTTGCCCGTGACGGTCATGGGAAACTCGTCAACGAACCAGATATATTCCGGGATCTTGTAGTGCGCGATCCTGCCTTTGCAGTATGCACGGATTTCCTCTTCCGTAGCCTGTTCGCCCGGGTGCAACTGGATCCAGGCCATCACCTGTTCACCGTAAAACTCGCTGGGCACACCGAAAACGGCCACTTCGGCAACCTTTGGGTGGGTGAAGATGAAATCCTCGATCTCGCGCGGGTAGATGTTCTCGCCACCGCGAATAATCATTTCCCTGAGTCGGCCGGTGATCTGTACATATCCCTCGGCATCCATGCTGCCCAGGTCACCGGAGTGCAACCAGCCGCGTGCATCCACTGCCAGTCTGGTTGCCTCTGCATCACCATGATAACCCTGCATGATGTGGTAGCCGCGAAAGCAGATCTCGCCGACCTGACCATGCTCGACTGTGTGGCCGCTGTCGGTATCCACTACCTTTACCTCCTGGTGGGGCAGGCTTCTGCCGACTGTCGTGGTACGCCGCTCGAGGGTGTCATCACGTGTGGTCAGGTGGGTCAGCGGAGAGGCCTCGGTCTCGCCATAGCCGATCAGGACCTCCGGACAGTGGAGATCGCGCATGACGCGCTGCATCAGTGCGGGCGGGCAGGGTGCGCCGGCCATGATACCGGTACGCAGGCTGCTCAGGTCGAATTCGCCAAAGTGCGGGTGTTCAAGGAGGGCGATGAACATGGTCGGTACGCCATGCACGGCACTGCAACGTTCAGCCCCGATTGTCTGCAGCACGGCCAGCGGGTCGAAGTGCTCGCAGGGAATGACGATGCAGGCGCCGACCGAGAGGCACAGCAGGTTGGCCAGAACCCTGCCGAAGCAGTGGTAAAACGGTACCGGCACGCACAGACGATCCCGGCTGCTGAAGTGCATGGCCCGGGCCGTGAACCAGGCGTTGTTGAGGATGTTGTGATGGGTAAGCACGACGGCCTTGGGAAAGCCCGTCGTGCCCGAGGTGTACTGGATATTGATCGCGTCATCGGGATCGAGGGTGGCGCCGGCGATATCCAGTGTATCCCCGGCCAG
>JARFQV010000285.1 GCA_029287615.1 Pseudomonadota bacterium | reverse complement strand
GATCAGTTTTCATTCCCTCGAGGACCGTATCGTGAAGCGATTCATTCGTCGCGAGTACCGGGGTGTGGAACCGCCTCCGGGTCTGCCGCTGGCGGGTATGGCGCATCAGCCCAGGCTGCGCCCGGTCGGCAAGCCTGTCCGCGCTGCCAGGGTCGAGGTGGATCAAAACCCGAGGTCCCGCAGTGCTGTGCTTCGGGTCGCGGAGCGGGTGTCATGATACGTCCTTTGGTGATTGGCGGGGGTGTGCTGGCTATCGCGGTCATCAGTTCATCCGTTGGCGTGGTGTATGCGAAACACCAGAGCCGGAAACTGTTCGTGGAGCTGCAGGATCTCCGCAGGGAGAGGGACATGCTGGATGTTGAATGGGGGCAGCTGCAGCTCGAGCAGGGCGCGCTGACAACCCATGGCCAGGTTGAGCAGGCTGCGAGGGGGCGGCTGGATATGGTATCGCCGGCCCCGGAAGATATCGTGATTGTGGATCCATGATGCAATCGAACCGAACAAAGGACTATCGTGCGCGCCGGCTCTTTCTGCTGTTGCTGATGGCGGGGGCCTGTCTCGTGCTCGTATGGCGCGCGGTATCTCTGCAGGTATTCAACAAGGATTTCCTGCAAACCGAGGGCCAGGCGCGCCATCTTCGCGTGGTGAGCATTCCTGCCCACCGCGGCATGATCCTGGATCGCAATGGTGACCCGCTGGCGGTCAGTACGCCGGTCGAATCGGTATGGGCGAATCCCCAGGAATTGATCACCGGGCGGGATCAGATCGCCCAGCTGGCCCGGGTACTGAAGCTCGATCTCGATCAGTTGCAGCGCCTGCTGGCCAGTCACACCAATCGCGAGTTTATTTATCTGCGCAGACATGTCAGCCCGGGGCTCGCGGAACAGGTCAAGGCATTACAGGTGCCGGGCGTCGCCCTGCAGAAGGAATATCGCCGGTACTACCCCGCCGGTGAAGTGGCTGCCCATGTGGTCGGTTTCACCAACATCGATGATGTTGGTCAGGAGGGGCTGGAGCTGGCGTTCGGCGACTGGTTGCGCGGTGAGCCCGGTGCGAAGCGGGTGATCATGGATGGGCGGCGGCATATCATCGAGGATGTCGAAAGTATCCGGCAGCCTCGCGCAGGCCAGGACCTGACACTCAGTATCGACCGCAGAATCCAGTACCTTGCCTACCGCGAACTGAAGGCGGGACTGGCGGAACACAAGGCCCGTTCCGCATCGGCCGTCATAATTGATGTACAGCGCGGCGAGGTGCTGGCCATGGTGAACCAGCCTTCCTATAACCCGAACAATCGCCATCGCCTGCGCAGCAGTCATCTGCGCAATCGCGCCGTAACCGATGTTTTCGAGCCCGGTTCAACACTGAAGCCGTTTACGGTGGCAGCCGCACTGGAATCCGGTCGTTACCATCCCTCAACCCCCATCGAAACGGCACCCGGCTGGTACCAGGTTGGTGTGAATACCGTGCGCGATGTCCATGACTACGGGTTGCTGGATGTGAGCGGGGTGATCAGTAAATCCAGCAATGTCGGGGTCAGCAAGATTGCGCTTTCCCTGCCACCGGAGGACCTCTGGTCGTTGCTCTCGCGTGTCGGCTTCGGTGCCGAGACCGGCAGTGGCTTTCCGGGAGAGTCCTCCGGGCTGCTGGCGCACTACCGTCGCTGGCGAGATATAGAAACGGCAACCCTGTCCTTCGGATACGGCATGTCCGCTACCCCTCTGCAGCTGGCCCAGGCCTATGTGGTGCTGGCCAATGATGGTATTTACCGGCCAATCAGCTTTCTGCTGCGTGACGAGATTCCGCCGGGACAGCGCGTCCTTTCCAGTCAGGTGGCCAGACAGGTCATGGATATGCTGGAGGAAGCGGTTGGTCCCGAGGGCACGGCGCCGGCGGCCCGGGTTGCCGGTTACCGGGTTGCCGGCAAGACCGGTACGGTTCACAAGTCAGTGGCCGGCGGATATTCCAGTGACCGTTATGTTTCGGTTTTTGCGGGTCTGGCGCCTGCCAGCGATCCCCGGCTGGTAATGGTTGTGATGGTCAACGAGCCAAGCAATGGCAAGCACTTCGGCGGTCAGGTGGCGGCGCCCGTATTCTCTCGCGTCATGTCCGGAGCCCTGCGACTGCTGGCGATTCCGCCGGACGCGGCCCCGCAGCTGCAAACCAGGCATGATTCAGGGGATTCGGCATGATGGCCGCAGAGTCTGTCCAGGCGGGCTACCCGTTATCCAGGTTATTGCAGGATCTGGATGTGGCAGGAGAACTGCCGTCTATCGATGTGTGCGGACTGTCGAGTGACAGCAGCGAGGTCCGGCCTGGTGACCTGTTTCTCGCCGGTAGCGGTGGCCGCAGTCATGGCTTGATGCATGCCGGGGAGGCAGTAGATCAGGGTGCGATTGCCGTTGCCTGGGAGCCTGTGGAGGGTCGGGATGATCTTGCGGCCATGGCAGCCAGTCTGCCGGTGCCGGTAGTGGCTGTTTCCGATCTGAGGCAGGTGAGCGGCATGATTGCGGATCGCTTCTTCGAGCACCCTTCTCGCTCGCTCTTTACCATCGGGATCACGGGCACGGACGGCAAGACTTCCTGCAGCCACTTCATCGCCCAGGCCCTGGACCGCTCGGGTGGCGCCCGTTGCGGACTGATCGGTACCCTGGGCTACGGGCTCTATGGTGAGCTTGCAGCGGGAACCCACACCACTCCGGATGCGCTGAGGCTGCACAGGGAACTCGCCTCATTTCGTGATCGGGGTGCAGGCAGTGTCGTGATGGAGGTGTCATCGCATGGGCTGGAGCAGGGTCGCCTGGGCGGGCTGGAGTTCGATATCGCGGTTCTCACCAACCTGGGCCGTGACCACCTTGACTATCATGGCGATCAGCTTGCCTATGCTGCAGCCAAGCGCAAGTTGTTTGAATTCGAGGGTCTGGATTTCGCGGTTCTCAACGCGGACGATGCCTTTGGTCTCGAATTGCTGAAAACACTGCCCGCCCATGTGAACCGGATTGCCTATGGTCTGGATAACGGCCAGCCGGATCTCACGCCTGCGGTGCAATGGGTGATCGGCAGGGATGTGGTGTTCGACGATGCTGGCATACAGTGTGAGGTCGAGACACCCTGGGGCTGCGGTTTGCTGCGCAGTCGTCTCCTGGGGCGGTTCAACCTCAGCAATCTGCTGGCCGCCCTTTCGGTGCTGTGCCTGCGCGGTATGTCTCTGGAGACCGCCCTGGTGCGTCTTGCCGCTACGCGAACCGTGCCGGGCCGCATGGAGCGGTTTGATGGTGGCCCGGGTGCCCCGCTGGTCGTGGTGGATTACGCCCACACCCCCGGTGCGCTGGAGCAGGTATTGGCGGCATTGCGTGCCCACTGCCATGGAGAGATCTGGTGCGTGTTCGGCGCCGGTGGAGGTCGTGACCAGGGCAAAAGGGCGCTGATGGGGGCTGTGGCCGAGCGGTTCGCTGACCACATCGTACTGACCGATGACAACCCGCGTCACGAGGAACCGCAAGACATCGTGGACGGCATCCTGTCGGGGATTGTACGCAAGGACACCGTGCGTGTTGAACGTGACCGGCGCCGGGCGATTGCGCTGGCCATCGGCCATGCAGGCAAGGACGATATCGTCCTGGTAGCCGGGAAGGGGCATGAAACGATCCAGTTGATCGGCGACCGCAGCGTTGCTTTCAGCGATCGTGAACAGGTGCCTGCCTTGCTGAGGGAACGGTCGGGATGATGGCGATGACACTCTCCAGGGCCGCAGGTATTCTTGGTGCCGAAAGTATCGATGGCGGAGTCGATTTCAATGGTCTGAGTACAGACACCCGGAAGATGCCGTCCGGCAGTCTTTTTGTCGCCCTGCAGGGTGAAAACTTCGATGGTCACGATTTTCTGCAACAGGCGAGCGACTGTGGTGCCGCCGCTGCGGCCGTCAGCAGGCCGGTTGAGGCTCCGTTGCCGGTCCTTCGGGTGAAGGATACCCGCCTGGCTCTGGGGCAGCTTGCTGCGCACTGGCGCTCGGGTTTCAGCCTTCCGCTGGTGGGTGTTACCGGCAGTAATGGCAAGACCACGGTGAAAGAGATGGTGGCCTCGATCCTTTCCAGGCGTGGCGAGACTCTCGTTACCCGGGGCAATTTGAACAATGACATCGGTCTGCCCCTGACCCTGTCACGGCTGGGTGCTGAACATCGCTATGCGGTGATCGAGATGGGCGCCAATCATCCGGGCGAGATCGCCTACCTGACGCAGGTAGCCCGCCCCACCATTGCCCTGGTGACCAATGCGGGGCCCGCACACCTGGAAGGTTTCGGTGACCTGCGCGGTGTGGCAAGGGCCAAGGGCGAGATTTTTTCCGGGCTGGATGAGGAGGGCGTCGCGGTGATCAACGCAGATGATGCCTTTGCGGATCTGTGGCGGGATCTGGCGGGGCCCAGGCGGATCATCGATTTCGGTCTGTGTGATCGGGCAGCCGTGCGGGCGCAATGGCAGGGAGAGGTCACCGGAAGCCGGCTGCATCTCTACACCCCGCAGGGCGAGATCGAGCTGCGGCTAGGACTGCCCGGTCAGCATAACGTGGTCAATGCGCTGGCGGCTTGCGCTGCTTCACTGGCGGCGGGAGCCAGCCTGGAGGATATCCGCACAGGCCTGGAGAGTCTGGATCCGGTGCGTGGCAGGCTGAATATCTATCATCCGGCGGATGGCGTGACCGTGATCGATGATACCTATAACGCCAATCCGAATTCGCTGCAGGCTGCCCTGGATGTGCTTGCCATGACCGGGGGAGAAAAATGGCTGGTGCTGGGCGACATGGGAGAACTGGGCCCCCGGGCCCGGCAACTGCACCAGCAGGTGGCTGCTCAGGCGGAAGGTGCCGGTGTCAGCCGCGTCTATGGTCTGGGGGAACTGGCGCGGGAGACCGTCACGGCCTTCGGAAAGAAAGCCCAGTGGTATGAAAGCATGGATGACATGCTGCATGGCCTGCAGTCGGATCTGGGTGCAGGTGTCAGTGTGCTGGTAAAGGGTTCACGCCTGATGAAGATGGAACGGGCGGTTTTCGCGCTGTGCGGGCGTTCGGGCGAGGGTGATCACTGACCATGCTGGTAACGCTAGCCGATTATCTGAGTCAGTATCATAGCGGATTCAATGTCTTTCAGTACCTGACCCTGCGCGCTATTCTCGGGGTGCTAACGGCGCTGTTGATCTCTTTTATCGTTGGTCCCGCCATGATCCGGCGCCTGAGCTACTACCAGATCGGGCAGTCTGTGCGTGATGACGGACCGCAGTCGCATCTTGTGAAGGCCGGCACGCCGACCATGGGCGGGGCGCTGATCCTGGTGGCGATCACGGTTGCGACGCTGTTGTGGTCCGATATCGGCAATCACTATGTATGGATCGTCCTGCTGGTGACCCTGATGTTCGGTGCCATCGGCTGGGTCGATGACTATCGCAAGCTGGTACTGAAAAATTCGGACGGATTGTCGGCCGGCGCGAAACTCTTCTGGCAGTCGGTTGTTGGACTGGGCACAGCCATTGTGCTCTACGTAACCGCCGGTACGCCTGCAGAGACATCCATGATCGTTCCGTTTTTCAAGGAAGTAGCTGTAGAGCTGGGCTGGTTTTACATCGTGCTGGTGTATTTCGTGGTGGTGGGGTCCAGTAATGCGGTCAATCTCACCGACGGCCTGGACGGACTGGCGATCCTGCCAACAGTCATGATAGCCGGGGCGCTCGGGATTTTTGCCTATGCCACGGGCAATGTGAACTTCGCCGAATATCTGGGCATTCCCTATGTGCGCAATTCCGGTGAGGTCGTGGTCTTTTGCGGTGCGATTGTAGGCGCAGGGCTTGGTTTCCTCTGGTTCAATGCCTACCCCGCACAGGTATTCATGGGTGATGTCGGTGCCCTGGCGCTGGGAGCGGCGCTGGGTGTGGTTGCCGTGGTTGTCCGCCAGGAACTTGTTTTCTTCGTCATGGCGGGCGTCTTCGTCATGGAGACGGTTTCAGTGATCCTGCAGGTTGTCTCGTTCAAGTTGACCGGACGCAGGATTTTTCACATGGCACCGCTGCATCATCACTTCGAGCTGAAGGGCTGGCCGGAACCCCGTGTCATTGTTCGTTTCTGGATTGTGACGGTCATTCTGGTGCTC
Organism: Pseudomonadota bacterium; assembly: GCA_029287615.1. Classification (GTDB taxonomy): domain Bacteria; phylum Pseudomonadota; class Gammaproteobacteria; order UBA9214; family UBA9214; genus JARFQV01. The sequence continues at coordinate 17,516 of JARFQV010000285.1, read as the reverse complement.
ATTGGTCTTGCAACCCTGAAAATACGCTGAGGAGAAGCCCGTGGATATCAAGAGTCAAATTGCAATTGTCAGTGCGGCGCTGTTGATCATTTCGCTTGTCCTGTCCCTGATGTGACCCGGAGAGGATGAAACCAGTATGTCAGTCAGTCTTCGGGAAACAGGGCGCGTGAGGGGGAATACCTGCAGGACCCTGATCGTTGGCCTTGGTGAGAGCGGATTGTCCGTGGCCCGCTATCTGTCGCGTACCGGTGCCCAGGTGGCGATCGTGGACAACAGGATGGAACCACCTGGACTGGCGCGGTTGCGGGAAGAGCTCTCTGATGATATCGCCCTGTTCCTGGGCAGGTTTCATCACGAGGCATTCACGCGGGCCGAGAGAATCGTGGTCAGTCCCGGGGTCTCCGTCAACGAGCCTGAAATCGCAGCCGCTGCCGCGCGTGGTGTGGAAATCATAGGCGATATCGAATTGTTTGTGCGCGCAGCCACGGCACCGGTCGTTGCCGTGACCGGCTCGAACGGCAAGAGCACGGTGACGACGCTCTTCGGTGTCATGGCAAAGCAGGCGGGACTGGAGGTACGTGTGGGTGGAAATCTGGGCACACCCGCACTGGATCTGCTGGGCAAGGCCGAGCCGGATTGCTATGCGCTCGAGTTGTCCAGCTTCCAGCTGGAGACAACCCACAACCTGCGCGCGGCAGCCGCGACGGTGCTCAATATCAGTGCGGATCACCTGGACCGGTATCCTGACCTGGCAGCCTATGCTGCGAGCAAGCAGCGTATCTACCAGGGTGCGAGGGTGCAGGTTGTAAACCGTGATGATGCAAATGCCGCCGATCTCGCCGATCCGCAGCGCCAGCAGATCGGTTTTACGCTGGCCCCCCCGGCAGAGGGAGATTACGGCATCATCATGCACGGGGATGAGCAATGGCTGGCGCGTGGTAACAAGGCGCTGATGCCGGTTTCGGGTTTGCGCATGGCGGGTTGGCACAATACCGGCAATGCACTGGCGGCACTCGCGCTGGGCGGTGCCATCGGTCTGCCGCAAGACATCATGATCGAGACCCTGCGGGAATTCCCCGGATTGCCACATCGCTGCCAGTGGATTGGTGAGTACAACGGGGTCTCCTGGTATAACGACTCCAAGGGTACCAATGTGGGCGCCACTCAGGCAGCGATACGGGGTACTGCTGGCCCGGTTGTCTTGATTGCCGGTGGAGACGGGAAGGGAGCGGATTTTTCACCGCTGGCCGATTCCGTACGCGACAAGTGCCGTGCCGTGATACTGATCGGTCAGGACGCGCCGCGCCTGGAAGAGGCGATTGGTGGGGCAGCCCCCGTCGTGCATGCGGCCAGCATGCGTGAGGCAGTTCTTTGCGCGAGTGAACGGATGCTGCCCGGAGACAGTGTTCTGTTATCCCCCGCCTGTTCCAGTCTGGACATGTTCCGGGATTACCAGGAACGCGGGACGGCCTTCATGGATTCGGTGCGGGAACTGATGAAATGAATATGGCGATCACACAACAGGGGCTCTCCGGTCGCAGTAGCGGTAATCGCTACCACAGCCTGGATTATCCCCTGCTGTTGGCCGTACTGGCCCTGATATCCATCGGTCTGGTGATGGTCTCCTCTGCATCGATTACCCTGGCCGACCGCGAGCTGGGACAACCGTTCCATTACGCCATTCGTCAGGGGATCTATATCGTGATCGGTCTGATGCTGGCCGCGTTTCTCTTGCGTATGCCGCTCAGGTATCTGGAGAAAACCAGTTTTTATCTCCTCCTGTTATCCATCGGGCTGTTGTTTCTGGTGCTGATTCCGGGGGTGGGTGTCAAGATCAACGGCAGTTACCGCTGGATCAATCTTGGTCCGGTAAACCTGCAGGTCTCCGAGCCGGCCAAGCTGCTGTTCATCATCTATATGGCAGGTTACCTGGTGCGGCACGCAGCTGCAGTCCAGACAAGCATTGCGGGTTTTCTGAAGCCAATGGCCATGCTTGGGCTGGTGGCCATACTCTTGCTGATGGAGCCGGATTTTGGTTCCGCTGTGGTTGTTGTTGCCACCAACCTCTGCATGCTGTATCTGGCGGGCGTACGCCTGTTACCGCTGGCGGGTGTATTCGTGCTGGCATTCGTATTACTGGCGGGGCTTGCCATATCCTCCCCGTATCGTCTGGAAAGACTGACCACCTTTCTGAACCCATGGGCGGACCCCTTCGACAGCGGTTTCCAGTTGACGCAGTCACTGATTGCTATTGGCAGGGGGGAGATCTTCGGTGTTGGTCTTGGTGCCAGTATCCAGAAACTTTTTTATCTCCCCGAGGCGCACACCGATTTTGTCTTTGCGGTACTCGCGGAGGAGGCAGGTCTTGTTGGTGTGCTTGTCATTATCGCCTTATACGGTTTTCTGGTCATTCGTGCATTTGCCATTGCCGCGGTGGCGCAAAAGGCCGGCCGTCCGTTTGCGGCCAATCTGGCCTGGGGTATCGGTACCTGGTTCAGCCTGCAGAGCTTCATAAATATCGGTGTGAATATGGGGTTGCTGCCGACCAAGGGGCTGACCCTGCCGCTGATGAGTTATGGCGGCAGCAGCATGGTGGTAATGTGCGCGGCGGCGGCACTGTTGCTGCGGATTGACTACGAGACCCGCTGTACGGTAGAGGGGCTGCCGGAGTCCGGCGCTACACCTGCGAAATGGCGGAGGACGGATACGTGAACAGCACCAGCGCGACGTCCCGTCCCGTGCTGATCATGGCCGGTGGTACGGGCGGGCATGTTTTCCCGGCGCTGGCAGTGGCCCGTCAATTGCGCGACAGGGACATACCGGTAGTGTGGCTGGGTACCCGGCGGGGGCTGGAGTCGCGGGTTGTCCCGCAAGCCGGTTTGCCGATCGCCTGGGTCAGTGTCCGCGGTCTGCGTGGCAAGGGCGTTTGGCGCGTAATTGTGGCGCCCTTCATGATTGCCTGGGCCTGTCTGCAGGTACTGGTGATTCTGATTCGGCTGCGACCACTTGCCGTGCTCGGGATGGGAGGATTCGTTTCCGGTCCGGGCGGGGTGATGGCCTGGTTACTACGCCGACCCTTGTTGATCCACGAACAGAATTCGGTGGCGGGCCTCACCAACCGGTTGCTGGCCCCTCTGGCAAGGCGGGTCATGGTGGCCTTTCCCGGTGCCCTGCCCGCGAGGCAGCATCCGGTTTATACGGGCAATCCGGTACGCGAGGAGATCGCCGGGATGGCTGATCCCGCTACCCGGCTTACCGGTCGTCACGAGCCCATGCGTCTGCTGGTCGTCGGCGGCAGTCTGGGCGCGGCGGTTCTGAACGAGATCGTGCCCGGGGCTGTACAGCAGATGGAGGCAGGGCAGCGTCCCGAGCTGTGGCACCAGACTGGCGATCGTCAGGATGGCAGGGTTCGGGAGGTCTATCGGGCTGCGGGTATCGAGGGGCGGGTCGAACCCTTTATCACGGATATGGCCAGAGCCTATGCCTGGGCCGATCTGGTGCTCTGCCGGGCGGGTGCGCTGACAGTCGCAGAGCTGGCAGCCGTCGGTGCGGGAGCCATCCTGGTGCCTTATCCATACGCCGTCGATGATCACCAGACCTCTAATGGACGATTCCTTTCCGAGGCGGGCGCAGCGGTGCTTCTGCCGCAGGGTGAGTTATCCGTGGAGCGTCTGGCTTCCCTGCTCGCCGGCTTCAGCGCCGACCGGTCCCGCCTGGAGGATATGGCCCGCAGGGCACGGGAACTGGCGCAGCCGGATGCCGCGCAAAAGGTTGCGCAATTGTGCCTGGAGACCGCCAGGGAGGCGAAGCCGTGGTACCGCAGGAAGCGCGCCTCGTGAATCGCAGGCGACAGCCCACCTCGGCAACCCAGCCACAAGGCATGGGCCGGGTTCGTTGTGTCCATTTTGTCGGGATCGGCGGTGCGGGCATGGGCGGAATCGCGGAGGTATTACTGAATCTTGATTATGGCGTCAGTGGATCCGACCTTCGGCAAAACGATGTAACCCGGCGGCTGGATGGCATGGGTGCCAGGATATGGATCGGTCACGATGCCGCCCACGTAGCAGATTGTGATGCCGTCGTGGTTTCCACCGCTGTAGCCCAGGACAATCCGGAGGTGGTGGCGGCTCGCGAACGCCGCATACCGGTGGTTCCCCGGGCGGAAATGCTGGCAGAGCTGATGCGGTTCCGCTACGGGATCGGGATCGCGGGTACGCACGGCAAGACGACCACGACCAGTCTGGTCGCCAGCCTGCTCGCCGAGGCCGGACTCGATCCGACCTTTGTGATCGGGGGGCGATTAAACAGCGCCGCCAGTCATGCCCAGCTCGGTGAGGGCCATTATCTCGTGGCGGAGGCAGATGAGAGTGATGCCTCCTTCCTGTATCTGCAGCCAACCATGGCCGTGGTTACGAACATCGATGCCGATCACCTGGAGACCTATGAGGGTGACTTCGAGCGACTTCGACAGACGTTTATCGAATTCCTGCACCACCTGCCCTTCTATGGACTGGCGGTACTGTGTCTGGATGATCCGCAGATTCGCGACTTGTTGCCCAGGGTCACACGGCCGGTTCGCACCTACGGCATTGATGCTGCTGCGGACATACGGGCCACCGGCCTGCGGCAGGATGGAATGCAGATGCACTTTGATGTTCACAGACCGGACCGGAGAGATATTCTCCCGGTCACCCTGAACCTTCCCGGTCGTCACAATGTGCTGAATGCCCTGGCGGCGATTACCGTGGCCGCGGAACTGGATATCTCCGACACGGCTATCCAGCGCGGGCTGTCCGGGTTCGAGGGCATCGGGCGCCGCTTTCATGTATCCGGCGAAATCGAGACCGGCGCAGGCAGCGTACTGTTGATCGATGATTACGCGCATCATCCGCGCGAAATAGAACCCACCCTCAAGGCAATCCGGGGAGGGTGGCCGGAGCGGCGCCTGGTGGTGGCCTTTCAGCCTCATCGTTACACCCGCACACGCGATCTTATCGAAGATTTTTCCGGCGTTCTGTCAGCCGCCGATGTGTTGCTGGTTACCGAGGTGTACGCGGCGGGTGAATCGGTCATCAACGGGGCCGACGGGCGTGCCCTGTGCCGTGCCATACGTGCCAGGGGCCAGGTCGACCCCGTCTTCGTTGAGCAGGTTTCGGAATTGCCGGATGTGCTTGCCGGTCTACTGCAGGATCAGGATGTGCTGGTGACGCTGGGTGCAGGAGATATCGGGGGAATCGCAGCCGGATTGCCTGCCACGCTGCAGCGTACTGCCGGCGGGGGAAGTAACTGATGGGGCAAGTAAACAGGATACGGTTATGCATGGGCTGTGGAGAGTCATTGCAGGGTCGTTATAAACAGCCCCCGGACCCGGTGCTGGAGGACGGGACCGGTCAGTGTGTGGACAAGGATCAGCAGCGCGGTATTGCTAAACAGCGTACGGCGTCCCGGCAACGGAGCGGGCATAAGGAATGATGGCCGTGAAACCCGAACCGACCTGTCGTGGTGAATTGCGCCTGGATGAGCCGATGGCCCGCCACACGTCGTGGCGGGTAGGTGGCCCGGCTCGTTATTTCTACCGGCCGGCGGATCTGGAGGACCTGGGCAGGTACCTGTCATGCACCGCGACGGCGCGGCCGGTCCTGTGGCTGGGCCTGGGCAGCAATCTGCTGGTTCGTGATGGCGGTTTTAGCGGGACGGTAATCTTTACATTCGGTGGATTGCAGGAAATGGAGTGGGTCGACGCAGTAACCCTCCGGGCAGGCGCCGGCGTGACCTGTTCCAGGATTGCCAGGCGCAGTTCCGAACGAGGAATGGGCGGGGCTGAATTCCTGGCAGGGATACCCGGTACGCTTGGCGGGGCACTGGCCATGAATGCCGGCGCATTTGGTGGCGAGACCTGGAGACTCGTTAGCTGCGTGGAGACCATGGACATTCAGGGTGTGCACCGGGTACGTACACCGGATGAATACCGGATTGCCTACCGAAGCGTGGAGGGACCCGATCAGGAGTGGTTCGTGGCCGCGCATCTTCGCCTTCAGCCTGTGGATGCGGAGAGGGCCAGGGAGAATATCCGCCAGCTACTGGAAAAGCGGGGTCGCACCCAGCCAACCGGGCAAGCCAGTTGTGGATCCGTGTTTCGGAATCCACCAGGCGACCATGCTGCGCGATTGATCGAAACGGCCGGTTTGAAGGGGGCGCTGATCGGTGGTGCGCAGGTCTCGGAAAAGCACGCCAACTTTATTATCAATATCGGTACTGCCACGGCAGCGGATATCGAGTCCCTGATTTACCGGGTACAGGAGCAGGTTGCCCAGGTACACGGAGTCACGCTGGAGACGGAGGTGCGGATTGTCGGAGAACCTGCATACGGGAGCGATTCCGGATGCTGATCGGGAGTCTGGTGTCTGCATGAGCGATATGGCTGGATACGGCAAGGTGGCGGTCCTGATGGGCGGGCGGTCTGCGGAAAGGGAGATATCGTTGCGCAGCGGGGCGGCCGTATTGCAATCCCTCGAGCGTCTGGGCATAGCCGCCGAAGGCGTGGACACCGCCGCTGACAACCTGGCGTACGCACTATCGGGAGGGGGATACTCGCGTGCCTTTGTCGCCCTCCATGGCAGGGGCGGTGAGGACGGGGTGATGCAGGGTTTTCTGGAGGTGCTGGGTATCCCCTACACAGGCAGCAGGGTCCTCGGCTCCGCCCTGGCAATGGACAAGTTGCGTACCAAAGCAGTGTGGAAGAGTGCCGGTCTGCCCACGCCTGCCTTTACTGTTTTGCAAGGCATGGCGGATGTCGAGGCGGCTTACGGCATGCTTGAATTTCCGGTGATGATAAAGCCGGTATGTGAAGGTTCGAGTATTGGAATGAACCGGGTGGATGATAGCGGGTCCTTGCAGAAGGCCTGGCGTGCGGCCTTGCAGTACGACAGGGAAGTGCTGGCCGAACAATGGATCACGGGGAATGAGTACACGGCTGCGGTACTGGGTGATCAGGTGCTGCCACTGATACGGCTGGAAACGCCAAATATCTTTTATGACTACGAGGCCAAGTACCAGTCTGATTCCACCCGTTATATCTGTCCCTGCGGGCTGGATCAGGAAACCGAGATGAAATTTCAGTCAATGTGCCTGGAAGCGTTTCGCACGGTGAATGCCAGCGGTTGGGGACGGGTTGATTTTTTGTGTGATGAATCCGGGCTGCCCTGGCTGATCGAGGTAAATACCGTCCCCGGTCTCACTGATCACAGTCTGGTTCCCATGGCTGCCAGGGCTGCAGGAATCGATTTCGATGAGCTGGTGCGCAGGATCCTGGATACCAGCATTTCACTCGAGGCCGGGGGGCAGTGAATGGCTGAGAGATCCAAACGCAAGGAAGAGAAGCAATCCCTGCGGATCTGGATGCAGGTCCGCATGAAAGATATCGCGGGGCTGGTGCTGTTCGCGGTAATGCTGGCCAGCTTCGTGCTTCTGGTCGACTGGTTGCGTGATCCCCTGACTCTTCCGATGCGTACCGTAAAGGTGGAGGGTGAATTCATGTACCTGGATCGGGAGCAGCTGCAGGCGGTAATTTCACCACTGGTGGAGGGCGGCTTCTTCACCGTGGATGTTGGCAGTGTGCAAAAGGCAGCAAACGATCTTCCATGGGTATACCGGGCCTCGGTTCACAGGATATGGCCGGATTCTCTGCGTATCGTTGTGGAGGAACAGCAGCCGGCGGCTCGCTGGGGCGAGCATGAGTTGCTGAACGAGCATGGAGAGATCTTTCGTCCGGAAAGCCGCGGTGGCGTGCAGGGACTGGCCATGCTGCACGGTCCGGAAGGGCGGGAGAGGTACGTAATCGACCGGTACCTTGATATGTCGGATGCACTTGCAACCGTTGGCCTGGGTATCGCGGCGCTGGTCCAGGATGAGCGTCGGGCCTGGCACCTCCAGCTCACCAATCAGGTGCAGCTTGAACTGGGGCGTACTGATCCGGACAGGCGCCTGCAGCGTTTTGTGCGTGTCTATCCGGCGGTGCTGTCTTCCGGAGTTGCCGGACTGGAGTATGTGGATCTTCGTTACAGCAATGGTTTCGCCATTCGCAGGTTGCAGGATCCTGAAGATGACGGTGACAAGCGGAAAGGTTAAGCGGAATGCCAAAAACGGAAAAAAATCTGATCGTTGGCCTGGATATCGGGACATCCAAGGTGGTTGCCATTGTCGGTGAAATCGTACCCGACGGCACGATAGAGGTAATCGGTATCGGTTCGCACCCTTCGCGTGGTTTGAAAAAGGGTGTGGTGGTGAATATTGAATCGACGGTGCATTCCATCCAGCGCGCGGTCGAGGAAGCGGAGTTGATGGCAGGTTGTCAGATCCAGTCTATATTTGCGGGCATTGCAGGCAGTCACATACGCAGTCTCAACTCACATGGCATCGTGGCCATACGTGACAAGGAAGTGACCGCGGGTGACGTGGAGCGTGTCATCGATGCGGCGCGTGCGGTGGCCATACCCGCTGATCAGAAGATTCTGCATATTCTTCCCCAGGAATTTCTGATCGATAACCAGGAAGGCATTCGGGAGCCGGTGGGCATGAGTGGTGTCCGCATGGAGGCGAAGGTGCATATGGTGACGGGTGCGGTCAGTGCCGCGCAGAACATCATCAAATGCGTGCGCAGGTGTGGGCTGGAGGTTGATGACATCATCCTGGAGCAACTCGCGTCGAGCTATTCCGTACTGACAGAGGATGAAAAGGAACTGGGGGTGTGTCTGGTGGACATTGGCGGTGGCACCACTGACATCGCGGTCTTTACCGACGGTTCCATACGGCATACGGCTGTTATCCCGATAGCCGGTGACCAGGTTACCAATGATATCGCCGTGGCGCTCCGAACCCCCACGCAGCATGCCGAGGAGATCAAGATCAAGTATGCCTGCGCCCTGACCCAGCTGGCCAGCGCGGACGAGAGTATAGAGGTCCCCAGCGTTGGGGACCGACCACCCAGACGCCTGGCGCGGCATACCCTGGCAGAGGTCGTCGAGCCACGCTACGAGGAACTGGTCACCCTGGTACAGGCGGAATTGCGCCGTAGCGGATTCGAGGACCTGATTGCCGCGGGCGTTGTTCTCACCGGCGGCAGCTCGAAGATCGAGGGTCTGGTGGAGTTGTCCGAGGAGATATTTCATATGCCGGTTCGTCTGGGTACACCCCAGTACGTAACCGGTCTGCTGGAGGTGGTCAGAAATCCGATTTATGCAACAGGTGTTGGATTGTTGTTGTTTGGTCAGCAGCATCATCGCCATCAGATGATGGAGGCGAAGCTGGGGCGTGGTCTGCGAAGTGTATGGCAGAGAATGAAAGGCTGGTTTCAGGGAAATCTGTAGGGCGGGTATGAGGCGCGAAAGTGAAAGGCGATATCGGAACGGTAGGTATGAATGGATTTGGCAAGCCGACGAATGGTCTGGGAACCGCAGTAACTATTTAATGTAAAAACACCAGTTAGAGGAGAAGACAAAATGTTTGAACTCATGGATGCATGCAGCCAAAGCGCGGTAATCAAGGTTATCGGTGTGGGTGGCGGTGGAGGAAACGCCGTGCAGCACATGGTGGAGACGGATATCGAGGGTGTCGATTTTATCTGCGCCAATACCGATGCGCAGGCACTGAATGACATTTCGGCAAAAACAACCCTGCAGTTGGGCAGTACCATCACCAAGGGTCTGGGAGCCGGTGCAAACCCGGATATCGGCAAGCAGTCTGCCATGGAGGACCGGGATCGTATTCAGGAGGTGCTGGAAGGTTCTGATATGGTATTCATTACCGCCGGTATGGGGGGCGGGACCGGTACGGGGGCCGCACCCATTGTCGCACAGGTTGCCAGGGAACTCGGTATTCTTACCGTTGCGGTGGTAACCAAGCCATTTCCGTTCGAGGGCACCAAGCGTCTGCATGTTGCACACAATGGAATCAAGGATCTGAGTGAACATGTGGATTCCCTGATTACCATCCCGAATGAGAAACTGCTGACCGTACTGGGCAAGCAGGTCAGTCTGCTGGACGCCTTCAAGGCAGCCAATGATGTCCTCCTTGGTGCCGTTCAGGGAATTGCCGAGCTCATTACCCGTCCGGGACTGATCAATGTCGATTTCGCCGATGTACGTACCGTGATGTCGGAAATGGGCATGGCAATGATGGGCTCCGGGTCGGCGAAGGGTGAGGATCGTGCCAGAGAGGCGGCTGAAGCGGCTATTGCGAGTCCGCTACTGGAAGATATCAACCTGATGGGCGCACACGGCATACTGGTTAACGTAACCGCCGGTATGGATCTCTCCATTGGCGAATTCGAGGAGGTTGGCAACACGGTGAAGGAGTTCGCCTCCGAGAATGCCACGGTGGTAGTCGGGACAGTCATCGACCCGGATATGCGCGACGAATTACGGGTGACCGTCGTTGCGACGGGACTGGGCTCCGAGGTAAAGAAAGAGCAGGACAAACCCGTCAAGCTGGTGAAGAAGAATACGGGCGAGCCCGATTATGAAAAACTCGACCGGCCAACCGTGATACGCAAGCGGGCAGTAAACAGTGCGGCAGCCGTGGCGGCGAAGCCGGATGAGGACATGGATTATCTGGATATACCGGCTTTTCTGCGACGTCAGGCGGATTAGCCAGTATTTCTTGCCTGGCGGTGGTGGTTCGTTCTCGTGATTGTGATCAAGTGGCAAGACTGACGAACCAGAATCATGGCAGGCTGTTATCCGGTTGTGCCGATCCCGGCCCAGGAAACCGGGCCCGGTCGGCATACGACAGGAGAGAAAATAAAATATTCAGTTAAATCAATGTGATATTTCGTGGATGAGGTTGTGGTCGAGATTGGCCGGGTAGTGGTGTGCAAGTGCCTGTCTCTGGGCAGTTCGGGTTCGCTGTGATAGTATCCGGCGAATTTTTACAACTTTATGAAATGATCTGGAAAACCCTGATATGGTTCGGCAACGCACACTGAAAAACACGATTCGGGCAACCGGTATAGGCTTGCATACGGGGGAGAAGTCTTCTCTGACACTACGGCCCGCCGAACCGGACACGGGGATTGTGTTCAGCCGATCTGTGGACGACAGGATGGTGGAGATCAAGGCCAGTATCCACAATGTCGGTGCAACTCAGTTGTCCACAACCCTGGCGCAGGGTGGGGTTCGGGTCTCCACAGTGGAGCATCTGTTATCCGCCTTGTCAGGGCTGGGGATCGACAATGCCCGTGTGGAGACCAGCGCGCAGGAGGTCCCGATCATGGATGGAAGCGCAGGCCCGTTTGTATTTCTAATACAGTCGGCGGGAGTTGTGGAACAGGATGCTCCCAAACGGTTTATTCGAATCAAAAAACCGGTAGAAATAAGGGATGGTGACAAGTCGGCACGATTCGAGCCCTATGATGGTTTCAAGGTCGGCTTTACCATTGAATTCAATCACCCTGCCTTCAAAACAGAACTGCAGCACAACGAGATGAATTTTTCCTCCATGTCGTTTGTGAAAGAGGTCAGCAGGGCGCGTACCTTCGGTTTTCTCAGGGACATCGAAAAGCTGCACTCCAGGGAGTTGGCACTCGGGGGAAGCCTGGACAATGCCGTGGTACTTGATGATTACCGGGTGCTGAACGAGGATGGGTTGCGCTACAAGAACGAGTTCGTGAAGCACAAGATCCTGGACGCCATAGGCGATCTGTATCTTCTGGGCTATAGTCTGATCGGCTCTTTCAACGGGTACAAATCGGGGCACGCACTCAATAACAGGCTGCTTGGCACACTGATGGCGGATACCAGTGCCTGGGAAGTGGTCACCTTCGGCGATACCCACCCTGTTCCGCCGGTCAGTCTACAGACGGTGCCGGCCTTTTGATCAACGGCAGCTGGCACCTGGACAAACAAGCTTGCGCTCACATCATCGCGCTGTGAATCCCGCTTTTACGGTCAATCCAGTATTCACCATTCCCTGTCTTTCGCATCTTCGCCTCTCGTAGCCAGTCGTTCCAGGGCGGCGCTCAGCACGGAATCGGACATCGCGCGCGCAGTCTGACGAATCATGGTCGCGTTTTCAGCCGACATGCGCGGGGGAGGGCTGCCGGTAGCCCTGAAGGGCCCCGCGGCCACATCGGGCACGACCTTGACGATAATAGACTGTATACGGATGGATTTATTAATAGTCAGGTATTTCAATAGCATGGGTGCCTGGTAGCGTAGTCTCGCCGCCCACGCGGGTGTCTTCGCGGCCAGTACCAGGCGTCCCTCTTGCAGGTTGGCCACCGTGCACTGCGCATTCAATGGCGCCGGCAGGTGTTTCTTTATTATTTCATCTATATCAGTAAGATATCTTGAATGAGACAGCAGCTTGCGGCTTTTATTCCCGCATAGCATTTGTATAGCCGTTGCTGTGCGATATCGGTGCATGTCGGGATGTACATTCCAAAATCTGATAAGATAATAATAATATGAACGTTGTATTCATTACCAATCAGGGCAAGGCCCTCAGTTTCGACGCGGGGCAATGGCGCGTCACCATGGGGCTGTTGCTGCTGTTTGCGCTGTTATGCGCTGCTGCATGGACCGGTTACCGGTTCGCACAGAAGGATGAGCTTGGCAGTCATGGATGGCATCACGAGCTGGACCGGCAAAAGCAGGCAATTGATCAGGTTCGTCAGGAGGCTGGGGATCATCTCGACGCACTCGTTATGCGGATGGGAAGGATGCAGGCTGAGGTGCTGCGGCTCGAGGCGCTGGGTCAGCAACTGGTTGCCAGGGCCAGTCTGGACAAGGATGAATTTGATTTTTCCAGTCCCCCCCCGCTGGGCGGTCCCCATGCCGTCAGCGAGGCACAACAGATCCGACCGCATGATTTCATGCAGTCACTGGATGCGCTTTCACAACAGATCAGGGACCGGGAAAACAAGCTGCTTGCCCTGGAGTCCCTGATTATGGATCGCAACCTGACGGGAAGAGTGGTGCCGGATGGTCGTCCCGTCGCCAAAGGCTGGCTGTCATCCTACTACGGAAAGCGTACCGATCCGCTGGACGGTAGTCAGGAATTTCACAAGGGAGTTGATATCGCAGGCAAGGAAGGCTCCGAAATCATGGCCGTGGGTGATGGTGTGGTAAGCTGGGCCGGTATACACAATGACTACGGCAATCTGCTGGAGATTACCCATGGTAACGGGTACGTGACCCGCTATGCCCACAACAAGCAAAACCTGGTCTCAATCGGAGACACCGTAAAGAAGGGACAAACCATCGCGTTGATGGGCTCGACAGGGCGGGCTACAGGTCCCCATGTACATTTCGAGGTTGTGCGAAACGGCAAAACCGAGAACCCGAGCAAGTATTTCAGCGATTCCCGCTGAGAGATTCCCGAAGCGGCAACAAGCGGATCCCGCAGACTGCAGCGGTCGATGTTTTTGTCAGGGCCCGTTGACACCAGGCCTGTCTGCTATTTTGCCCCCGCATCAGGTATGATATCAGGTTATCAAAGAATCCGGATGATGGTTTAAAAATATCCCTATGGTAGGCAATCTGTTCAGCAAGATATTCGGCAGTCGCAACCAGCGGCAACTGAAACGCATGTCCCGGGTGGTGGGGAAGATAAACGCCCTGGAACCATCCCTGGAGTCCCTGTCTGATGACGAACTGGGTGCCAAGACCGGTGAATTTCGCAATCGTCTCGACAGTGGTGAATCCATCGAGGACTTGTTGCCGGAAGCATTCGCGACCGTGCGCGAGGTATCGCGTCGAGTCCTGGGCATGCGCCATTTCGACGTCCAGCTGATCGGCGGTATGGTATTGCATCAGGGAAAGATAGCCGAGATGCGTACCGGTGAAGGCAAAACCCTGGTTGCGACCTTGCCTGCATATCTCAATGCACTCAGCGGTGATGGTGTTCATGTCATTACCGTGAATGACTATCTGGCTCGCCGCGATTCCTCCTGGATGGGGAAGGTTTATGAATTTCTTGGTATGAGTACCGGTGTCGTGGTGCCGGGCCTCAATCACGAAGAGAGAAAGGCAGCCTATGCCGCTGATATCACCTACGGTACCAATAACGAATTTGGTTTTGACTACCTGCGTGACAATATGGCTTTCACTGTCGAGGACAGGGTGCAGCACAAGCTGAACTACGCCGTCATCGATGAAGTCGATTCCATTCTGATCGACGAGGCCCGGACCCCGCTGATCATCTCCGGACCCACTGACAGCAGTTCGGATCTTTATACCAGGATCAATACGCTGATACCGAAGCTGTCACGACAGGAGTCGGAAGACGGTGCGGGTGATTACACGGTTGATGAAAAGAGCAAACAGGTACACCTCACCGAAGAAGGGCATGAAAAAGTAGAGGACCTGCTGGTAAAGGCCGGCATGTTGAAGGAGGATGAGAGCCTCTACGATGCGGCCAACCTCGGTCTGATGCACCATCTGAATGCAGCGCTGCGCGCAAATCTGCTGTTCCAGAAGGATGTGGACTATATCGTGCAGGATGGCGAGATTGTCATTGTCGATGAATTTACCGGCCGTACCATGCCCGGGCGCCGCTGGTCGGAAGGGCTTCATCAGGCAGTTGAGGCCAAGGAAGGGGTCGACATTCAGCAGGAAAACCAGACCCTGGCCTCGATCACCTTTCAGAATTATTTTCGCCTGTATGACAAGCTTTCAGGCATGACCGGTACGGCGGACACCGAGGCATTCGAGTTCCAGCAGATCTACGGGCTGGAGGTTGTGGTTATCCCGACCCACGTGCCAATGATCCGTGATGACATGGGCGATATGGTTTTCCTCAGCATGGAGGAGAAGTTTGACGCGATCCTGGAGGACATCAGGGACTGCCGGGATCGGGGGCAGCCTGTGCTGGTCGGCACCGCATCGATCGAGACATCGGAATACCTGGCCAATCTGCTCAGGAAGTCAAAGGTCCAGCATGAGGTACTCAATGCCAAGCAACATGAGCGTGAGGCACATATAGTTGCTCAGGCGGGACGGGCAGGCAGCGTGACGATTGCCACCAATATGGCCGGTCGCGGGACCGATATTGTGCTTGGCGGTAGTCTGGATGCAGAGATCAAGGCCCTGGAATCACCCGATGAGAAGTGCATAGAGGATCTGCGCAATGAATGGCAGAAGCGCCATGATCAGGTGATTGCAGCCGGTGGCCTGCATATCATAGGTACCGAGCGGCATGAATCGAGGCGCGTAGATAACCAGTTGCGCGGACGTTCCGGCCGGCAGGGTGATCCGGGATCCAGCCGGTTTTACCTGTCACTCAAGGATAATCTGATGCGAATCTTTGCATCGGACAAGGTGGCTGGCCTGATGCAGAAACTCGGCATGGAAAAGGGAGAGGCGATCGAGCACCCGTGGGTAACCAAGGCGATCGAAAACGCACAGCGAAAGGTCGAGGCGCAGAACTTCAATATCCGCAAGAACCTCCTTGAGTTCGATGATGTCGCCAATGACCAGCGCAAGGTGGTCTACGAGCAGCGAAGCGAACTGATGGCAGCGGATGATGTATCAGAGACCATTCACAATGTACGCCAGGATATCGTCGATTCCGTAATCAGCACATACATCCCGCCGGGTACACTGGACGAACAGTGGGATATCCCGGGGCTGGAGGAGGCACTGAACCAGGAGTTCGGCCATCAATTCGAGGTGAGTAAGTGGCTGGAGGCTGACGATGAATTGCACGAAGAGACGCTGCGCGAGCGGATCATTCAAGCGATAGAGGAGGCCTATGCCGAGAAGGAGAGGCTCACCGGCGCCAGTGTCATGAGACATTTCGAAAAGGCTGTGATGCTTCAGGTGCTGGACGCCTCCTGGAAGGAACATCTGGCAGCGATGGATTATCTGCGCAGGGGGATACACTTGCGCGGCTTCGCACAGAAAAATCCCAAGCAGGAGTACAAGCGAGAGGCCTTTGAAATGTTTACCGACATGCTGGAGCGTATCAAGCATGAGGTAGTGAGCATTATCTCGAAGGTTCAGGTTCGCGCCGAATCCGATGTCGAGGCTGTCGAGGAGCAGCGTCGTTCCCAGGCCCCAATGCAGTTTCGACATGCCGAGTCGAATGCCCTGGGTGGAGAGCAGCAGGCTGACGGTGGAGAAACCGGAGAAGAAAGACCCAAGACCCCGTTTGTGCGTGGCACCCGGAAAGTGGGCCGGAATGAGCCATGTCCCTGCGGTTCCGGCAAGAAATACAAGCAATGCCATGGAAAGCTGGCATAGCCGATACCCGCAAATCAGTGATATTTCAGCCAGGATGGCCGTGGCACTGACCGGTGAGTATCGATACCGTACGGGCTAATCACCCTGTTTCCTGCCGTTAATGACTGATCATTCACTACCCGTACTGCATCCCGTCTCCGGAGTGAGACTGGGCAGTACCGCTGCCGGTATCCGCTATCCCGGTCGTCGTGATCTGGTGGTCATGGAATTCCCGGAGGGATCCACATGTGCCGGGGTGTTCACGAAAAATGCATTCTGTGCCGCACCGGTCGTTCTGGCTAAACAACATCTGCATGATTGTTCACCAGCCTATTTTCTGATCAACAGCGGCAATGCCAATGCTGGAATGGGTGATCAGGGGCTCGGAGATGCACGGCTTTGTTGTCAGCAGCTTGCAGACCATGCCGGTTGCGCTCCCGCCAGGGTACTGCCGTTCTCCACCGGTGTGATCGGGGAACCGCTCCCGGTTGCGGTAATCCGGGAAGGGATCCCGGCGGCCTTCTCCGCCCTGGATGAAGATGGCTGGGCGGATGCAGCCAGTGCGATACTGACTACCGATACCGTAGCCAAGGGGGCTTCGCGGCTTGTCGATATCGAGGGGCACACTGTAACTGTCACCGGTATAGCAAAGGGTGCCGGCATGATCCGTCCCGATATGGCAACCATGCTGGCTTTTATCGCCACAGATGCCGCGGTCGACCGGCCGGTTCTGCAGTACTGGCTGGAACAGGCTGTGGAAGGCTCTTTTAACCGCATTACGGTGGATGGAGACACATCGACCAATGATTCCTGCATGCTGGTTGCGACCGGCATGTCTCACCTGCCACGGATATCTGCGACCAGTCCGGCCGGCACACTGCTGGCAGAGACCATCGTATCTGTTTGTGAAGATCTCGCGCAGGCCATTGTGCGCGATGGTGAAGGGGCAACCCGATTCGTTACAGTGGAAATCCGGGGTGGGCGTGACCGTGAAGAGTGTTTGCGTGTCGCCTATACAATTGCCCACTCCCCGCTCGTCAAGACAGCAATATTTGCCGGTGACCCCAACTGGGGAAGAATCCTCGCCGCCGTGGGCCGTGCCGGCGTTGACGGGCTGCTGGTCGATCGGGTGTCGGTTGACCTGGATGAGGTTTGTATCGTGCGCAACGGTGGGCGTGCGGCCGACTATACCGAGGAGGCCGGCCAGCGTGTTATGTCGCGTGATGAATTGACGATCCGGGTGGATTTGGGAAGGGGAGATGCAGCCGATCGGGTCTGGACATGCGACCTGTCACATGA
>JARFQV010000061.1 GCA_029287615.1 Pseudomonadota bacterium | reverse complement strand
GATCCTCACTACCGTCATCGATAGTGAGGATCTCATAACTTCCGGACTCACCCAGCACGGCCACGATCTCACTGACCAGTGGCCGGATACTGGCCGCCTCGTTGTACACCGGGATAACAATAGAAAGATCCACAAAAACCCCTGAAATCACTGGGTTATCACACCCCCCGGAGACAGGTCCTATGCCATTCGCTATAGTGGGGCACGGCAACCACCAACAGGCTGGCGCAGACTCATGACTCAAGAGAGCAAATATACCAACCAACTGATTCACCAGACCAGCCCCTACCTGCTGCAACACGCGCATAACCCGGTAGACTGGTACCCCTGGTGCCAGGACGCACTGGACAGGGCACGCGCGGAAAACAAGCCGATCCTGCTCTCGATTGGCTATTCCGCCTGTCACTGGTGCCATGTCATGGCCCACGAATCATTCGAGGATCCGGACACCGCCTCGGTTATGAACGAGTTGTTCATCAATATCAAGGTCGATCGGGAAGAACGTCCGGATCTCGACAAGATCTACCAGACCGCGCATTCCCTGCTGGCGCAGCGCCCGGGAGGCTGGCCACTGACGATGTTCCTGACCCCGGATGACCGGATCCCGTTCTTTGGCGGTACTTATTTCCCGCGGGAACCCCGGCACGGCCTGCCTGCCTTCACCGATCTGATGCAACGTATTGTCGCGTTCCTGCATGAACATGAAGACGAGATCCGGCAGCAGAACACCTCTCTGCAGCATGCCCTGCAACAGATCAGTGCAACCGCTCCGGCGGCGGATACCCTGGACCCCCTGCCGCTGGACAGCGCCCGCCAGCAACTCGAACAGCAATTCGATCCCCGCCATGGCGGCTTTGGCGAGGCACCGAAGTTTCCACACCCAACCAGCATCGATCGCCTGCTCAGGCACTGGGCCGGATCCCTCGCAACCGGACGCGCTGATGAACAGGCCCTGCACATGGCCGTCTTCACACTGCAGAAGATGGCTCACGGCGGTATGTACGACCAGCTGGGTGGCGGCTTTTGCCGCTATTCAGTCGATGACCGGTGGATGATCCCGCATTTCGAGAAGATGCTGTACGACAACGGTCCCCTCCTGAGCCTGTACAGCGAGGTCTGGGCGGCCACTGGTGAACCGCTGTTCCGCAGGGTATGCGAAGAGACCGCGGCCTGGGTCATACGCGAGATGCAGTCACCGGAAGGTGGTTATTACTCCAGCCTGGATGCAGACTCCGAGGGCGAGGAGGGTCGATTCTATGTCTGGACTCCCGAACAGGTCAGGGAACTGGTGGGTGCCAGTGACTATGATCTTTTTGCCCGCCGTTACGGCCTGGACCAGAAGGCCAATTTCGAGGGCAAATGGCACCTGTCTGTTCATCACACCCGGGAACAGCTGGCCGCGAAATTCTCCCTGGACTTACCGGAGTTGAACCGAAGGATCGATCGGGGCCGTGACCTGCTGTTCCGGGAGCGAGCCAGACGCGTCCACCCCGGGCGCGATGAAAAGATAGTAACCTCATGGAACGGACTGATGATCAGGGGCATGGCCGTGGCAGGACGCCACCTCGATGAACCCGCCTGTATCGAGTCGGCCAGCCGCGCCCTGGATTTTATCCGTGCATCCCTCTGGCGGGACGGAAGACTGCTGGCGACCAGCAAGGATGGGCATGCCCACCTGCCGGCATACCTCGATGATTATGTCTATCTCATCGATGGCATTCTGGAACTTCTGCAGGCGCGGTGGCGTGACGGCGAACTTTCCTTTGCCGTGGAACTCGCCGAAGTAGTACTCGACCATTTCCAGGATGAGGCCGGTGGTTTCTTTTTTACCGCGGACGACCACGAATCGCTGATCCAGAGACCGAGGTCCCTTGCCGATGACTCCACCCCCTCCGGGAATGGCATCGCGGCCCGGGTCCTGGGCCGTCTCGGTCATCTGCTGGGAGAGAGCCGCTACCTCGAGGCTGCCACCAGGACGCTGAAATCGGCGTGGTCCGCAATTTCTCACAGTCCCTACGGACACACCAGCCTGCTGGTCGCGCTGGAGGAGTATCTGTACCCGCCACAGACTGTCGTCATTCGCGGTATCCCCGCGGCGGTTTCGAACTGGCAGGCACTGGCCTCGCAGCCCTATGCGCCACGACGCATGAGTTTCGCGATACCGGCCGACACCGGTAAACTGCCGGGCCTGCTGGCCGAGCGCAAACCACAGGGTGAGGCAATCGCCTATGTGTGCAGCGGCTTGCAATGCGCCCCGCCGGTTGAGAACATCGGGGGTCTGAAAGATGCCTTGCGTGAGACGGATGCGAGGCTAGTGTAGACAGGAGACACAGGATATTGTAATGGATAGCACTACCATGCTGATTCCAGATGCCCGGCTCGAGAAAATCACACAGGATGGAGACCGGTTTACACTGTCTTTTTCACTACTCTATCTGATCAAGATCATGGAGGGCGCCATCGATGACACCTTGTGGAAACAGGCCGCGGATCTGGTGATAGAAGGCGCCGAGCTGGATGGTCCGCTGCCGGATTGTCCGTGCACCATTGGCGGTGGAGACCTCACCGACAACATCTACACCTACCGTGACCGGGTTCCCCTGCCGATCACATGGCGAGACGATGTCCTGTGCAAACTGAAACCCGAAGACGGTCCGGTATTCAGCATCCAGGGCAGCGCGATGACGCTCAACCTGATCGAAGATGCGCGCTATATCCGGCATGTGGCGAAGGAGACGTAGCCAGACCCCAGAGATACCGGTTCTGTAAGGGCGGCTGTCAGACCGATTCCCGGTATGGCCCGTAACTGTAATACTTCGGGTGGGAGTCCAGCCGGATATGCAGCCAGTACACGCCCAGACCGGCGGTGCTGAGCCACACGGGATTGCGGTTCAGCGTGGAAACAAGCGCCTCACCCACTGTCCTCCACAGGGCCTGCTGCTGGTCCGGCGAAGCCTTGCGCACGAATGCGCCGATGTGGGGGTAGACAGATAATGCCCCCCGTGGGCAGGGAACGACCAGTGTGGCATCCCGGCCCAGATTCGGGAAGCTAACGATCCCCGCACCCTGGCTGTCGGCAGCATAATAATCACTGAACACGGAACTGTCCGCGACCACACCCGCCAGCGCGGGACTGTCGACTGCCACGAACTCAAAGGCCCGCAGCGTAGTCGATGCAGTAACGGGCGGCGTCTCCCAGAAAAAGGCGGGATACGACACACTGGCAATCTCCGCGTTGAAAAAGGCACGAAATGACCCGTCCTCCCGCAACAGATTCATCACCATCGCATAGTTCAGCTGCCCGTTATTATCATCGAACAGCATGACCCTGGTGATCTTGCCTTTATCCAGCCGCGTTATTCGCGATTGCCACATCTGACCGTACCGGAAAGCCGTATCCCCCCGTGCGTATCACGCCGGCAGCTGCGCACCAGGAGGTAGAATGTCTGGGACGCGTTTCTCACCACGGGACTCGTCATCGTGGTAGTTAGCCTGTAGTGTCCCCGCCCGACCCGGGTGCAAAACCGCGCCGCAGTGTATTCTCAGTCACGCAAATCGAATCCATGAACTGCAGGAGGTAGTCCTCACCGCCCGCCTTGCTGCCGACACCGCTCATCTTTGACCCTCCGAACGGCTGCCTGGAAACCAGGGCACCGGTAATCTTGCGATTCAGGTACAGGTTGCCTACAGAAAAGGCCTCTCGAGCGCGCTGCAGGTGGGCCGGTTGCCGCGAATAGACCCCGCCTGTCAGGCCGTAGCGGGTATTGTTGGCGATCGCGAGCGCCTCCTCGAAATCGCTGGCGCGGATTACCGACAGCACAGGGCCGAATATCTCGTCCTGCGCCAGGGTATGATCCGGATCGACGTCGGTGAAGATCGCGGGACTGACATAGAAGCCGTCGCCGGGACCACCGATATTATCGAACATTGCCAGCCGCGCGGTATCCCGGCCCGCCTGGATCACGCCCAGTATGCGCTTCCTGGATACCTCATCGATCACCGGCCCCATGAAGCAGGCCGGATCCTGCGGGTCACCCATGATCAGGCTGCGCGTGGCATCGATGAGACGTTCCACAAAGGCATCATGGATCCCGCCCACCACGATTACCCGGGAGGCCGCGCTGCACTTTTGCCCCTGATAGGAAAAGGCGGACTGCAGCGTCCCGGGAACGGCTACATCGAAATCCGCATCCGCGTCGATGATGAGTGCATTTTTTCCGCCCATCTCCGCTATCACGCGCCGCACCTGTACCTGACCGGGCTGGATTCTCGCACCGAGTTCAATCAGCCGGGTACCGACCGCCTGGGAACCCGTGAACGCGACCAGGGATACGCCGGGACGCGTGGCGAGATATTCACCGACGGTGGCGCCCGCTCCGGGGAGGTAATTGACCACGCCCTGCGGCAGGCCCACCCTGTGCAGCAGATCCACGAAACGCGCGGCAATCACCGGCGTAAGTGAGGATGGTTTG
The DNA here is from genome assembly GCA_029287615.1 of Pseudomonadota bacterium. GTDB lineage: Bacteria > Pseudomonadota > Gammaproteobacteria > UBA9214 > UBA9214 > JARFQV01. Next base: position 10,224 of record JARFQV010000061.1, on the reverse strand, counting down.
ACAATCGCGGTATTCCCGCAGACGACGGTGGCGGAGAGCATGCCGGTCAGGATGGCCAGCGGGAAGTTCCAGGGAGCGATAACCAGCCCCACCCCCTTGGGCCGGTACTCATACCGGTTGTTCTCGCCCGGGACCTCGACGACCCGGGGCACTGCCAGGCGTTCGGCCTGATCGGCATAGTAATTCAGAAAATCGATGGCCTCGCAGACATCTGCATCGGCCTCACGCCACGACTTGCCTGCCTCGAGTATCTGCCATGCTGCAAAAGAATCGCGCTGGCCGTCCAGCTCCTTCGCCGCTGCCCGCAGATATCCGGCCCGTTCACGTGCCGGGAGTTCCCGCCACTTCGGAAGGGCATTCCGCGCCGCGACCAGCGCGGCATCGGCATGCTCCCTGGTTGCGGCCGCAACCTTGCCAATGACTTCACCCGGGTGCGCAGGATTCACCGATTCGATCGTATCTTCACCCGGAATCGACTCCCCATCGATCCGCAACCGGTAATCCTTCCCGAGTTGCTCACGAACCGCGCTGATCGCTTCCGCAAACCGCTGGCGCTCCCCGGCGCCGGTAAAACGCCTGACCGCTGTATTGCGGAAGACAGGGCAATCATCCGATTCCGGTTCCTGTGCACTGACCACCGGTTTCTCCAGACTGACTTCCCGCATGACACCGGCAAGCCCGGAATCGAGAATGGTCTCGCCCGAACTGTTTTCGAGCAGGCGGCGGACCAGGTAGGCCATTCCGGGCAGGGTCTCTCCATAGGGTACATAAACACGAAGTCGGTAACCGAGTTCGACCAGCACCGCCTTGAGCGGATCCGCCATGCCATACAGCATCTGGAACTCGAATTGTCCTGGAGTGATGCCGCGATCTTCCGCGAAGGCCATGGTACAGGCGAGACTGCGGACATTATGAGTCGCCACCGCCACCTCAACACCTGGCCATGTATCCAGAAGCAGACCCAGGCAGCGCTCGAAACAGGCATCGGTGGCGGACTTCTGCTCCCAGACCGGCACCTGCCAGCCCTGCTGTCTGGCAATAATGGTCTCGTAATCCCAATAGGCGCCCCGCACCAGGCGTACCGTCACCGGTGTGCCCCGTCTTTCACACCATTCGATCAGTTGCTGAAGGTCATGGTACGACTCCCTGAGGTAAGTCTGGATGGCCAGTCCTGTATCCGCCCAGTCACGAAATTCCTCTTCCATGAATACCTGCTGGAAACACTGCAAAACGATATGCCTGAACTCATACTGCTCCATATCGATGGTGACGGATCCGCCGGCCTCCCGGATGCGGCGCAATACCGGTCGCAGACGTTCTGCAATGGCAGACACACTGCCATCCGGATCCAGCGGGTTGATCTGCGAGTACAGGGAGGAGAGCTTGACCGATATGTTCATGCGCGGTGACGAACGACCATTGCACTCGTCGAGCAGCGGGTCCCTGACCCACTGTTTTACCGGTTCGCAAAGCCCGCTGACCAGATCCAGGTAATCTGCCTGGTAATGACCGGCTTCGGTCTCACTCACAGTAGCCTCGCCCAGGCGGTCCAGGGTAAAGTTCATCCCCTGTTTTCGCAGACGCGTGACCGTGTTCAATGCCTGCCGGGCAGTCTGTCCTCCCATGAACCGGCGGGACATGCCACGAAGGCTTGCCCGCACCAGGGGACCGGCTACATGAACGGCCCAGGCCGACTCACTGTGCCTGACACCCCATGCCGCAATATCCGGGAGCGGGAGATCAAGCTCACCAAAATATTCTCTCAGGTGTTGTGCCAGTACCGAATCATTGTGCAGGGCGGGAAGGACATCGACGAAACGCAATACTTGCACCCTAAAACGTTCATCCTGAAGCGTGCGGGAGATCAGGGTATCCAGCCAGTTCTGGGCCGCCTCTTCCTGCCGCTTATCCAGCAAATCCAGCAAGCGTTTCCCAAAGAACTGAACACGAGACTCAATTGACATGAATGAACCCGGTCATTGCATAAACCCATACTCCGGGAGCAGCCGTGCATCCATGTTTCTGCTGGATACGCCGCTCATGGGGGATCACTTCGACAGGGGACTCCGGGTTTGCGCCCAGGAACCGTTTCTGCCACTGAAGGTCAGGACACGATCCGATGTGACCACCAGGGCCGTCGCGCCTTCAGCCTCCAGTCGTTTGACTTTTTCGCCGGCAATCACTCGCAGTCCCTGCCACGCGGAAGGGAAGGCGCCATATCCCAGGTAGCGCTGGTTCGTCACAACCACAGCCGCCCTGTCGGCTACCACATAATCGATAACCCTTTCCTGGGCACTGAGCTTCAGTTCATCGAAGCGGCCCAGACCGGCATTGGAGGCGATGATACTGTTTCCCTCAAAGACCAGGTAGATCACCTTACCGGGGTACTCCTCGGCGGCCAGGGGACTTGTGAGGGCTGCCAGCAATAGGGCCAGAAGGCATTGCCTGCGCATTATCATGATTCCTGTCACGTGATCATAGCGAATTTCTTCGAAACCCGTAGGGCCGCAGGCCAGGGCGTACTGTCTGTGATCTCCAACCATCTGACCGAAGAGACGGGCAGTGGTCCCGCCATCCCCGTCAAGAACCTGGATAAACAAGGCCCGGGGCGGAAATCACAGCCTGGCGATCGAACTCAGAACAGGAACTCTCCGAAGCTGTCCTTGTAGCGCTGGTTGAATCCATCCCGGTCGAAGCTGTGATTCTGGGTTCCGTGTTGTTCGATCTTGATGGCGCCCAGCTGGGCAGCAATCCGCCCGGTGGTCTCCCAGTCCAGTTCGTTAATCAGACCATATAGCACACCTGCCCGGTAGGCATCACCACAACCCGTGGGATCGACCACCTCCTCCGCCCTTGCCACCGGGATATCGATACGTTCATTGCTGGTGTAGATGTGAGATCCCTTCCCGCCACGGGTAATGATCAATGCATCCACGCGCTCTGCAATTTCATGCGGTGACAATCCGACACGCTCCTGCAGTAATTGCGCCTCATAGTCGTTGACACAAACCCAGGTAGCCTTGTCGATGAAGTCCACCAGTTCCTCACCGCCGAACAGTGGCAGCCCCTGACCGGGGTCGAAGATAAAGGGTATTCCCGACTCGGCGAACTGCACGGCATGGTCCAGCATGCCCTGCCTTCCATCCGGTGAGATGATTCCGATACTGACACCCTCGACATCCCCGATACGGTTGTGATGGGCATAATCCATGGCCCCCGGATGAAATGCGGTGATCTGGTTATCATCCATATCGGTGGTAATAAAGGCCTGCGCGGTATAGGTACTTTCAACCACCGTCACATGGGAGGTGTTGATGCTGTTTTGCGCCAGCCACTGCGCGTAGGGGCGAAAGTCATCACCAACCGTCCCCATGGGTACCGGTTCACCCCCGATCAGTTTCAGGTTATAGGCAATATTACCGGCACAGCCCCCGAACTCACGGCGCAATTCCGGGACATGAAAAGCGACATTCAGGATGTGAACCTTGTCGGGGAGGATATGATTCTTGAAATGATCCCTGAATACCATGATGGTATCGAAGGCGAATGAACCGCAAATCAGTGCTGACATTGAATCACCTGGAGAATAAGTTTTTTTACCCTGTAGCGTTGTCAATCGTGAATGCGCAATAACGAGCAAGCGTTCACCACCGGTGCCATCATTGAATCCTCATGCGCCTGACCAGGCCAGGTCCAGCTGTTTCGCGGCCCGTACTTCATCAAGTCTCCGCACCGGCTGTGTGTGTGGCGCTTCCTTGAGCAGTTCAGGGTCTGTCTCGGCCTCATGCAGGATCTTCGCCATGGCATCGACGAAGGCATCCAGTTCTTCCCGCGCCTCGGTCTCTGTCGGCTCAATCAGCAGGCACTCGGGGACCAGCAGCGGAAAGTAGGTGGTAGGCGCATGAAAATTATAATCCAGCAATCGCTTGGCGAAATCCATGGCGGTCACACCGAGTTCCCTGTGCTGACGCTTGAGGGTGATGATGAATTCATGCGTGGCGCGCCGCCCCGGATAGGCCACATCAAAGCCGGCTGCGGCCAGCTTCACCATCAGATAGTTTGCGTTCAGGGTGGCGAAATCAGCCACCCTTCGCATACCCTCGCGACCCAGCATGCGGGCATAGACATAGGCACGCAGCAAAACACCCGCATTCCCCATGAAGGCTGACAGCCGGCCAATACTCTGTGGACGGGTATCACGGGTAATCCAGTGATATTCATCACCGTCGAAGCCAACCACGGGCAACGGTATGAAAGGCTCCAGACGCTTGCTGACGCCCACAGGACCGGCACCCGGCCCACCACCGCCGTGCGGTGTGGAAAAGGTCTTGTGCAGGTTCATGTGAATGACATCGAAACCCATATCACCGGGACGCACCTTGCCGAGAATCGCATTCAGGTTCGCGCCATCATAGTAGAGAAGTCCTCCGGCCTCGTGTATCAGGGCCGCAATCTCCTCGATGCGTCGCTCGAAGACACCCAGGGTCGACGGGTTGGTCAGCATGATACCTGCCGTCTGCGGTCCAACCGCCTGCCGCAAAGCCTCCAGATCCACATCCCCCTGCCGGTCTGTCGGTATCTCCCGCACGGAGTAACCGCACATCGTCGCGGTTGCCGGATTGGTGCCATGTGCCGCATCGGGAACGAGTATCTCGGTACGCGCGCTGTCATTGCGTGATTCATGATAGGCTCGAATCATGGCCACACCGGTAAACTCGCCCTGCGCCCCGGCTGCCGGGGTCAGTGATACCGCCGGCATTCCGGTCACTTCCTTCAATATCTCCTGCAGGTCGTACAGGCAGGCCATGAATCCCTGGCCGACGGATTCCGGGGAGAGTGGATGGCGCCCCAGCAGGCCAGGCAGCATCGCCAGGCTGTTACAGGCCCGCGGGTTGTACTTCATGGTGCAGGAACCCAGCGGATAGAAATGAGTGTCGATAGAGAAGTTTTTCCGCGACAGTCGGGTGTAATGCCGAACGACCTGCATCTCCGATACCTCGGGAAGCAGCGCTGGCTTCCCGCGCAGCAGGTGAGCAGGGATATCCGCCGGAGTGGAGGACTGAAGCGGGGCCTGTGCGGTCGCCCGGCGCCCGGGACGGGAATGTTCGAATATCAACATGTCAGGTCCAGTCAGCCGAGTGCCGCCATTGCCTTGTCATAATCCGGTTCCTGCGCGATCTCCGGAACCAGTTCTTCATAGATCACCTTGCCATCCTGGTCGATCACCACCACGGCCCGTGCCGTGATACCCGCCAGTGGACCATCATCGATCAGTACACCGTAATCCTTGGCGAAATTTCGATTGCGCATCATGGACAGCGTGCTGACCCTGGGTGTGTTTTCCGCCTGGCAGAAACGATCCTGGGCAAAAGGCAGATCAGCCGAAATGATCAGGACAACCGCATCATCGTGTCCCCCGATCAGATCATCGAATTTTTTGGTGGAGGTCGCACAGACAGGCGTATCCAGGCTCGGCACTATGTTGAGCAAGACCTTCTTGCCGGCGAAATCCGCAAGGCTCCTCTCCGACAGGTCGGCAGCAACCAGGGTGAAATCAGGGGCCTGACTTCCTACTGCGGGCAGATCGCCATTGGTATGTATCTCGTTACCGCTCAGGGTTATGGTTGCCATTCTGTTACTCCTTTGTTGACTATCTGCATGGAATGAGGGGGCATACACGAAGGAAAAGAAACGGGTACATCATGCCGTCTTTGGGGCCGCCGGACAGGCCGCAGCGCCTTGCCTGTCGATGATTTTCGCCAGGTGATCCGTGTATAAGGCGATATCCGCGTCAGTCCTGGTTTCGGTCGCACAGACAAGCAGGGCATTCCCGAGTTCGGGATAATCCCGGGCAAGGCTGTAACCCGGTAACAGCCCGTGCGCCACCAGCGGACGGACAACATCCTGCAATGGCAGCTCGAATCGCATCACGACCTCATGGAAAAACGGTCGATTGAACTGCGGCTCCACACAGGGAAGGGCAGACAGGCTGTCCTTCAGCTTGCGCATATTGTCATGACAGGCCTGCGCGACGCGCGCAAGACCCTCGGCGCCGAGCAGGGACATGTGGATCGTGGCGGCAGTAACCAGCAGCCCCTGATTCGTGCAAATATTCGAGGTCGCCTTCGACCTGCGGATATGCTGTTCACGGGCCTGCAGGGTCAGGGTATAGCCGACCCGGTCATCACGATCCACCGTGCGCCCGACGATACGGCCGGGCATTTGCCTCACCAGGGCCTGCTTGGAGCACATGAATCCGAAATACGGGCCCCCCGATGACAGGGGCACACCCAGCGGCTGTCCTTCACCACAGGCGATATCTGCACCGGCACCACCCCATTCACCAGGCGGCTTCAGTATCCCGAGTGATACGGGATTGACAACTGCGATAACAAGCGCGCCGTTTTCATGTGCCCAGTCAGTAAGCTCATCGACCTCCTCGAGGATACCGAAGAAATTGGGCTGTTGTACGACAACGGCGGTGATGTCCTCGCCCCTGTGTGCATCCAGTGATTCAGTCAGCGTATGCCCACCCTCCGGGCTATAAGGGATTTCCACCAGTTCTATCCCCTGGTTACCGACGATGGTGCGTGTGGCACTGCGGTAATCGGGATGGACCGTCCTGGGGACCAGGATGCGCCTGGATTTCGATTTCCGGTTGGCCCGCACCGCCATCAGCACGGCCTCGGCCAGCGCCGATGCCCCGTCGTACATGGAGGCGTTGGAGACATCCAGTGCGGTCAGCTGCGTCATCATGGTCTGGTATTCGTAGATGAGTTGCAGCGTTCCCTGACTGGCCTCGGCCTGGTAGGGCGTGTACGCGCTGTAGAATTCGCCGCGCGTGGTAATCTCCCAGACGACTGCGGGAATATGATGTTCATAGGCACCGGCACCTATAAAACACATCGGCCGTCCGTCCTGTTCGGAGCGCTCCATCATCAATCGCGAGATTTCCTGCTCACTCAGGCCATCCGGTATTTTTGAAAGCTCACCCGCCCTGAGGGAGTCTGGGATCTCGTCGAACAGGTCGTCGAGATCACTGGCGCCTATCGCTTCCAGCATCTGGCGAATGTCTTCTTCGGTGTGTGGTATGAACGGCATGTCGGTACTACCTGTGCTTGGCCTGCATCGGCAGGCACCTGTCAATTACTGGTACAAGTGCTCGTATTTGCTTACGTCAGAATCCTCAATGATCCCCGGATTCTATGAACGCCTGGTATCCCCCCGCATCCATCAGCGCGTCGAGTTCACCCGAATCTGCCGGTTTCAATCGTAACAGCCAGCCATCCCCGTAGGGTTGCTGGTTCACGCTTTCCGGTGATTCCGCCAGCGCCTCGTTTACCTCGACCACATCACCGGCAACCGGTGAATAGACATCAGAGGCCGCCTTGACCGATTCCACAACCGCACAGGCCTCTTCCCGCTCCAGGATACGGCCGGCCTCCGGTACCTCGACATAAACCATATCTCCGAGCTGTTCCTGCGCATTGTCGGTAACGCCAATGGTTACCGTACCATCATCATTCATGCGAACCCATTCATGGGTCTTCGCATACTTGAGATCACCGGGTATCTCGCTCATGCCTGCCTGTCTCCCTGTCGATTGATAACATGGTATCTGTTGATTGATCTACAATTCTATTTGAGCCTTGCCATTACGCACGAATGGCGGCTTGACCACCCTGACATTCAGCAATCTGCCGCGGACATCCACCTGACAGGAGTTGCTGATGCCCGCGGGTACGCGGGCAAAGGCAATGGCCCTTCCCAGAGTTGGTGAAAAGCTGCCGCTGGTCACCTCTCCGTCACTATCACCATCGACCACAACGCGCTGGTGATTTCGCAATACACCCTTGTCTTCCAGGACCAGGCCGACCAGTTTGCGAGTCGCACCACCCGCCCGCTGGCGCTCCAGTTCCGGGCGACCGATAAAGTCACGTTCAGCGGGCTCCCAGGCCACCGTCCAGCCCAGCGCAGCCTCCAGTGGACTGATGTCCTCGTCCATGTCGGAGCCATACAGGTTCATACCGGCCTCCAGCCGGAGAGTATCACGCGCGCCCAACCCGGCCGGACGTACCCCGGCCGCCACCAGCTGGCGCCAGAATGCAGCCGCCTCCGTAGCCGGCAGAATGATCTCGAAACCGTCTTCGCCCGTATAGCCGGTGCGGGCAATGAACCACTCACCGGCAATGGCGCCCTTGAACGGGGATAATGCCTCCGCCGCGGAGCGTTTTTCGGTATCCAGTACGGACAAAACGGTGTTGCGTGCCTCAGGCCCCTGCACCGCGACCATCGCCAGCTCATCCCGCTCTGTGACCTCTACCTGGAAGGAGACCGCCTGTGTCTGCAGCCATGCGAGATCCTTGTCGCGCGTACCCGCATTCACCACCATCCGGAAAAAATCCTCACGTATGAAATAAACGATCAGATCATCGATGACACCACCCCGCTCATTCAGCATACAGCTGTACAGGGCCTTGCCCGATTCCTTCAACCGGTCCACATTGTTGGCCAGCAGGTAACGGAGGAATTCACGAACACGTTCGCCGGTCAGATCGACGACGGTCATGTGGGATACATCGAAGATGCCCGCACCCTTGCGCACGGCATGATGTTCCTCGATCTGTGATCCGTAATTGATCGGCATGTCCCAGCCGGAGAAATCGACCATCTTACCACCGGCGGCAAGATGCTCTTCATATAATGGTGTGTGTTTGGCCATCAGGCAATCACCTCAAGCTTGTAGAGAAAGGGAGGTGCACGCCATAAAACAGGGTGACGGCATCCATCCACAGACCGTCGCCCCTCTGTCCGGTGACCTGAGAGTGTGGGTTCCCGCGTACGGGTTGACCTTTCCTCCTTCGGTGGGTCAGGTTGTGACCGCTCTCCAGAGCCAACAGCTGCCGCGATCCATTTGCCTGAGCGTTTCCGGGCGAGTTGCGCCTTCGGCGGCCGGTATTACAGGTACAACACCGGCACTCTCACACAGCAGCATGGTTGTTGAATTGCAGACTATACTCCGGCTTGCCCCCGCGCGCCAAGTATCAGCTTCAGGCAGTGACGCCACCCCCTGCCAAAATATTGAAGTATAAGGTTATCTTGCCAGTACCATGATTGAGCGGGCGACTGGATCATGGCCGTCAGCCGGACAGGGGATACCAGTGAACACGGTTCATGATTCTGCGATCCGCCCCCCCGGCCGCCGGGCCAGGACTGGCAGGTCACCACCCAGCCCCATGGCATGCTTCATTATCAGGCCCTTTACCGGGACCAGTGCGTTGACGGCCAGCAGACCCGTGTTGCGTATCAGCCTGACGGGTCCGATTGAATTTCCGAACAGACCGTTGAAGCCTTCCATGGCGGTCTTCATGAGCAGATTGTCTCCACGACGCCAGCGTTCGTAGCGGCGCAGAATTTTCAGGCTACCGGGATCCCGCCCATCCTCCACCGCCTTCAGGACAACTTCGGCGAGGGCGGCGGCATCCAGCAGACCCAGGTTCACACCCTGACCGGCCAGCGGGTGAATCGCGTGCGCGGCATCACCCGCGAGTGCGATCCGCGGTTTCACATATTGTTCTGCATGCATTCCCCCGAGCGGAAACTCCGCCCTTGGACCGGATGACAGAATCATGCCAAGCCGGTGATCAAACGCCTTTCCCAGTTTGGCATTAAAACTCTCGTCATCCATTTCCAGCGTAAGCGCAGCCTCTTCATGTTTCATTGTCCACACAATGGAGCAACGGCCGTCCTTCAAGGGCAGAAAGGCCAGGGGTCCGGTCGGCATGAAGCGCTGCCACGCAGTTTCCCTGTGCGGCTGTTCGGTAGCCACCACGGCGACGATGGCGGACTGCTGGTAATCCTGTTTACGGGCCGTGATTCCCTCAAGATCACGGACGCGAGAAGCAACACCGTCCGCACCGATCACCAGTTTGGCCTGCAAGCTGCTGCCGTCTTCCAGATCGAGATGTACGTAACCAGGCTGGACATTGATGGCAGCCAGCCGGCCTGGGCAGATCATCTGTACGCCGGGATGCCTTGCAAGCCTGGCCAGCAAGGCCGACTGCATAACTCGATGTTCGACTATATGCCCCAGGCAATCCTCCCCCATTTCCGCGGAGTCGAAGTGAATATATCCATATCCATCCGCATCCCAGACTTCCATCTCCCGGAAAGGCCCGACCCCAAGCTCGACCATCCGGTCCCAGACCCCAATGGAGGTAAAGA
>JARFQV010000057.1 GCA_029287615.1 Pseudomonadota bacterium | reverse complement strand
GTATGACACAACGGATATCACCTGAGCAGTCGAAAGGGACGGGTGGAGGTACCTGCTTTTTTCTCCTGAATCTCGCTACCCAGATCGTGGTGGTCAGCTTGCTGGCGGCATGCTCGATGGGACAAATGGTGGTTCGCGGCAGCCAGTCCATCATGGACAGCGGAATCGATGCCATGAATCAGGAAACCGATCCGGAACTGGCCCGGGAAGCCTCACCGGCCAACCTGAAGATGCTCGAGGGCCTGATACTGGAGGACCCGGAAAATGCCACCCTGCGGCTGTATGCCGCCCAGGGTTTCCATGGCTATGCCTTCGGGTTCGTCGAGCAGGATGACCCGCAGCGAGCGGCGGGACTCTACCGGCGGTGCTATGAACATGCCCTCGTGGCACTGAAGAAAACGGGGTTCAGTGTCGATCCGGAGACCGCTGATGTCACCAGCCTGGAGGCCGCCGTGCAGGATGTGGATACAAACGGGGTTCCTGCCCTGTTCTGGACAGCCTCCTGCCAGGCAAAGCGAGTCGACATGAACCGGAATGATCCTGCCAGCCTCAGTCAATTATCGAGCGCGGCTATCCTCATGCGACGCGTCCTTGAACTCGATGAGACCTATTTTCATGGTGGTGCGCAGATGTTCTTCGGGGTCTATTACGGTGGCCGTTCCCCGATGTTCGGTGGAAATTTTGAACTGGCCGCGGAACACTTCCAGCGCGCGAATGACATCAACGAAGGAAAACTGCTTACAGTGGATGTCTTGTATGCCGAGTTCCTGGCACGCCAGCGATTTGACCAGGAGGCGTTTCATAACCGCCTGACCCGGGTAATTGAGGCGCCGGACGACCTTTATCCGGAAATGGCGCTTGCCAATATTCTCGCCAAACAGCGGGCCGAATACCTGCTGAGCATGGAGGATGACTGGTTTTGAACCTGCTGCTCACCGGGAGGACCGGGATCGCCGTAACCATACTGGCATTGGTCTGCCTCTTATGCACAGGCCCCGCCAGTCTCCGTGCCGAGGAAAAATATGTACTGAAATTTGCCACCCTGGCGCCAACAGGCACCACTATCATGAGCCTGCTGGAAGAATGGGCACAGGCAGTGGAGACCCGGAGCAAGGGTCGGCTCAGTTTCAAGTTTTATCCCGGGGGCATTCAGGGCGATGAAACCGATGTACTCCGGAAGATGCGCTTCGGAACGCTTCACGGCGGCGCATTCTCCGGGTACGGGATCGGCCACATTTATTCCCCTGCCAGGGTCCTGGAACTCCCGTTTCTTTTCAATAACCATGCCGAAATAGACTATGTTCGAGACCATTTCATGGCAGACTTCGAACAGGGTTACCGTGAAAACGGCTATGAGTTGCTGGGCTGGATGGAAATCGGTTTTGTCTATTTCTTCTCCAGGGATCCCATAACAACATTCGATGATCTGAAAAAGAAGCGTATCTGGCTTTGGCAGGGAGATCCGCTTGGCCAGGCTTTCTTCGATGCCTCCGGAATCACGCCGGTTCCCCTGTCAATCATCGATGTCTTCACCAGTCTCTCCACCGGACTGATCGACACGGTATATACAACGCCCCTTGCCGCCATCGCGCTGCAGTGGTTTACCAAGACCAGCTATGTCACCAACCTGCCCATGGCAAACGCCATCGGCTCCCTGGTGGTTACCCGCAAATTTTACCAGAAGCTTCCCCAGGACCTGCAAAAGCTGCTGTTGAGTACAGGCCGGGAGACGGGGAGACGACTGATCGTTGCGGCACGGATCGACAATGCAAAAAGCATCGAGGTACTCAGGTCGAGGGGACTGCAATTTGTGCTGGATCCCGCTGAAGTCGATGCGGCTGAACTATCCAGCCTGCGGGATGAAGCAGCAGGCAAACTGATGTCCAGCGGATACATCCCAGGGGATATACTGAACCGTGCGGTTCACTTGCTGGAATCGTTTCGGGCAGGCATGCCCGTACCACCGCCCCCCCGGATGCCATGACCCTGAGAGAACCCGAGTGGCTGAAACATGCCCGTCAGGGCCTGATTCGTCTGGAGACCTATATCGCCGGAACCTGCCTGCTGATGTTACTGGCCCTGGTCAGTAGTCAGGTGATTGCGAGAAATTTTTTCTCCGCCAGCATCCCCCACATCGACATCCTGTCACGCTACCTTGTTCTCTATGTCACCTTCCTCGGTGCGGCACTGGCCGTTGAATCACAGTCACATATCCGTATTGATGCACTCGCTGCCATGCTGACCGAACAGCGGCGTCCCCTGCTGCGCATGCCGCTGTATCTTCTCGCCGGTTGTATGTGCACCCTGTTTACCTGGGCGGCAATCCGGTTCTGGTACGACGACTGGCAGTATGTTGCCCCCCAGGACCGGTGGACATCCGTGCTGGCCCTGATTATTCCGATCGGGTTCAGCCTGCTGGCGCTTCAGTTTATCCTGGTTGGTCTGTTTGGATCGGCAACGGCACAGAAGAAATCATGACCTGGCTGGCCATACCGGGGCTGGTACTCCTGGCACTGCTGGGACTGCCCCTGTTTGTGGTACTGGCTGGTGGCAGCCTGCTCGCGGCATACAACGGAGGTCTGGATCCGGCCGTTCTGATTGTTGAACTCTACCGTCTCGCCAACCAGCCCTATCTCGCCGCGATTCCCCTTTTCACCCTGGCAGGCGTGGTCCTGTCCGCCGGTGGTGCACCGCGGCGCATGGTACAGCTTTTCAATGCCATGGTTGGCTGGATGCCGGGAGGTATGGCCGCCGTTGCACTGGCATCGTGCGCATTCTTCACGGCGTTCTCGGGGGCCTCGGGTGTAACCATTCTCGCCCTGGGGGGCTTGATGTTTCCCATGCTGGTGCATGCGGGCTACCAGGAGCGCTTTACCCTGGGTTTACTGACCACCTCGGGATCCATCGGTCTGCTGTTTGCACCCAGTCTGGCGATACTGTTATACGGTATCGTCGCGGGAGTCAGTATAGATCAGATGTTCCTTGCGGGCCTGCTGCCCGGAATCCTGTTACTGGTTATTCTCGCCCTGTATTCCTTCTACAGTGGATACCGCACTTCCGTACCGCATCACCATTTTTCCTGGCAGAAACTGACGCAGGCACTTCGGCAAAGTATCTGGGATCTGCTTCTGCCAGTCGGGGTCATCGTTGGTATTTTCGGTGGTTTCATTACGGTCACGGAGGCGGCGGCCGGTACCGCCGTGTATGTCTTCATCCTGGAAGGATTGATACATCACGACCTGCGACTGAGCAAGCACCTTTTCGAGCTACTCAGGGATACGGTCGTCCTGGTTGGTGCCATCCTGATCATACTGGGCATCGCCATGGGACTGACCAACCTGCTGATTGATGCCCAGGTCCCGATGTTGTTACTCGACTGGATGCAGGAGAACATCCATTCCCAACTGCACTTTCTGATCCTGCTGAATATATTCCTGCTGATTGTCGGCTGCATGATGGATATTTTCTCTGCTACCGTGGTAATCGTGCCGTTAATTCTGCCGATCGCAAAACAGTACGGCGTGGATCCGATTCACCTGGGTGTACTCTTTCTCGCCAATCTGGAAATCGGCTACAGCACGCCACCGGTAGGGATCAACCTTTTTATCGCCAGTCAGCGTTTCAGCAGGCCGGTCCTGTCCCTGTTTCGGGCCGCCCTGCCCTTTCTCGCCCTGATGCTGGTTTGGCTGATCATGGTTACCTATATCCCGGAGATATCGCTCTGGTGGCGGGACTAGCCCGGATTTCTCACCACGATGACGAGCCCTCACTTGATCTTTGAATCCACAAGATATTTTCCTCAGTCGGAAATACAGCCCGTATTCCGCTTCCTCGGAAAATATCTTGTGAATCCAAATCTCTACGCGATCATCTCGCCCCGCGGTGAGAAATCCGGGCTAGAACGGGATATCGTCATCAAAATCGTCATTCATGGCAGCACCTGCGGCTGCGGGCGCCGGCTTGGCCTCCTGCTGGGGCGCGGGCTCCCGATTGAAGTCGGTGCTGCTTCCTCCACGACCGCCCAGCATTTGCATATCACTGGCAATCACCTCGGTGGTATACCGATCCCCCCCGTTTTTTTTGTCCTGCCACTTTCGCGTGC
>JARFQV010000006.1 GCA_029287615.1 Pseudomonadota bacterium | reverse complement strand
CCCCCCCCCCCCCCCCCCCCCCCCCCCCCCCCCCCCCCCCCCCCCCCCCCCCCCCCCCCCCCCCCCCCTCACCCCCCCCCCGCCCCCCACCGAGACCTACACACTCACGCGTTCGTCGGCAGCGTCAGATGTGTATAAGAGACAGGTCACGGTCTATGACCAGGGTGGTACGTGGCCGGGAGTACTGTAGTTCCTTCATCAGAAACGTGAACAGGCCACTGCCCATGGCGCGGCCAATGAGCTGGTCAGCGAGTTCGTCGAGTTCTTCGTAACTGGCATCCGTGGTTATGACGAACTGCACCGGCAATCCGCCGCCGGATCCGGGAAGGCTGGGGCGCGGAAATACGGCCGTCTGAAAACCGGCGATACCCTGCAGTTTCGCCTGGATCTCCGGTTGTACCTCCATTTGCGAGCGTGGCCGTTTCGAGGGCGGCTCCATCTTGAAACCGCCAAAGGTGGTGGTGGGTTCTCCCCGCCCGAGCAGGAAGAAACTTTCGTGATACTCGGGGACGCTTTCGAAGGCCGAGACGATCTGTCGCGTGTAGGCCTCGTTGTATTCGATGGTTGCGGTCTGCGGTGCGGTGGCCTGGAAGAAAAGGATGCTCTGGTCTTCCACCGGCGCGAGTTCGTTTTTGCTGGTGATGAACATGAAAAAGATCGATACCAGCACCACGGTGGCGAATAACAGGATCACCGGCAGTGAGTTCAGGGTGGCATGCAGCAATCTTTGATAACTCCTGGCCAGGCGCTCGAACCAGTGCTCGACCCACTGTTCGAAGCGGCCCTGCTGCCCGTGCGGCTTGAGTGCCCGGGAGGAGAGCATGGGCGAGAGGGTCAGCGCCACGATGCCGGAGATCAGCACCGCCCCGGCCAGGGTGAAGGCAAATTCCGTGAACAGGGTTCCCACCAGTCCGCCCATGAAACCGATGGGGGCATAGACCGCAACCAGGGTCGTGGTCATGGCGATGATGGGCAGCGCCAGTTCCCGCGCCCCGGTGAGGGCGGCATCAAAGCGCGACTTGCCCATCTCGATGTGACGGTGCACGTTTTCCACCACGATAATGGCATCATCGACGACCAGTCCGATGGCCAGCACCATGGCGAGCAGGGTAAGCAGGTTGATGGAAAAACCCATCAGTAACATCAGAAAGGCACTGCCGACCAGTGAAAGGGGGACCGCGATCGCCGGGACCACGGCGGCGCGCGCCGATCCCAGGGAGAGATAGACCACCAGCAGCACGATTGCGACTGCCTCGATCAGGGTCTTGAATACCTCGTCGATTGAATCCTCGATAAACACGCTGGCATCGTAGGGAATGTGCGCATCCAGGCCCTCGGGTAACTGCTTGCGGATCTCCGGCATCAATTCGCGAACGCGTTTTGCCACGCCCAGCGGATTCGCCCCCGGAGCCTGTTTGATGCCGACGAAGATCGCCGGCTTGCCCTTGTACCAGCTGGTGGAATCATAATCCTCTGCACCCAGTTCGACGCTGGAGATATCGGACAGCCTCACCAGTGTGCCGTCGGCCGAACGCACCACCAGCTTGTTGAAATCCTCTTCACTGGCAAGGTCCGTGGTGGCGGTAAGATTCATCGCCGTGTAGGCCCCCTTTGCCTGGCCGACACCCGCGAGATAATTATTCGCACGCAATACATCACGGACATCGCTGGCGGTAACCCCCAGGGCTACCATGCGCCTCGGATCCAGCCAGATGCGCATGGCAAAGGTCTTGTTGCCGATCAGCTCGGCCTTTGCGACACCGGGAACGGCCTGAAGTTGCGGTTGCACAACGCGTAACAGGTAGTCGGTGATTTGCGAGGGCAACATATCCTCGCTATAGAAGGCCAGGTACATCAGCGCGGTGGTTTCACCCGTGGTGGAGTCGATCACCGGATCATCGGATTCATCCGGCAGCACATTGCGCTGGCTGGCTACCTTGGCCTGGATCTCGGCGACCGCTGCATTGGGGTCGTAGTTGAGTTCCATGTGCGCTTCAATGGTCGATTGCCCCTGGGTGGAACGGGCAAAAAGGTAGTCGATTCCATTGGCCTCGGCGATAGCCTGTTGCAGGGGTGTGGTGATGAATCCCTTGACCAGTTCACTGCTGGCGCCGGGATAGGTGGTGGTTACGGTGACGACGGTGTTTCTGGTTTCGGGGTATTGCCGGACCTCCAGGGAGAAGATGGCGCGCAGTCCCACCAGCAGGATCAGCAGACTGATGACGCTCGCCAGTACCGGGCGTCGCAGAAACAGGTCGGTGAATTTCATCCGCCCTCGACCTTGCCGTCGAGAACGATGCTGTTGTCGATGGTGACCTGCTGTCCGTTTCTAAGCTTGTTCTGCCCGGCGGATACGACCGGGTCGCCGGCCTCCAGTCCCTCGAGGATTTCCACGCGGCCATCCCTTATCTCACCGGTCCTGACGGGTCTGCGCTTGACTACCTGATTATCATCCTCTTCGAGGATGAGGTAAACCGATTCACCATACGGGTTGTAGATGACGGCGGTGCGCGGGAGGGTCAGTATATTATCGCGAGCCGGGAGCACGGTTCTCACTTCGGCGAACATGCCCGGGCGCAGCAGAAAATCGGGATTCTCCAGTGTTGCCTGCAGGCGCACGCTGCGGGTACCGGGATCGATGCCGGGATTGATGGCGCTGATGCTGCCTTCAAATACCTGGCCGGGGTAGGCCTGTACCTCGACCTGCACTTTCTGGTCAACCTGTACGGCATCGAAGTGCCGCTCCGGCAGGGTGTAGTCGATAAAAACGGGGTCGAGTGCCTGCAGGGGAACGATATGGTCGCCGGGTGAGAGATACTCCCCGAGATCGACTTCACGTATACCCAAACGGCCGCTGAATGGCGCAATGATCTTTTTCTTGCTGATCAATGCCTGCTTGGAGGCGACCCTGGCATCACTGCTGTCCAGTTGCGCGACTGACTGGTCGTATTCGGATTGCGAGACCGATTTGTCCTTGACCAGCCTGGCGGAGCGCTTGAACTGCAATCTCGCCAGATCCTGCTGCGCAACCAGGCCCTTGAGGTCCGCCTGGTCGACGCTGTCATCGAGCTGGAGGATGACTTCTCCGGCCTCGACCTGCTGGCCGGATTTGAACAGGATTTCCCTGACCTGTCCCGGTACCTCGGTGGTGATAAACACGCCCTGTGTGGCCTCCACACTGCCAACGGAGTGCAGGTATGGCTGCCAGCTCTCAACCAGGACCTCCGCGGAGGCGATGGTGGCCGGTGCCCGCGCCTTCGACATCATGGCCGCCATTTTCTGGCCATTGATGTATTTCCAGCCGAAGATACCTCCGAACAGGGCAACGAGTAGCAGGACGACAAGGATGAGTCTTTTGATCAATAGTGTTCGATCCCGAATTATTACTGCCTGGTCAAGGAGTCATTTCATTCTCTACCGGATGGATGGTCCCGGCAGGGTGCAGTCGAGCCTGCCGGCCCTGAAAGTAAACCCTTCACAGACCGGCTTCTCTCAATTGCTCGGCGTACTTCTGATACAGCGCATAGTTGTGTTTGATCGTGTCATTCAGGTCTTTCTGGATCGAAGCGGTTCGGAGCTGGTTCTTTACCCACTGGTGTTCTGCCCAGTTGCCCCCGGCTGACTTGACGACCTCCATTTCGGCGTTGGCGGTACTCATGATGGTATTCATGCCTGCGGTCATCTTGCCGATATCGGAAAAACTGAAATCTTCCTTGCCCTGCATATCCTCTTCGAGCTTTTTCAGCCGCTCCTGCTGCGCGGCCTGGTATTCCGCTGTCTTGCGCAGGGTAGCCAGCAGTGATGTCATCTGTGCTTCGCTCACGAGTCCGTCTTCCGGAGGATCATAGCGGTCATTTTCTGCCTGTGCCACCAGTTCGGCCTGTCTGCCAAATTCGCCCGGGATGGTATTGCCGCTCACCCGGCTGTCATCGAGTCCCCCCGCAGAATAGGTGCCGATACCCAGAATCAGATTGACGATGAAAACGAGTACGATCGTCGATAGCAGTGAGGCCACATAATGTACGACACGCTTGTCCTCCGGTACTTCCAGGTAGGAGGGAATAATCCGGTACAGAAAGACCAGGCCGAGTATGCCAAGTGCCAGCGACACAAGCCAGCCAATGAACGGGACGGTACCGAGGATGCTGCCGATATATCCCGGAATTGCGGCCAGGGACACGGCTGCAAATCCCCTGTTGAAATCATGTTTTCCCTGGAAGTAGCCGGCCAGGCGGCTGAATACGAAAGCGGCGATAAAAACCCAGATTACCGCACCGATCAGGACGAGGATCGTGGTCCGGAATCCGGTCTGCTGTCCGAACAGACTGTGATTTCTGAACAGCCAGCCCAGTATGGATGTCAGCACCACGGAAACCAGAATCAGTGGCCCGGTCAGGATGCTGGCGGTTTCCTTCCAGTCATGATTCCCGGCCAGGTAGGATTCCCAGGTCTGGACCGGTTCCAGCAGGCCACCTTTGATCAGGTTCAAGGTTTTTTGTAGATCAAACACTGGGATCTCCTTCGTTGAGAACTACCCTGTTTTTCAAGGTGTTGAGGTGAGTGATTCTGGTTTGAGCCCTTTCATTACCCTATTTTATCAAAAACGGATTTCCAGGTTGTAGCGCAACAGATGATTCGATGATGACTGCAGGGCCATGGTATGGCAAGTTGTTCCTGGCGATTTCCACTTCGGTCCGGCGCCCTGATTCTTGCCTGAGCCTTTGTGCATCGGATGAGGCGCTTCATTAATGTTTGGGATCACTTTACAATGACACACCGTGCAGGGTGCTCTTGTCGATGTAACATCAGGACTTCGAAACGCGGCATCGCCCGGTAATACCCGGTATCTACGGCATTCAAGATTCGAATCGTTGCGCAAACAACGAGTGAAAATGACAACCGGTCATCGTTCATCCCCGATGATGAACGAATCGATTGCGTGTACCGGCAGCTGGCAGGGTGGGCCAATGCATCGACGGGAATGATTTGGGGTAGCTGTATGGAAAAGATACCGGCACACTTCACCCTGGTACTGCTGATCACCGCCGGACTGCTCACTGCGGGATGCGCGACCAGGACAGCTACCTCCGGCCTGCATGTCCACTATGCGAATGCTGCCGTAATCTACACCCGGGACCCGGATGATATCTTCAGCTGCAAGAGATCGATATCGATCTACGAGCTGGATGGCAAGCCGTCCACATCCTGGCATCCCCGGGGCCCCTGGCATCGCATCGCCATCTGGGAAGGGCCGCATACGGTCGGGCTGCGCGATGAGAGATACTGTTTTCCCTTCATGCATTCGCCCAGGCTCGTTGCCGAGGCGGAAATCACCTTCGATACGAAGGCGCGCCATCAATATGAAATCAGAATGGAACGGGACTGCTTCCTGGTCGAGGACAAGACCGGCGGGCAGCTGTTGTCGACGACCTGTCCGGATCGAAAAGACCGCACGCCATCCAGGGACTGATACCCGCGCTGGCAATACCCGTACCCGGGTGGAAGGCGTTATGATACCCGTTCGGGCCGGTAGTCTGATCGGAATCACAGATTCCCGGAACTCAGGATTTCAAAGTGGCAGGGTTTGATTCGCGGGAGTACAGGCGCATTGTCGGAAGATTGGCTGATTTACAAGGAGTTCCGCTTCGAGGCAGCGCATCAGTTGCCACACCACGACGGCAAATGCCGCCGGCTGCATGGGCATAGCTGGGTCGGGCGTGTCTATGTCAGCGGCAATACCCTCATCCAGGACGGCCCCAAACAGGGGATGATCATGGACTATGCGGACATCAAGGCCTACGTTTATCCCCTGGTTGAGGATTATCTGGATCATTACAATCTGAATGACACAACCGGGCTGGAGAATCCCACCAGTGAAGAGATTGCCAGATGGGTATTCGATAAACTCGAGGAAGCCGGCCTTGCCGGGCTCCATTCCGTCGAGATCAGGGAGACCTGTACGGCTGGTTGCCGTTACCAGAGAGCTCCCTGAGGCGGACCCTGCCCACTGACTCCCTGCCTCACCGGCCTTCAATACATCTCATGTCGTACAAATGGCGCTGATCACCCTGCGAAACGTACAACTGGGCTTTGGCGGCCCGGTACTCCTGGACGGTATCGATTTGCGTATCGGGACCGGCGAGCGGGTCTGCCTGATCGGCCGGAACGGTTCGGGCAAATCAACCCTGATGAAGGTCATCGCCGGTGAGCTGGTCCCGGATGGGGGAGAGGTATCCGTACAGCAGGGAGCCAGGATCGCCCGCCTGACACAGGAGGTGCCGGAGGATCTTCTGGGGACGGTCTATGATGTCGTGGCCGGTGGTCTGGGGGAGATTGCGGGCCTGCTGCGGCGTTATCACCAGTGCAGTGTCGGCCTTGGTGAGGATGCGGGGCAGAAACAGTTGATCGAGCTCGAGCGGATCCAGCACGAACTCGAGGCCGTGGATGGCTGGCAGATCGAGCAACGCGTGGAGAGCGTGATTTCCCGCCTGTCGTTGCCCGCCGATACGGCCTTCCCCGAGCTGTCCGGGGGGGTGAAACGCCGCGTCCTGCTGGCGCGTGCCCTGGTGACGGAACCCGCCCTGTTATTGCTTGATGAACCCACCAACCACCTGGATATCGATGCCATCGAGTGGCTGGAGCAGTTTCTGTCCGGTTACGGGGGGGCCTTGCTTTTCGTTACTCACGACCGGATGTTCCTGCGCAGACTGGCGAACCGGATTGTTGAACTCGACCGGGGCCGGCTGAGTGACTGGCCGGGCGACTTCGATAACTACCTGCGGCGCAAGGAAGAGGCGCTGCAGGTGGAGGAACGGGAAAACCGGCAGTTCGATAAGAAGCTGGCACAGGAGGAGGCGTGGATACGCCAGGGTATCAAGGCACGCCGGACCCGCAATGAAGGACGGGTGCGCGCGCTCCAGGCACTTCGCCAGGAGCGGGGTCTGCGCCGTGAGCAGCAGGGCAGGGCGAAGCTGCAGATCCAGGCGGCCGAGAAGTCCGGCAAACTGGTCGTAACGGCCGAGCATATCGATTACAGCTGGGCGGACAAGCCAGTGATCCGGGATTTCTCGACCACTATCCTGCGGGGTGACAAGGTCGGTATCATCGGGCCCAACGGGGTCGGCAAGACCACATTGCTGAATCTGCTGCTGGGACGCCTGGAACCGGATCACGGAAAGCTCACACCCGGTACCCGCGTCGAGGTCGCCTATTTTGACCAGCTGCGGGGAGAACTCGAGGACGGGAAATCCGTGCGGGACAATCTGGGTAGCGGCAGTGATCGTGTCGAGGTCGGGGGGCAGTCGAAGCATGTTATCGGTTACCTCCAGGATTTCCTGTTCTCACCGGAACAGGCCAATTCGCCGGTCAGGACCTTGTCCGGTGGGGAGCGGAACCGGTTATTGCTGGCGAAGCTGTTTGCCAGGCCTGCCAATGTCCTGGTGATGGACGAACCCACCAACGACCTGGACGTGGAGACACTGGAGATGCTGGAGGATCGGCTTGTCGATTATGAAGGTACGCTGCTACTCGTCAGTCACGACCGCGCCTTCCTGAACAACGTCGTGACCAGTACCCTGGCCTTCGAGGGAGAGGGCAGGGTCAATGAGTATATCGGCGGCTACGACGACTGGCTGCGCCAGCGGGAGCCGCTGGCACACAGGGAAACGTGGCGTGCCGGGAAAAAGGATGGCAGGCAGCCGGCCGGCAGGGCGGAAAAGCGGCCGGTGCAGAAGCTTTCCTATCGCGACCGGAAGGAGCTCGACTCGCTGCCGGCCCGGATCGAGAAGCTGGAACAGGAACGGGAATCCCTGCAGCAGCAGATGCAGGATCCTGCCTTCTACAAGCAGGACAAGGAACGCATCTCCGGTGTCCGTGTGCGACTGGATGAGTTGCAGGCGGAGCTGGATGAGGCCTATCGGCGCTGGGAAGTGCTGGAGGACCAGGCATGTGGTTCATGAGACCCGATAATCAAAGGATGAGGATTCGATGCATGCTGAGTCTGGATGCGGCCAGCGCTTTTCCCCTGTCTGTGAACAGGGTTCTCCTGCCGGTGCGGTGTCTTGCGGTGTCGGCGCAGGCACGGGCGGCAACCGGGCATGACCACCCGGAAATCGGAAAAATAAGGAAATCACCGTGATCCAGGACGTATGCACAACCGCCCACGCAAGGATGCGTAACTGGCTGGTCATCCAGGCCAACCTGGCCGGTCTTGCCTCCCTCTGCCTCGGGGCGGTCGTGCTGCTGGGTTGGTATCTGCATGAACCAGCCCTGATCCAGGTCAACCCTGCCTTTGTACCCATGCAATACAACACCGCACTGGGTTTTTTTCTGGGCGGACTCGCTCTGCTGGCAGCGCTCTGGTCCTGGCACCGTTCCGCCCTGTGCTGCGGTTTCCTGGTCCTGCTCGTTGGTTTGCTGACGCTGGCCGAATACATATTTGATATTGATCTGCACATCGATCAGCTCTTCATGGAGCACTACATCAATGTCGAGACCTCCCATCCGGGCCGGATGGCGCCGAATACCGCCCTGTGTTTCAGCCTGACCGGCCTCACCGTGCTGATTGCGGTGCTGCGCCGCGCTTACCACGGCACACCCGGCCGGGTTGCCATCCTGGGGGCCATCATCATCGGTCTGGGTATCGTAGCCCTTGCCGGTTATTTTCTGGGTGTCGAGGGCGCGTACGGCTGGGGTAACCTGACCAGGATGGCCATACACACGGCCGCGGGTTTCATCGTCCTCGGGGTTGGTTTCGTGAGCCTGGCCTGGTCCGTGGATTGCCGGGTGTCACCGCAAGAGAGGCTTCCGCAGTGGATGCCGCTGTTCATCGGGATTACCGGCACCACGGTCACCCTCGTGTTGTGGCAGGCGCTGGTGGCGCAGGAACGGCGCATTGTCTCGGAAATGGGACCATTCGCAAGCAATCTGGCCGATGAGGCCCTGTTGATCTTTGGTTTGCTGCTGACCCTGGTCCTGGCCTTCGCCGCCCGCGTGGTCTGCAAGGAAGATATCGCGCGACGCAGGACCGGTCGTACCTACGCGCCTGTTATTGTCATCGTGCTGGGTTCCCTGCTTTCCTTTTCCCTCTATGACTTACTGAAGACGAATTTCGAGGCATCCGTGCGTTCGGACTTCCAGTCTGCGGTGCGCAATCATGTCGAGGCGATCCACTTCGGAATGGATTCCTATCTCGAAGCCCTCTATACCATCCGGTCCGGCTTCCATGCCTCGACTTACGTCGATCGCGATGAATTCACAACCCTGGTTGGGCGTGATCTGGAGCGTTTCCCCGGAATAAAGGCATTGCAGTGGCTGCCCGTGGTGGAGGACCGTGACCGCGAGGCCATGGAGGCAGCGGTACGCAGGGAGGTATATGGTGATTATTTCTTTGCTGATCTCGACGAGAAGGGAAAATTAAGGCCGGCCCCCACGCGGGAACGCTATTTCCCCGTTTATTATCTCGAACCACTGGAGGCGAATCTGCCGGTATTCGGTTTCGATCTGGGTGGCAGCCCGGTGGAGCGGGAAGTGCTGATGAAGGCGGTAGCCCTCGATGAGCCTGTGGCTTCACCGGAAGTGCAGTTGTTGCAGTACGGAAAGGGGACGACAGGCGTGGTGGTTGCACTCCCTGTGTATCGACCGGACATGCCACTGAATACGGTGCAGGAGCGTGAGTCTGCCCTCAAGGGATTTGCCATGGCCGTGTTCGAAATCGGCCCCATGATCGGGACGATTCTGGATCGCTATACCACTCCTTCCGGGCTGTTCCTGACCTTTGGGGAAGCTGGTGCAGCCGCTGACAGGAAATATATCTACCGTCACCAGGCAGATGCCAGTCGCGCTGGCGAGCAGTTGAAAATCGCTGACTTCGGGGATCAGACCTTACGCCTTTCGGATGACCTGGAATTTGCCGGCCGCACCTGGAAGATGACTGCCTATGCGGGCAACAGGGACTTCTACCCGGTCTGGGATCCCAACAGCCTGTGGTTGCCACTGGGTGTATTCCTGCTTGCCCTGGGGCTTGCCCTGTACCTGCGTCGCGGCGCACAACGCGAACAGGAGCGGGCGAATCTGCTGGCCTACCAGACGGCACTGCTGGATGCCATGCCCAACCCGATCTTTGTCAAGGGGCTGGACACGGTCTTTACTGCCTGCAACAAGGCCTATGAGCAGGCCTTCGGCATCCGCAGGAGTGACTTCATTGGCAAGACGGTACTGGAACTCGACTATATTCCCGAAGAGGTGCGCAGGAAATTCCAGGCAGATGACCTCGCCCTGATCCGCAAGGGAGGATTGATCCAGGACGAGATGGCCATCCCCTATGCAGACGGCAGGGTGCATGAGCTGATGTACTGGCGAACTACCTTTGACCTGGAATCCGGCAAGCCGGGCGGTATGATCGGTGTACTCATAGACATCACCGACCTGAAAGGCATGCAGTCCGATCTGGAAGCGGCAAAGGAAGTCGCGGAAGATGCCAACCGGGCAAAGTCGGATTTTCTGGCCAACATGAGTCACGAAATTCGCACTCCCATGAACGCCAACATCGGTCTTTCCCATCTGGCGCTCAACACCGAACTGGATCGCCGTCAGCATGATTACCTGAAAAAGATCGAGGGTTCCGCAAAGGCCCTGCTGGGGATAATCAACGACATTCTCGATTTTTCCAAGATCGAGGCCGGTAAGCTGGATATGGAGTCGATTTCCTTCGATCTGCACACCGATGTGCTGGATAACCTGTCCAACGTGATCGGACTGAAGGCGGGAGAGAAAGGCACGGAACTGATCTTTGATTTCGATACCGATTTACCCTTTGCCCTGCGGGGAGATCCCCTGCGACTGGGACAGATACTGATCAACCTCATGAACAACGCCGTAAAATTCACGGAAGGAGGAGAGATCAGGCTGGGCATACGGGTGCTGGAATCGGACCCGGAATCAGTTACCCTGCACTTTGCCGTACAGGATACCGGGGTCGGTATGAGCCGGGAGCAGCAGAATAAACTGTTCCAGTCGTTTACCCAGGCAGATACCTCAACGACGCGCAAGTACGGTGGTACGGGGCTGGGCCTGACCATCTCGAAACGGCTCACCGAGATGATGGGTGGGGAGATCGGCGTCGAGTCGGAACCGGGCAAGGGTTCCACTTTCTGGTTTACTGCCCGGTTTGATCGCAGCGATGAAAGCCGGATCCTGCGGGAACAGGACTTCGATGCCGAGATCAGGAACCTGAAGGTGCTGGTCGTCGATGACAATCCAACCTCGCGCGTCATCCTTTCCCGCTATCTGGCGAGCTTCGGATACGAGGTGATGGACGTCTCCGGCGGGGAACAGGCCATCCGCTTGCTGGAGTCCACGCCGGCCGAGGCCCCGTTTGACCTGGTACTGATGGACTGGAAGATGCCGGGGATGAATGGTGTCGAGGTGGCACGTCGTATCAAGGCGGAGAGCGGGATCGATCGCCTGCCCGCTGTGCTGATGGTGACGGCGTATGACCGGGAGGAACTGCTGCAGCAGGCGAATACTTCCTTCGTTGAAGGTGTGCTGGTCAAGCCGGTGTCTCCCTCCACCCTGCTGGACGGTATTCTGAAGGTCTTTGGCAAGGGGGTGGGCAAGCGTTATGGCGCGAGTGCCATGAGCCTGCCGGAGAGGGTCATCGGGGCAAGCGTCCTGCTGGTGGAGGACAACGAGATCAACCAGCAGGTGGCGCAGGAGATACTGGAGCATGCCGGGGTCTACATCAGCATCGCCAGTAACGGCCGCGAGGGCGTGGAGTTGCTGCAGTCTCGTCCACAGGAATTCGATGCGGTACTGATGGACATCCAGATGCCCGTCATGGACGGTTACCAGGCGACAGCCGAGATACGCAGGGACAGGCGTTTCAGGGACCTGCCCGTGATCGCCATGACCGCCAATGCCATGGCCGGTGACCGGGAAGTCGCACTCAATGCCGGTATGAACGACCATGTCGCCAAGCCCATCGATGTCAAGAACCTGTTTGAGGTACTCGGGCGATGGATTGAGGAGAGCGATGATCGGGAGCCCAAACCGGTTGGGCAGCGCCCGGCATTCGAGGAGGCGGCCGGGGCTGCAGCCGGTCAGCCGGAAGAATGGCCGGACCTGCCGGGGATCGACACGGCTGCCGGACTGGCGCGCGTGGGTAATAATGGCAGGCTATACCGCAGCATCCTGGAAAAATTCAGGCAAAGTCAGTCCGATTTGCCCGAACAGATAGAGCGGTCACTGCAGAGCGGGGAACGGGAGACGGCCGTGCGTCTGGCCCACACCCTCAAGGGACTGGCCGGCAATGTCGGTGCCGGGCGGTTGCAGGAAGAGGCGGGCGTGCTGGAGGCGGCAATACAGTCCGGACAGGATGTGAGCGGTGAGCTGGATGCGGTACGATCCGGGCTGGAAACCGTCCTGCAGGCCATAGCCTCACTGGATTCGGGATCCGGTGCAGGACATACAGCGGCCCGAAACGGACAGGAATCGCTCGCTCAGATCGTCAATCGCCTTCGTGGTTTGCTGGAAGATGATGATGCCGATGCCGCTGAGACCCTGGATGTGCTGAAGGAGTGGCTCGCGGACAGTGACCTGGAACAGAGACTGGCGTCACTCGGGCAGGCCATCGATGATTTCGATTTCGAGGAGGCGCTGGACATACTGGCTAATCTGGAGCAGCACATCGCCGAACCGGAAGGCTGACACCAGGCCTCATGATTTTCCATGCATATGGCAAGGCAGAAAACAGGACGGATTTATGGAGAAAAAGGTCGTATTGGTTGTTGATGACGCCCCCATGAATATCACCATGCTGGCGGGGATCCTCAAGGATCACTACAAGGTCAAGGTGGCAAAGGACGGGGAGAGGGCGCTGAAGATAGCCGGCATGGAACCGGTGCCGGACCTGGTCCTGCTGGATGTGATGATGCCGGGGATGGATGGCTACGAGGTTTGCCGGCGTCTGAAATCCGGGGAAAACACCCGCGGAATTCCTGTCGTTTTTGTTACCGGTATGAACGATACGGCAGATCAGGAAAAATCAATGGAAATGGGTGCCGCCGGTCACCTCACCAAACCGGTGGATGCGGAGACGGTAACCCGGGTCGTGCGTGAACTGATCGGATAGTTCATGGCCGGGGAACCGGAGTCTTGCAGTACAGCCGGCAGGCTTGTTCCTTTCGTCTTGCAGGACCGGTGATGATTTCATGTATGTCGGGAATGTTCCTGACCAGGGAGAGTAATGTGTATAGATCGATACTTCAGTGGTTTGCTTTGGGTCTGCTGGTCTTGCTGTCCGCGTGTACCGGTGCCGGGAAAGAGCAGGGCAACAATAGCCAGCGGATTGTGGATACAGCAGAAACAGGTGGTGTGCTCCGTGTTGGAGTCGATCCCGATTACATACCGATCATCTACAAGGAGAATGGCGAACTGACGGGAATAGAGATTGTCCTTGCCCGGCAACTTGGCAAGGAACTCGGCAGGGAAGTGGAATTTATCGAGACCCCCTGGGATGACCTGATCCCGGCGCTGAACAGGGGACATATCGACATCATTATGTCCGGCATGTCGGAAACAGCCGCCAGAATGCAGCTGGTCCAGTTTACCGAGCCGTATATGCGGGTCGGTCAGATGGCGATTATCCGGGTCACGGATATCGGGAGTATCAATTCACCGCAGGCACTGTACGATACCAGTGCCCGTGTCGGGTACATCTCGAATACCACGGGTGAACTCTTTGTCAGGGAGAACCTGAAAAATGCGGAGTATGTTTCCCTGAAAACGGGAGATGACGGCATACCTGCACTTCGGTCGGGAGAAATAGATGTCTTCGTCCATGATGCGCCGACGGCATGGCAGCTGGCGGCCGATCCGGAAATGAACGATTTGATGGCGCTGTACTGGCCACTTACCGAGGAATATCTTGCCTGGGCAGTGCGGAAATCCGACACGGAGCTGCTTGAGAAGATCAACACCATTATAGAGCAGTGGAAACGCAGTGGTGCATTGCAGGCGACGCTTAATCGCTGGATCCGGGTGCGTGTCGAGGTAAGGTAGGTTTGCAACCGGCCCGGCATGAACATACGGACAAGACTCGCACTGGGGCTGGCCATACTCCTGATCGTGAATCTGGCGGTTGGATTTTATGCCGTCTATACCTACCGGCTGGCCACCACCATGGAGTCAGAAATACGGGAACTCACCTCGCAGATTGTCTCGACGAGTCTGTCCGCACAGGTTCATTTCAAGAAACAGGTTCAGGAATGGAAGAACATACTGCTGCGAGGTCATGACCCGGAACTGTACCGGAAATATTTTTCCCAGTTCCATGATGAAGAGCATAATACGCGAGATGCGGTCGAGAATCTGATTTCCTTGCTGGGTGATAATCCGGAAGCAGGGCAGATCGCCAGGGAGTTTCTGGCGGCGCACAAGCGGTTGGGCGGCCAATACCTGCATGCCCTCGAATCTTTCCACCAGGCAGAGCAAAACCCGCATATTGCAGTGGACATGCAGGTGCGGGGGATCGATCGACAGCCAACCGATCTTCTGGATCGTGTGGTTTCATCGGCAAGAACATACAAGCAGCAGCAACTTGCAGAGATCGAAAACACGGTGGCACGGGTGGAAAGGCGCATCATACTCATCGTTATCAGCGTCATAACCGGCACCATTGCACTGATGGTCTGGCTGATCGACCGTTCGATTGGACGTCCGGTCATGACTGCAACCAGAATCGCCCAGCGCATTTCGAACGGTAATCTCTCCAGTCCCATAGAGGCTCATGGTAAGGGGGAGGCAGCGAAGATGCTGCTTGCGCTCAGGACCATGCAGGACAGTCTGGCCAGTTACAGGAAGACATTGCGCGAGAGCGAGGAACGGACCCGGTTGATACTCGATTCATCCGGTGAGGGTATTTACGGTGTCAACACCGCCGGCGAGTGCATCTTCTGTAATCCGGCAGGCCTGTCGATGCTCGGTTACAACAGGGTCTCCGATGTGCTGCACAGGGATATGCATGCACTGACGCACCACACCTATGCGGACGGTTCCCCTTATTCGGTCGATGACTGCAAGGCCTCGGTTACCTATCACAGCGGGATTCCCGCCCATGTGGATGACGAGGTTTTCTGGCGTAGTGATGGTACCAGCTTTCCGGTCGAATACAGCTCCTATCCGGTAAGACAGGAGGGCCGGTTAATCGGTGCAGTGGTTACCTTTTCCGATATCAGCGAGCGCAAACGTGCCGAGGCAGAATTGCGGATGGCCCATGCCGAACTGGCCGAGGAAAAGTCGATGCTGGAGGACCGCGTACGGGAGCGAACCGCCGAACTCAATCATGCCATCGATGAGCTGGCCCGTACCGCCCGTGCAAAGGACGAGTTTCTGGCGTCCATGAGTCACGAGCTGCGGACTCCGCTAACGAGTATTCTCGGCATATCAGAGGTGTTTTCCGACCAGATGTATGGCCCGCTCAACGAGCAACAGTTGAAGGCAGTCGCGACGGTGCAGGAAAGCGCGAATCATCTGCTGGCGCTGATCAATGACATTCTGGATGTGGCGAAACTGGAAGCGGGCAAGATGAAACCTGAATTCGATGCCGTTCCCGTGGAACAGTTATGCGATGCGAGTCTCCGTATCGTGCGACAGACGGCAAGGCAGAAGCATCTCGAAGTCAGTCTCCAAATGGACCCGGAGGCAAGGATCATTTTCGGGGACAGTCGGCATTTGAAACAGATGCTGGTGAATCTGCTGGGGAATGCGGTCAAGTTCACACCGGATGGCGGTTCCGTGGGGCTTGATGTGACCGGAAATGCGGAACGAAGCCAGATCGTGTTCAGCGTGTGGGATACCGGTATCGGGATTCCCGAAGAGCAGCTCGGCAGGTTGTTTCAGCCCTTTATGCAACTCGATACCCGGCTTTCCCGCCAGTACAGTGGTACCGGTCTGGGTCTCGCCCTCGTGTACCGTATGGCGAGCCTGCATGGCGGGAGCGTATCGGTCGATAGCAAGCCGGGTGAGGGAAGCCGGTTCAACGTCACCCTTCCCTGGGAAAGGGATGCGCAGGAGCAACGAGTCCCGGGGAGTACCGGGGAATTAGATACAACGGAAGACCTGGTGACGGTTTCCGGTACTGATGTCACGGTTCTCCTGGCAGAGGATAATGAAGCCAATGCCAACATGTTATCCGGCTACCTGAGCAAGGTGGGGTATCGCGTGATCAATGCAAGGGATGGTGTTGAGACAGTTGCAATGGCCATCGAGGAGCATCCCGATATCGTCCTCATGGACATACAGATGCCGAACATGGATGGGCTGGAGGCAACCCGACGGCTCAGGGCAGACAGTTCATTCAACAGGACTCCGATCATAGCACTGACCGCACTCGCCATGCCCGGGGATCGCGAGCGCTGCCTGGAGGCCGGTGCGGATGATTACCTGAGCAAGCCGATTGGCCTCAAGGAGCTGCACAGGCTGATCACCGGGTGGCTGAACCGGGTTGTTGAAGAATAACACGGCTGGCTGATACAGATCCTCTAGGCCTGGCGGGATGCTTCAACCATATCCGACGTGATTTCCAGTGTCCGCCTCCCATCCTGTTCCCTGACCAGTCCGGTGGCGAGAGGATCGTATTCGTATCCCTTGATGATGTTTCCAAATACTTCCCGCAGTGCCCGTGCACCAAGGCGATTCTTGCTGGCCGCCATATCGGCTATCAAGAAGGCAGCCTCCTCCGTGATGGTGAGGGTAATGCCGGCATTTTTGAAATAGTCGACCGCAATGGGCCAGATTGCGCCCGCGGTATCCTGGAATATCTGCAGCAAGTGTGGCGCACTCAGGTCACCCAGCATCACCACACTGTCAAAGCGGGACAGAAATTGTGGTGTCATGCCATACGCGAACATATCTTCCATCTGCATGTGGCGAACCAGTTCGAATACGAATTTTCTATCCAGGCTCCCGTCGGCGCGGGGTGTCAGTCTCCAGAATTTATCGGTGCCCGAGGTTTGGGTCACCCGTTGATAAACCTGGTCATACAGTTCTTCGAAGGCACCGCCTGCAACGAAAAAAACATGCCTGGTGTTGATCGGGGTTGTGACCGTATGCCAGTCGCCTGCATCGAAGTAGGGCATTTCGACCTGAACGTTTTCGTTTTCCATCAGGGTGAGCAGGCTGTCCTGTGCGACGATTCCCTTGATATTGGGTTCATCGCCGATAACTGCCCTGATCTTGTCCACTTCATCGACACAGACAATACCGTGAGAGACGTATTCCCGCATGGACTCAAGGCTGGCTTTCTCACCGAGGATATCAGCCGCCCTGCGTGCCAGCCGGTCCATGACGATACTGGTCTGCTGTCCCCGGCTTGCCATGTCGGCAACGAGATTGGCGTTGATTCGGATAATGGTGGAGTATTTCTCGAACCCCGCGGTTTGGGTAAAGAAGCGTTCCACGGCTTGCATGATGGTGGTTTTGCCAGTGCCCGAATTGCCGATCATGAGCACGTTTCCAACGCTATGCTCGATCAGGTGTTTGTAAATCGCAACCGCCATGTCCCGAAGGGCCTGGTCCTGCCCGATTACATCCTGATTCAGTGCCTCGAAAATTTCTGTGGGTGTCATCGGTTGCTCCGGAGTTGCAGCGGGAGGGTTGCCGGCAGGCTGGAGTGCAGCTGGAATTCGCTATCGATTACAGCCGCCTATGGTAGACCAGATTAATCCGGTATATCAATTCACAAGCAAGACGGATCAGTCCGCGAAAAAATGGCCAGCCGGATGGCTGGCCAAAGAGGTCGATGATTGCGCCTGTAAAGCAGCCCCTAGAGGGCGGTGCAGGCATCCCCCAGGGTTGGAAACCGGATGCAGGCTTCGGGGCGTGCCCCGAATGTTACCGTTCCCTGCAGCAGGGAATAACCCTCGAACTGCGCGGTCACGATTCCACTGATACCGGACAGATCCAGCTTCGCCTCGATATTGCCTGAAAAATCACCATCAATTACCGGTATGCCTTCCAGAGGCGCCTTTGCCAGTTCCAGCGCAGTGTCGGCGATCGCCTTGGCAGCAATCAGGCTCGCCACTCTCGGATCGGCGTCAACAGGAATAACCTCTGTCGCGTTCTCCAGCGCCTGCAGACTCAGCTTGGCGAGTTCCAGGATACCCTTGGCGGTATAAAGGGAGGCCTTGAGCGCGGCGATCTTGGTGTAGCGGGACGCAATATCCGCATAGCGCCATCCTGACTCATAGGCATAGCGTGCCGCCCGCGATGCCTTCTGATACCACTTGGCTCGATTCAGCCACCTCTTCCAGCTGGCGATCTCGGCCTTGCGCTTGCTGATCCACGCGTATTGCGTACTGATCTGGCTGTTGAGGCTGTTCACCTTGCTCTGTGCGGCAGACAGGGCGTTACGGGCATCCTGCAATAGTTCTGCATGACGTTCACGTTCGCTCAGGACCATCGCCCTTGCCGCGTCGATCAGCCCGGACAGGCGGTTCACCTCCCGCTGCGCAGCATTGATGCCGTCAACCGCCTGGTTCATCGCCTGCGTGATTCCGCCCAGTCCGAGCACGACGCTTGCGGTACCGGTCAGCGACGGTCCCTGGTTGGTGATACTTCCGGCAAGACCGATACTGGTGAGCGGTGTAACAAATGCGCCATTGATGGCCATCCCCTGCTTGCTGATCGAGACCAGGACGTCTTGCAGTCCCACGCCATAGACGCTCATATCACCGCGCAGTTCCAGGCTGATATCCTCCGGTGAAAGCCATGACAATTCCGCGCGTACTGCGACCTGGCCACCCAGTTCGAGGGCAGGGTGAATGCTGGCACTGGTGGTGCCGGTGATCACAACCCCCTGGTTATTGATCGTCATGCGGGCCTGTGTGGCCGACAGTTTACTGAGATTGACACCAATCAGGTTGCCAAGCACCTCTGCGCCGATATCGAACTCACCCTCGATCGTGATATGCGCGTCATCCAGGCTGTTATCGATATAACCGGCTGCCCTCGCACCCACCTTGGGAAAGATCGGAAGGATGTCGTCGAAAAACAGGGTATCGGGATCCAGCTCCCCGCTGATATAGGTCATCTGTCTGGCTGGACTCACCTGTACCGCGGCCGTGGCATTACCCAGTTCCAGTGAAAAGTCGACGATGTCCTTCAGGAAAGAGAATCCGACGGACAGGGTACCGTTGCCGCCCTGGGCATAGCCTTCTTCGCCGATATAGGTAACGACATCACCCTCCAGGTTAACGAATGTTGAACCCATGGGGATCTCTCCACTCAGGAATAGCTGGCCGGCAAAGCGTTGCGATTCCCGGGGTATGCCGAAGCTCGTCCGGGCCTCGAAGGGGATCCAGCCGTTAGCGGAAAACCCGATGGAGTCAATCGGAAAGGGATCCGAACTCTCTTCCTCGTTATTGTTCGGATCATTGTTGTCTTCAGCGGTTTGCCGGACCTTCCGCTTGCCCTCGGTGATCTCGGATGTGCTGAGAACGCTTCCGTTGGTGCCGTCACTGCCTTCCTGTCGGTAATTCCCGTTACCGTCTGGTTGATAAAACGTAACGGTTACACCACCCGTATCACTGTAGGCGTGTTCGATCATGCCGCCAGTGGAGGCACTCTGCAGATACTTCTTTACCAGAACCCCCTGTTGGTCGTAGTGCTCGTAGAATGTCGTCTCAAGATTGCCATCCGCGTCGTATTGCTCGTAAACGACAACCAGGGTGTCCGGTTTGCCGTCGGACTGGTCCTGTTGGTTGCTGGCTTGCATGGATTTTGACAGGTAGACATAGGGATCCAGGGTATCGATCACCAGGGTGAAGCTTTGTGATCCCGGAATGGAGAAACTCAACCCGGTCTCGGCGCCAACGAGGTTGTCTACCTTCATGGTCATGCCGGAATCGGCATGGAACAACAGGTAGGGTTGTGCGCTGTCCCGTTGCGTGCCATCCAGGCCCATGGCCGTGTTCAGGGGCAACTGGTTATCAAACAGCTCCGAGATGGTACTGGCCTGTACCAGGCCTACCGTCATGATCGGCACCTGCTCGAACTCTGCCTTGTTCAGCAAAGGCATCTGATCCAGGGGAACCCGTGCCGATCCATACAACTCGAATCCCTCAGGATCCGTATTGACCACCAGTTCTGATTCCAGCAGGGGTAGACGCATGGCGTCGGTGACGATGGTGACATTGCCGGTGAGTTCGATCCGGTACGGATCAGGCGAGTCCTGGATAGAACCAAGCTGTGCCTCCAGGGAAACGGAAGGTGTAATCTGGATATCGCACAGTGAATCGCTGGCTCCGGTTTCACAAACGATACCGGGGGCAAAGGCGTGGGCCTGGCTGGTGGCTGCGGTGAGTAAGAGTGCACCGGCACATCGCCGGGTTATTCTTGCGAGCTTGTTAGTCATGGTCATCTCCTTGGCGGATTGTGTTCTTAAGAGGCTGCGCAGATGACTAGGCAAGGGCCGTGCCAGTTGTTCCTCGGGGCCGG
This sequence comes from Pseudomonadota bacterium, assembly GCA_029287615.1. GTDB lineage: Bacteria > Pseudomonadota > Gammaproteobacteria > UBA9214 > UBA9214 > JARFQV01. The sequence goes on along the minus strand of JARFQV010000006.1, from coordinate 8,714 downwards.
GAAGCACTGTTTAACTAATTGTATTTGATGCGAAAATACTTATTCGGGTGGGTCTGTGTCACGCGGGGCCGGTACCAGTCGGTACTGACCTGTATTGGTATGGAAAACAGTTTTCGGGAGGCTTGTCGGAAATTTTCCAACACTGTGTCTGGCCGGTCCGCAATGCATCTACCGGGTCCGGTTTCTTTTCAGTTTCTCCCACTGTTTGTCCAGGCGTTGCGCAGATACCGGAAAAAGAGTTCTGAGTTGCTGTGCGAAGAGGGAAATGCGCAGCTCCTCGATCATCCAGCGATAGGTTTCGAATTCCTCGTTGGCACGGCCGGGTTCCGACTCCTGCATTCGTGACAGGCACTTCTCCCAATGCCGCGCAATGAGGGCGGCTGACCTGCGGTCCTTGTCCGGATCGTAGCGAAGTTTTTCCAGGCGGTACTGTATGGCCTTCAGATACAGTGGAATCCGGGCAAGCCATTGATCCGGTGTCCGCAATACAAAGCCGTCATAGACGAGGTGATCGAGTTGCTCCCTGATATCCTGCACGGCGGCCAGCCAGGCGGGGGGTATCGAGCCCTTGATCTGCTGCCTGATCTGGTGAAATTCGTGCAGGATCGCGGCAATACGCTCGCAGAGTGTATTGGCGGTGCCGACCAGGAGCGATGCGCCTTCGGCGAGGCGGGCATCGAAGTCCGCCCGGCTGCGGATGTCATCGATGTCTGCCAGGAATGTCCGGTCGATACTGGCCCGGATCAGGTCCTGTTTCAAGGCATCGCATCCCGCGACCGGCATGTATTGCAGGCACAGGGTGTTGATGCCGGGCAGATGTCGTTCCAGGTCACGGATCCTCCTGGACAGCCGGAGAATGAAGAGTCTTTGCATGCCCGTCCGGTGGACAAGCATGGCCTGCTCCGGCGTCTCCAGTATGCGGAGGGAAACGGACCTGCCATCATCGGCGATCGCAGGGTAGCCCCTGACGGTGACACCGCCGGTGGTTTTCGTGACGCAGGCGGGCAGGGTGTCGAAGTCCCAGTCCTTCAGCCCCGTTCGTTCCAGCTCCCAGCTGACTTCGGATGAAAAACTCTCCTGGGCCTGTGCACCGAGTTCTGTCTGCAACGCGGCAAGATCCCGCCCCGTGCCCAGTATCCGGCCCGTTCCGTCCACAACCCGGTAGTTCATGCGCAGGTGATCGGGCAGTGATGCCGGATCAAGGTTCCCTGCGGCCAGTTCGATACCGGTTTGCTGTTTCAGAAAGGAGGCAACCGCCAGTGCAAGCGGGGTGCCGTCTGGACGCAGGGTATCAGCGCATCGCCCGGCAATGGCGGGGACCGGCACGAAGTTGCGGCGCAGCGTCTTGGGCAGGGAACGGATCATTTCGATGATCTTCTCCCTGAGCATGCCGGGTACCAGCCATTCGAATCGAGCAGGGTGCAGGGTATTGAGAACCGGCAGGGGAATCACCAGGGTAACGCCATCTTCCGGGTGCCCCGGTTCGAAGTGATAAGCCAGTTCCATTTCGACCCCGTTGATGCTGAGAGAGGTCGGATACTGCATCCCGGTCACGCTCTCCGCGTCATGCTGCATCAGGTCCGCTCGTTCGAGGAACAGCAGCCTGGGATTTTTCCTTTCTGCCTTTTTGCGCCACTGTTCGAATCGGCGCCCCGAATATATTCCCTCCGGGATACGGTCATCATAGAATCGAAACAGGATTTCATCATCGACCAGGATATCGTGACGCCGGGAACGATGTTCCAGGGATTCGATGTCGTGGATCAGCTGCCGGTTGTGAAGGAAGAAGGGGGCCTTGCTGCTGTACTCGAAGGCGACCAGTGCGTTGCGTATAAAGATCTCGCGTGCCGCTGCCGGCTCGATGGCACCGTAATGAACCCGCCTTCCCGGATTGATGGTCAGTCCGTACAGAGTGGTCTTTTCCAGGGCCCGCACCTGTGCCGCCCGTTTCGACCAGTGTGGTTCCGAGTAACTCCTTTTTATAAGGTGCGCCCCGATGGTTTCGATCCAACCGGGCTGGATACGCGCGATGGTGTGTGCATACAAGCGACTGGTCTCGATCAGTTCCGCTGCCATGATCCACTTCGGTCGCTTGTTGACCAGCCCCGAGCCGGGGAAGATATGGAAGCTGCGATTGCGCGTGCCGGCGTATTCCGGATCTTCTTCCTTGAAGCCGATGTGGGTCAGCAGGCCGGTGAGCAATGCCTGGTGTATGGCGTTGTCGTCAGCGGGTAGCGCATTCAGACTCATTCCCATCTCGGAGACCTGGGTGTGAAGCTGGGAGTGAATATCCCTCCATTCCTCCATGCGCACGGGAGACAGAAAATTCTGCCGGCACAGCTTGCGCAGCTTGTTTCGGGACAGGTGCTTGCGTCTGTCCATGTAGAAGGTCCAGAGTTTCAGAAAGCTCAGGAAGTCGGAGTCCTTGTCGGCAAACTTCAGATGCGCCTCATCGGCCTTCTGCTGTTTCTCCAGCGGTCTGTCCCTGGGGTCCTGTATGCTGAGGGCACTGGCGATAACCAGAATCTCGCTCAGGCAGTGGTAGTCGTGTGCGGCGATCAGCATCCGGCCAATCCTCGGGTCCACGGGAAGCCTGGCCAGTTGCCTGCCGATCGGGGAAAGCTTCTCTCCCTGCAGGGCGCCGAGTTCATCGAGCAAGCGATATCCGTCCTTGATCATTCGCCGGTCTGGCGGATCGATGAACGGGAAGCGTTCGATGCCGCCGAGCCCGAGGGCCTTCATCTGCAGAATAACGCTGGCCAGATTGGTGCGCAGGATCTCGGGATCGGTATACAGGGGCCGCGCCTCGAAGTCCTCTTCGGTGTACAGGCGGAAACAGGCGCCGGCGCCGATTCGGCCACAGCGGCCCATGCGCTGGTTGGCGCTGGCGCGCGAGATTTTTTCGACCGGCAGACGCTGCACCCGGGTTCGGTAACTGTAACGGGACAGGCGCGCGTAACCGGGATCGATTACATAGCGGATACCCGGTACCGTCAGCGATGTCTCGGCCACATTGGTGGCAAGCACGATTCGACGCCCCTTGTGCGGTTTGAATACACGATTCTGCTCGGCCGTGCCCAGGCGCGCGTACAGCGGGACAATCTCGGTGTGTGGCGGGTGGTGCTTGCGCAGTGCCTCTGCGGTGTCGCGTATTTCCCGTTCGCCGGCGAGGAAGATCAGGATGTCGCCGGGACCCAGGCGGCTTGCCTCGTCAACGGCGCCCAGGATGGCGCCGGGCATGTCGGATGTCTCATCGTCTTCACCGGCAAGGGGTCGGTAGTGGGCTTCCACCGGGTAGGTGCGACCTGATACCGTGATAACCGGTGCATCGTTGAAGTGCCGTGCAAAACGCTCCGGGTCGATGGTCGCAGAGGTAATGATCAGCTTCAGATCGGGACGCCTGGGCAGCAGCTGGTGGAGATAGCCGAGCAGAAAATCGATATTGAGGCTGCGCTCATGCGCCTCGTCGATAATGAGGGTGTCGTACTGGGTGAGAAAACGGTCGCCCTGGATTTCCGCCAGCAGGATCCCGTCGGTCATCAGCTTGATACAGGTCCCGGCACCAACCTGATCCCTGAAGCGTATCTTGTAGCCAACCTGGGTGCCGGGCTGGCAGCCAAGTTCAGTGGCGATCCGTGCGGCCACGCTCCGGGCTGCAATGCGCCGGGGTTGCGTGTGGCCGATGAGTCCGCGTGCCCCGCGGCCCAGCTCCAGGCAGATCTTGGGCAGCTGGGTGGTCTTTCCCGAACCGGTCTCGCCACAGACGATCACCACCTGGTTGGTATCGATCTCCCTGGCGATTCTCTGGTGTTGTTCGGCGACCGGCAGGTCGGACGGGTAGACCGGGCGCGGCAGGCTGGCCGCCCGGGTGGATGCGCGTTGCAGCGATGACTGGATCGCGGCTTCCAGTGTGCCGAGCCGACGTGAACAGTCCTTTCCGGCCCGCTGATCCCCTTGAATCCTGCGCAATCTGCGCTGCAGGGAATGGCGGTCTGCAATCATGCAGTCGCCGATCTGCGCGGAGAGTGACTGCAGCTTGGATTTCATGGCCCGCCAGGCAGGTTACCGAGCCGCATGCCCGGTTACAGGTTGGGCAGGTTTTCCGTGTAGAGCTCGAATTCGTCGGGATCCACATTGATCCTGCTGCACAGGGCAACGATTTCAATCTGGTCCGCCATGGGAATCTCGCCGTTTACCTCGCTCACCGCCAGGCAGATACGGATGAGCAGGCGGGCCTTTTCCGGATCATCCCGCACCTCCCTGAGTATCGAATCAAGGGCCTTCTTCCGGCCCGCCGAGGGTGATTTCCGGATAGCTGCGACGTACTCATTGAACAGATCGACCGCCTCGTGGGGATCGAAGACCTTGAGTTCCTCCAGCGTGTCGATGACCTGATCGATATGAACCCGATGGCTGAAGGTGACCTTGCCTTCGGCAATCGCCACCAGCGCGCAGGCCGCCATCACCGAATCCAGAAAGGGTCGGGTCCGGTTTCTCTCCAGGTGTTTCTGGTAGCGCCCGATCAGTTCCTCGACAAAACCGGCCATGTATCTCCCTTAATCTCAGTAATAACAGTCAAATAGAGCCCAGGACGAGGCGACTAAGGTACCCTGAAGCCTGGCTGACGGCAAGTTGGGTACAAAGCGGGTGATAGATGGGCGGTGAGTATGCTATCTTCCCCCGGTCATCCGCGGCCCTGCCGGCGGCAGATCATCCAAACAACGGAGTTATATAGTCATGTTACGGAAATATCTTGCATTTTTACTGGTGCTGGCGCTGGTGCTGCTGGCGGGATGTGCCGCCCAGAATGGCGTGTCGGGGGAACGGGTTTCTTCACTCGATCGAATCATCAATAAGAACGAGCTGGTACTGGGTACAACAGGCGATATGCCACCGCTCAACATGACAACCCGGGATGGCAAGGTGATCGGCCTGGATATCGACATTGCCACCTACCTCGCCACTACCATGGGTGTCGAACTGCGCATCGAGCGCATGAAGTTCTCCGAACTGCTCCCCGCCCTGGAGGCTGGCAAGGTGGACGTGGTGATCTCCGGTATGACCATTACGCCCGAAAGGAATCGCAAGGCGGCCTTCGTCGGTCCTTACTTCGTCTCCGGCAAGGCCTTTCTGACCAAGATGGAAACCATTGCCTCGGCGGATGAGGTGACGGATATCAACACGCCCGGTATCAGCCTGGTTGCCCTGAAGGGATCTACCAGCGAGTACCTGGTGCAAGAGGTCCTGCCCAGGGTGAGCCTGGTGACCGTGGACGATTACGAAACTGCGGTCGCCAAGGTCCTGGACGATTCCGTGCAGGCCATGGTTGCCGACTATCCGGTCTGCCTCGTATCCATTCTGCGTCATCCCGACACGGACCTGCTGTCGCTGATTACGCCGCTGACCTACGAACCCCTCGGTATCGCACTGCCTGCCGATGATCCACACCTGATCAACCTGGTGGAGAATGCGCTCAGCCTGCTCGTGGACAGCGGTCAGCTGGACAGACTGACGGCGCGCTGGTTCGATAACGATGCCTGGTTGTCGAAGCTGCCCTGAGCGGTTGTCCGGTACCTATCTTCTGATGCCTGGGGAGCAGGACTATGGCTGATACCCGCCTGATATCGAATATTCGCCGGTTAGCGTTGCTGACGGCCCTCCTGTTGATGCCGGGGGCTGCAGTCAATGCGGCGGATACCGAAAGCGTTTCCCTTCCTCCGGATATCGTCATTGGTGCGGGGCATCCCGGTCGCGGCTACTGGGGAGTGGCGGCCCGCCTGCAACAGGTCGCGGCCGAACATGAGCTGAGAGTCGAGCTTCGGGAGACCGGCGGATCCATCGAGAACCTCCGCCTGCTTGCCGAGCCCGAAGGTCCTGTCTCCCTGGTGCTGACGCAGAGTGATGCCCTGGTTGACTACCTGCAGCAGAATCCCGGGTTCAGTAGTGAATTCGATGTGCTGGAATCGATTGGTGACGAGTGTGTGTTCATTATCACCGGGACCGGCAGCGGTATCAGGACGTCGGAGGACCTGAAGGCTGACAAGGGCTATCGCCTGGCCATTTCCGGTCCGGAGAGCGGGGTGGCGGTGACCTTCCGGGGCATGAGCAGGATGGATCCCGCCTTCGGGAATACGGAGGTGGTATTCATGGACACCGTGGAGGCGCTGGAGCAGATCAGGACCGGTGATGAAGACGCCGTGGATGCCCTGATGCTGGTACAGCGCCCCAAGATTCGCTCAACCGAGATCAGGCAGGCCCTGAGCCAGCAGGATCGGTTCCGGCTGGTAACGGTCACCGGCGACTCCCTGACCGGCAAGCTGCCTGATGGCAAACGGGTCTTCGAGCAGAAGACCATCCCCATGTTGCGCGAAAAGTATGAATCCGGTCTCAACCTGGAGACGGTTTGCACGGAAGGACTGTTGCTGGCCAGCAAGGACAAGCTGTCCGGGAAGGCCCGCACCGGGCTGAACCGGATAATCGACTTTCAATGGATGAGTATCTATCCGACCCGCGAATGAACGCACAGGGATTGGCATTGGCGAAGCTGCCCCGGTTGCTCGTCTGGCTCGTCCTGATTCTGACTACCGGCCCGGCTGTTGCCGGCGCCTATATCGGCCTTGGTGCGGGTTCGGCAGACTACGACGGTAACCTGTTCCACGTCGATGTGGATGACGATGATCTGGGCTGGAAGATCTTCGGTGGTTACCGGTTCAACCGCTTTCTGGGGCTGGAGGCCGCCTGGCTGGATCTGGGCGAGGTGAGTGGCCGTAATTACAAGGTCGAGACCACGGGGTTCTCCTTCCAGGGCGTCGCTTCCCTGCCCATGGGGCCGGTTTTTTCCGCGTTTGCCAAGCTGGGAGCCATCGCCTGGAAACAGGATAACCGCGTCATTGGCCAGAACCGGGATCGTTCCGGCACCGATGTGAGTTGGGGTTTCGGGGGGCAGTTGCGCCTTTTCGACAACCGGCTGGGTATCCGCCTGGAGTGGGAACGTTTCGAGAGCGACCTTTCGGTCGATCTGATCTCGCTCGGCGCCAGCTATCATTTCTGAGGATCCGGTGGCCCGGAACCCGAAAGTCGTTGTCTCGAATCCAGCTTCCGCAAGCGGATTTTCAGGGGGGTGCTCAGAGCGGGACAATGCCGCGTTCGAGGGCTTCTTCCGGAATCCGGGGCATACCTGTGAGAATCAGCGACCTCTTGTGGGGTACCGCGCTGTACTCACATGGAGACGAGGTCGCTCGTCCCCAGCCAGAATCCCAGGTTCTTGTCCAGAAATTGCCCCCAGGGCATGTAGTGGGAGCCATCGCAGGAAAAATTCAGGCCGACCATGCCATTGAATATGTTGAGCGAGCCCGCGCGCAGATAGATGGTTTCATCCATGAAGCGCAGGGCGCGGAAGGTTTGAAATACCTCACCGACCCTCGCCACGGGAATCACGGCATCCTTTGGATAGTGTCGGGAAGGATAGGCGAGCACGATTCCCGGATCCGAGAGATCTTCGATATCGAGAATGCGGTAGCGCAGCGGATCGTCGATGAACCACAGGGTGGCACGGGAGCTGGAGAAATGAAGTTTGCCATGAAATACCCCGTGTGAAGATATCAGCGCGATGACAAGATCCAGCACTTCATCGATGCGCTGGTCCATGGGGCTCTCGATCCGTTGCTGGTAAAACAGACCGCTGCGTATCGCCGGATCGCCCTTGACCTGAAGCCATTGTTCGGGCTGCTGGTAGATCTCGCGAGTCAACGGAAGTTCGCGCAGGTCAAAATCGGCGCCCAGGTAGCCCCTGATGTTCCCATCGTCATCAACCACGTGCTGGACCGCCGTGAGACAGGGTCGCCGTGCATTGCGGCTGATATAGGCGTCGGACAGTGAAAAGGGTTCACCGGCCAGCGCCTCCGCCAGATAGGGCCGCTGACTACGGTCGCGACCGAACTGATCGGGTAGCAGGCCGAGATTTGATGCATTGGCGGTGATCTGGTGCGCATGTTCATCGAGAACATACAGGTACTTGCAGGAAGGCAGCGTCGGAAGATCCTCCAGCAGACGCCGTTCCAGCGCATCCCGATCCGGCCATACCTCCTCGCAGCGCCGCGCAAGCCGTTCCATATGTGCGCTCAGCAGGCCACGCAGCAGGATGCGCTGACGCGTAACGGCCGCTCTCAACGCTTGTCCCATACTCCAGTCTCCAATCGCCCACGAGGCAGGATAGCAACGACCGCTGGTCATGTATTAATAATATTATAAAGAGTATTATAGCTGGCAGGGAGATTAACGGCGGGTCAAAACCACACGTCAACTGTGACGCTGCCGGTCGTGCATCGGTGATTCCCGGCTTGCGATGAATCCGTGGAATGCAGGGCGGATGCCGCGACCGGTCAATACATAGATAATGATCTATCTATGCCAGTTATATTATTTATTTGAATAAAACTGTTGCTGTCCCTAGACTTTCCCACCCTAAGCGGAACGGCTCGATTAGGTCTCATGTCGTAAGGCTACCGGTGCGGTGCATCGTTGAGATTGGCGGCCCGCTCATGCGCAGGAAACCGTCGGTCAACGCGAAGTACTTGCATGATAGAACTCAGAACCTATGTCTACATCGATTCGCTGCAGCCACAACTGGCCGAATACATGGCTTCTGTGTCGCAGGGTTTTCCACCGGTTCCGGGTGATGCCTGTCTGTGGGTCGAAGTGGCGCCGGGCATGGC
>JARFQV010000347.1 GCA_029287615.1 Pseudomonadota bacterium | reverse complement strand
GCCTGGAGGGCCTGGTTGTCGAGATCAACGTTCATGTTCAGGTCATTGAGTGCGATTGTGTTCATGGTCATTTCTCCTCAGTTTCATCGTTTCAGTGTCTGGTTAATGGTTCGGGGACATTGCCTGCCGTCCTTGTCCTGGATATTGCAGGGCTCGTGCCAGTTTTCGATGAATCGGGAAAAAAATTTATAACTTGTTGTTATGTAATGCAATATAAATTCCATGATTCATGTGAGTGGCTTGTGGTTCGAGGTCCGTCTGCATGAGGAGGTTTGGCATTTGCCAACAAAATGTTGCTGTTTGTCTGGATACTGGAAACGATTTGCAGGAGACTGGACCCGTATCAGGATCGGGGGGACTCTCCGCGCCTGCCAACGGTCCGCATAGGCATGCACGACGGCCGGCATTCCGGAACCCTTTTCACCGCATCTATTCAGATCCGCTGATCCCGGTGAACCAGTCGAGTTTTACCTGATTCTTTCCAAAAGGGGCATGCAGCGGATCTCCCCAGATACTCCCTGTTATGTAACCGCCGCGCTCTGAACCACCGCTGGTAATCATGGCCTCTGCCACGGTTGCACCACCGACAAGTTGCCGGAAGACGCTGAACCAGGCGTGTGTACGGGCGTTTCGCGGGTGTACGATGTTGACAATGGCCGTTGTAGCGCCGCGCTTCAAAATAGAGCCGGCAAAAGATCGGCCATTGCTGACCACGGCAGATGCGACCAATCCGGACTGAACATCCAGGCTTTTCGTCCATGGCTTCCTTGCTTCCGTGGTGTTGCCGACCCCTCCTGCTGAAAAGAGCAGTGGATTGACTGCCGGCCTGATCAGACCGTTTCTAAAATCTGCACTGGTGTAGTCCCAATCCGGTTCTGCCAGGCAACTCCTGTCGTTCCAGTCACCGCCGCGTGGTGAGACCCGCACTATCCGGTCAGCGGCAATACCCTGCAATATCGCATCCTGTGCCATTGCCTCGTTGATGCTGGCCTCGACATCGATAAAAGACGCTGTATTGATCTCCCTGCCATAGAAGAGCAGGACGCGTTTCGACTGGCTGTTGAACGCCTTGATGGAGGTGGTGGCGGCTATACCGCCGTTGACAAGCTTCTTGACGAATGCCGTATTCTCAAGCGGGATGCCCATCTCCGGGGTCTCATCCGGATAAACCTCCAGGTAGTAGGGCAGGCCGATGCGTCCATAGGGGCGGACGGACGGGTGATCACGCAGGTCCTGCATCAGGGTGTCATACCACTGCCGGTAGCCTTCCAGCTGGCCGCCATCCGGACACCAGCGTGCCGCATCCCTGCTGACAGTAACGAAGGGGCTTGCGCCATCCTTCATGTCAGTATAGGGAAAGTACAGGTTGCTGTTGCTCGCCGTGATCGACCCGGATGCCATGCAGGCGGGTGCCTGTTTCCTGACCTTCGCGAACCAGAGCGAATGGCCGGCAAGGCTATCGAGAGCCAGGGTTGACTGGTTGTTTGCATCGCGCACCAGCATTGGCGTCCCGGGTGCCAGGAGTACCACCTGGATATGATGGCGCTCGATGTAATCAGCGACGGTCTTGAGAAAATCAAACGCCCCCGGATTCTTCCACAGTACTCGACTACCCATGTCATAGCCGAACAGGTGCGTCAATGGCATACCGTGGCGCCGCATGTACCACTCAGCCATGTCGCGAGAGAAGCTATCGACCTCTGCGGGATCTATGCTGTCCAGTCTGGCCGTATTGTAGATGACCATGATCCTGGCTGGATCTATCCAGCTGGACTCCAGCGCACGGACCCCGGTGGCAAGCGCCATGAACAGCGGGATGTACAGGAAAACGATCAGTGGATGGTGGCGCATATCAGACTTGTCCGGCTTGGATGCCCGTTACTGCGAGTATACAGACAAAGTATAACCATCCAGGGTAATCAGGGAATTCTGATTCCGGCCCGGATAGCGTTTCCCGGGCATGTCTTATGTAACATACGCGTGATGTCGTTAGCTTTCGCATATCACTTGGGTTATCTTCTGGCTGGTTGACAAGGAATTACTTCACTTTCATCCAATGCACGTATGCACTAAGGCAAGTAGAACCTTTTTCCTGATCCCCCGTGGCCGCAGGGGATCAGGAAGCAGGTTCTGTTACCGGGAAGGAAATTATGGAAAAAGCAGATATTGGTCTCATAGGGCTGGCCGTGATGGGTCAAAACCTCGTTCTGAACATGGTCGACCATGGTTACAGGGTTGCCGTATTCAACCGTAGTACGAACAAGGTCGATGATTTCATCAACGGCCCGGCGAAGGATAAAACAGTTATCGGCACGCACACTCTGGAAGAACTCGTGCAGTCACTGGACAAACCGCGCAAGCTCATGTTGATGGTCAAGGCGGGGGAGGTAGTCGATCGCTTTATTGACATGCTGATACCGTTGCTCGAACGGGGTGATGTCATTATCGATGGCGGAAATTCACACTATCCTGACAGCACGCGGCGAACGGCATACCTTGCGGAAAATGGCCTGCATTTTATCGGTACCGGTATTTCAGGCGGTGAAGAAGGTGCTCGTCATGGTCCATCGATTATGCCTGGCGGTGATTCGGATGCCTGGCCACTGGTTAAGGACATATTCCAGTCGATTGCTGCAAAGGTGGATGGTGAACCCTGCTGTCAATGGGTAGGTCAGGAAGGTGCCGGTCACTTTGTGAAGATGGTGCACAACGGTATCGAGTACGGCGACATGCAGTTGATTTGCGAAGCTTATAACCTCATGGAATCGGCCCTCGGCATGAGCTGTGACAGGATGCAGGAGGTATTCGAGCGGTGGAACAGCGGTGTGCTCGATTCCTACCTGATCGAAATAACGGCCGATATTCTGGCGATGAAAGATGAAGATGGTGAACCACTGGTAACCAAGATACTCGACACGGCCGGGCAAAAGGGTACCGGTAAATGGACAGCGGTCAGCGCGCTTGATCTGGGTGTACCACTAACGCTGATAGGCGAAGCCGTGTTCGCACGCGTACTGTCTTCATTAAAGGAAGAACGGGTGCGTGCATCTCAAATACTGGGTACGGGTCCAAAGGTGGAGATCACGGGTAGCGAAGAAGAAAACATCCTCGCATTGCATGATGCACTCTATGCTTCCAAGATCATTTCATATGCACAGGGTTTTATGCTGATGCACGAGGCGGCCAGGGAGCATGGATGGGATCTCAACTACGGTGAGATTGCGTTGATGTGGCGTGGCGGCTGTATTATCCGTAGCAAGTTCCTCGGTAATATCAAGGAGGCTTATGATGCCAATCCGCAGATGGAAAATCTCGCGCTGGACAGATTCTTTACCGAGGCGCTGAAATCTGCGGAAGCCGGGTGGCGCAAGGCGGTGACACTGGCAGTAGAAAGCGGTATTCCGGCCCCGGCATTTGCATCGGCTTTGTCATACTTCGATGGCTATCGCAGCAAGCGCCTGCCTGCCAACCTGCTGCAGGCCCAGCGTGACTACTTTGGCGCGCACACCTATGAACGCATCGATAAACAACGCGGTGAGTTTTTCCATACCGACTGGACAGGTCGCGGAGGTAAGGTCGCATCAACAATTTACGAGGTTTGAATTGCTGGGTGCATTCAGCGGAGCTACCCGCGTCGGAAACAAGCTGTTCCGGTTCAGCATCGGATGGCACGGGAGTAGGAAGGATGAGTGAATTGATGGCGATACTGCTCAATGGTATCTCGCAACTAGAATATGATCGGGGCAAGCCCCTGCCGATCCATCAGGAGGCATGCCTGGATAAAATGGACCGGAAGATGGATGAGGGAATCAGGATCGGTGAAGAGACCATCAGGCATCCTGATCAGGATCAGCGTGTCCAATTCATCGCAGCGAACCTGCTCCATGCCCTCAACAGCGGGAATGAATCCATGGCCGTTGCGATGTGCACCTATCTGGCCAATCGAATGCCGGAGTTGAAGCAGGTTCGTATTGAGCAGGAAGATGGAGAAGTCTCTATCGAACTGGTTTTCGATGAGGAGTACCGCAAACAGGTTGCCGTGGAGTTTACCCATATTCATTGATATTACATTGCTGCCGGGTATCGAAGCAGTAGTAATATCCTGTGCAATGGAAACCGGTGTCCTTGTAACGGAGAAAGCAACGTACGGAATGCACACAATACGGTGTTTTCCCGGTGATGGTGGTCGACGGTATGCATGAAGCAATGTCGGAGGATGCGGAACACCGAAGCCTGGTGCAGTCCGACAGGAGATACATCTGGCATCCCTACAGCGCGATGGGTGCTGATTTACCGGTATTTCCTGTCAGGTCCGCCCATGGTGTCCGGCTGCAGCTGGCAGATGGACGGGAACTGATTGACGGCATGTCCTCCTGGTGGTGCGCGATCCACGGGTATAACCACCCGGTTCTCAATGCCGCTGTTGAAAAGCAGCTTGCCGATATGTCACATGTCATGTTCGGGGGGCTCACGCATCGCCCTGCTGTGGAGCTTGCGGAACGGCTGGTATCGCTGACTCCCGATCCGTTGCAATCGGTGTTTTTCGCAGACTCGGGATCTGTCGCCGTAGAGGTGGCGATGAAGATGGCCATGCAGTACTGGGCATCGAAGGGCATGCGTCACAAACAGCGATTCCTGACCATCCGGCATGGTTATCATGGAGATACCCTGGGAGCCATGTCGGTATGTGATCCGGTAAACGGCATGCATACCCTGTTCTCCGATATCCTGCCTCAGCAGTATTTTGTTGACTCTCCTGACTGCGCCTTTGGCGAACCCTGCCCTGAATCCTCGATTCAGCCAATGGCGGATCTGCTCTCTGAATGCGGGCAACAGATTGCTGCAGTGATACTGGAACCCATCGTGCAGGGGGCCGGTGGTATGCAATTTTATTCTGCCGGGTACCTCCGCGAAGTTCGCAGTCTGTGTGACCGGTATGGCGTGCTGCTGATAGCGGACGAGATCGCAACCGGCTTTGGCAGGACGGGGAAGCTATTCGCCTGCGAGCATGCCGGGATTGCACCGGACATACTATGTGTTGGCAAGGCGCTTACCGGGGGATACCTGACGCTTGCGGCCACGCTGACGACGAATGAGGTCAGCCGGGTCATCAGTTCGGGAGATCCGGGCCTTTTCATGCATGGCCCGACCTTTATGGCCAACCCACTGGCCTGTGCAACCGCCCTCGCCAGCATACGGCTCTTGCTGGATTCACCCTGGCAGGAAAGGGTGGGACGTATTGAGGGTGGAATGCGGGCCGGGCTGGAGTCTTGCCGTGCGCTTGCACCGGTCAGAGACGTACGGGTGCTCGGCGCAATCGGAGTCGTCGAGTTGAAGGCGCCGCTGGATCTCGGGCAGGTACAACCGATGTTCGTTGAGCGGGGGGTCTGGGTCAGGCCGTTTGGAAATCTGGTTTACCTGATGCCTCCATTCGTCATTGGTGATGCTGATCTGCAGACACTGATGGATGCGGTGACCGCCGTTGTGAAGGGGCTGCACGAGGTATCCGGCAGGTTGGTGCCGGAGGGTATCGGGCTATAGTTACTATCCCGGCGCAAATGTAAGCTGGGAATATACCCATTTATTGCGAAGAATTTCCGCTCCAGTAGAAATCGATTACATAGACCGCGAGCGGTGATTTCGGGCATGGATAAGAAATATTCGTTGTTTCCTGTAAATCACCGGTTGAAAACAACTCCCGGACCCGGGTACTGGCAACAACCCTGGCTATAAGTGTAATGCGCCTTCTCATCCATATCGTCTGGGCAATGTGCCTTGCAGGCACGGTTTTTGCCGCCGAAGTAGTGGAAGTGGAGATATCCGGAGTGGAAGGCGCCGTGCTGGATAATGTACGCGCTTTCCTGGGCCTTGCCCGTCATGACTCCAGGCCCTTGCTCGCAAATCTATCGCTGCCAGGCAGTGAGAAAACAGAAAAAGAACTCACATCAGAAGACCTGCAGCGCCTGTACCGGCGCAGTCGAGAGGAAATCCTCCAGGCGCTTCAGCCATTCGGATACTATGATCCTGAAATCGACTCCAGTCTGGACCGGCAGGATGACAGGTGGATCGCCTCATTCCGGATTGATACCGGTCCGGCAATCTTTCTTACCGATATTGATATCCGTATCGAGGGACAGGGCAGGCAGGATCCCCTGGTACTGGAGGCACTGAAGTCCGGCCAGTTGCATGCCGGCCTGCAACTGAACCACGGAGACTATGCCGATACCAAACAATCCCTGCTAAAGGCCGCACTGGCTGCCGGTTATCTGGATGCCAGCTACTCCAGGGCGGAACTTCGCATATTTCCCGAGCTGAAGCAGGCGCAGGTGGAACTCGTTCTGGAGACCGGCTCACGCTACTATTTCGGGTCCGTCACCATTGAGCAGGATATACTCGATCCGCAATTTATCCATCGATATGTACATTTTCGGGAAGGAGAGCCTTTTGATACCGATGTGCTACTCAAGCTCCAGCTGGCCCTTGGCGACAGTGGTTTTTTCAATCAGGTAGAGGTGCAGGCGCAGCGTGAGAAGGCCGTCAACTACCACATTCCCGTGGTTATCACGACAACACCGGCCAAACCACGTCAGTATGCGTATGGGCTCGGTTTCGGCACGGACACCGGTCCGCGTGCCACGCTGGCCACGGTGTTCCGAAGGATCAATGATCAGGGGCACAGTGTCCTGGCGGATATACGGGTCTCCCGGATTGCCCAGTCGGTGGGTATGCAGTACAAGATTCCCATTGGCAACCTTGTATCGGATCGCCTGGTCTTCAAGGCCAGCGCCGATTTCGAGGATGTAGCGGGCAAGGGCAACACCAATATCTACACGATTGGCGTCAGCCACAATATTGAATGGGGGCCACTACAGCGTCGCCTGTATCTCAACTTCCGGCATGAGGACTTTTCGCTCGGTGAAGAAAGCAGGACGACAAAAAATCTGATCCCGGGTATCACCCTGTCACAACTGCGTACCGACAATGTCCTTTTTCCCCGCCAGGGCTTCAGCTGGAACGTCGATCTGCGTGGAGCGGCCGGGTTTATCTCCGATGCCGCGTTTGTACGCAGTCAGGCCATCGGCCGTTATGTGCATCCTGTCGGCGAAAAGGGACGGTTGCTGCTCCGCGGCCAGCTGGGTGGGACGGCGGTCGAGGATTTCGCCAAAATGCCGGCATCCGAACGATTCTTTGCCGGTGGCGATCAGAGCGTGCGTGGATATGGTTATCAGAAGCTGGGTCCGTCTGACAAGTCCGGAGACATCATCGGCGGGCGCTATCTCGTCGTCGGCAGTATCGAATTCGACTATCTTTTTATGGGCGATTTCGGCGCGGCCGTGTTTGTCGACTCGGGTAATGCCGACGATAATTTCGTTCCGTCCCTGAAGACCGGTGCGGGTATCGGCCTGCGCTGGCGCAGTCCCGTGGGCATGCTCCGATTCGATATTGCCCATCCGTTCGATGACTCGAGCAATAATTACCGGATACACATCAGTATCGGGCCGGAACTATGAGACGAGCGCTTCTTCTTGGTCTCGGCGCGGTATCTGTTCTGCTACTGCTCCTGGTGGTCCTGATCACGATTGTGTTCACGACAGAGGCCGGGCTGCTCTTCGTCTGGCAACGCGTGACTGACACGGCGGTGCCTGGCCTGTATGCGAAATCTGTCAGCGGAAGACTCGGTGGATCCATGCAGTTGCGGGGTATTCGTTACCGGACGGACGTCTTCGAGCTTCGGGCAGATGAGGCCAGACTGGTCTGGAATCCCGGGGCACTGCTGGCAGCGAGGCTGCAGGTCGTGCAGCTTGAGGCTCGTGGCGTTCGTTATGAACAGTACGGGAAAACCGAGCCCGAAGGTGATGCGCTGGTATTGCCCGAGCGCATCAACATACCCCTGGACGTCGAACTGCAGGAACTACACATACAGGATGTGAACGTACTGACAGGTGCCGCGAGCGAACCGGTCATCATTCATGATGCCCGGTTGCGAGCGGAAATCAACGGTACGCACCTGCGCATCCAGGATATCGCACTATCCTCACCGCACCTGCAACTTCAGGGCGCGGCAAGGCTGGAGGCTGCCGGGGACTATCCTGTAGAGGGCGATTTCACCTGGACTGCGAGTCCCCCTGGCTTTGCTGGCCTGGATGCCCGTACCTGGCTTGCGGGTTCGCTGCAAGACCTCGTCCTGAAACTGGATCTGCAGCCACCCTATACCGCCAGCGCGGAGACGCGGCTCACCGATCTTTTTGCCGGGCCGGGGATCAGCAGCAGCCTGAACCTGCGTGTCTCCAGCCTGGCGGAGATCCATGCCGACTGGCCGGCGCTGCCGGTCGAGGCGGACATGAGAGCAGACGGGTCGCCTGACCAGTTGCGGCTGGAGGCCAACATCAGGAGCGATCTTCCGGCGACCGGACCGCTGGAAGGGAGCCTTGGCGCTTCCCTGCATCCGGGTTTCGTGCAACTGGAGGCGCTGAAGCTGGACATGAAGGACTCAAATGCACACATATACGCGGAAGGCCGGATCGGGTTTGATACGCCACACCCCGTTGTCGATCTGCAGCTGGACTGGAACGATCTCGCCTGGCCAATGCAGGGTGAACCGGAAGCGTTGAGCAGACAGGGAACATTGACAGTGAAGGGAGTGCTGGATGCCTATGAGGTCGCCGGTTCTGCCCGGTTCGATCTGCCCGGTTACACCGATGGGCGAATCAGCCTCAATGGACAGGGAAACGGGCAAGCGTTGGGGATTTCACGGTTCGGGATCGAAGCCCTGGGAGGCGCCCTGGATGGATCCGGTCAACTCTCCTGGGAACAGGGTTTGGCGGCAGGTGTAGAGGTGGATGGCAGCTCCCTTGATCCTGGTGACCTCTGGCCGGAGTGGCCGGGTGCGATCGACCTTCAGGCAAAGGCGGAATTCTCGAGCAGGGATGAAACCTGGAGGCTCGGCTTCGACAGGGTCAGGGTAGATGGTGAGTTGCGTGACATCCCGGTGCAGCTCGAAGCCCGTGGGAGCTATCAACCGGGACAGCTGGTGCTGGAAGACAGCAGACTGGTCTCCGGATCCACGCGCATGCACGTCACCGGTGAAGCCGGCACCACCTACGATCTTGCCTGGGAGCTGGACAGTCCGGATCTTGCAAGCTTGCTGCCAACGGCATCGGGCCGCCTGTCCGGCAGCGGCGGGCTGCGGGGCAAACCGGCCGGCCTGTATCTGACTGCCCGGCTTGCAGGGAAAGGCTTGCAGTACGAAGACCATCGTATCGATACGCTCGATCTGAACGCCAGCCTCGATATGAGCGGACAGGAACGGTCCCGCATCCAGCTTACCCAGGAGGGCAGCTATCTTGGGGGGGTGAATCTGATCAGCCTGCAGCTGCAGGGCGATGGTTATCCACAATCACACCGGCTCGAGCTGGTTACCGACACCGACCGGGACCGGCTGGATCTTGCCGTCGAAGGTAGCTGGTCTGCATCCGATTGGGATTATCGCCTGACACGCGCCACGCTTGCCTTGCATAGACCTGAATCGATATGGCAACTGGTACGGCCGGTATCGGGACGTGTCAGTAGCTCCCGGGCGATACTGCCGGAAACCTGCTGGAGAAGTGGCGGCGCCGTTACCTGTCTGCGGGCAGAGCGGAGTGAGGCGGAAATGACTGCCGGCTTCCGGATGGAGTCCCTGCTGCTGGAGGATCTTGCCGGCCTCCTTGCCGAGGACCTCTCTATCACGGGCACCCTGAGTGGGGAGGGTACCTATCGCGAACGCAAGGGGCAGCCGCTGCATGCAACGGTGCGTCTGGATACTACCACTGGCCAGGTGGCGAGTGTGGAAAAGGGGGGGGAACCTCTCCAGTTGATTTCATTCTCCGCCGGGAAAGCACTCCTCGAGATCAATAATAACCGTGCCCGGTTTGAGGCCCGTCTTCCCCTGGAGCAGGGTGCGGGGGATCTGGGGGCACGGGCAGACATCGAGGCCTCCGGCAGGCCGTGGGCAGAGAGGAAAATACAGGGTGAGGTGTCTGTGGACCTGCCCGATATCTCCTTTGCCGGCCAGTTGACACCGGAGGTCAGCAATCTGCGTGGTACTGTGGCGGGCCGCATGCAACTTTCGGGTTCGCCGCGAGCACCGCGTCTGCTCGGTACCCTCGCACTCACTGATGCAGGCATGGATCTGGTCACGCCGGGATTGACCCTTGCCGAGGTCAGCCTGGAGATTGCCGGAGAGGATACGGGGGAGATCCGCATTGATGCCCGGGCCCGTTCGGGAGAGGGGATACTGGCCCTCGGGGGGCGGGTCGATCTGACGGGCACGGAACCGGAGGCCCGTTTGCAGCTCGGCGGTGAGGACATCGAGGTATTGAATACACCCGAGGCGGAAATCCTTGCCTCTCCTGAGCTGGAACTGGTGCTTTCGGGAAGGCGCGTTGACCTGACCGGCGAGATCCGGATACCGTATGCGAGGATCCAGCCCCGCAAACTTCCTGCATCCACACTGACGGTATCGCCCGACCAGATCATCATCGATCGGGAGCGTCCGCGAGCAAGGCCGGATTTTTATGAGATCTACACCCGGGTACGCTTCACGCTCGGTGATGATGTGTTCTTCGACGGGCTCGGTCTGCAAGGACAACTGAAAGGCGGCCTGCTGGCAATCAGCGAACCGGGCCGTCCCGCCCGGGCAACCGGAGAACTCAGTATCGCAGACGGAAAATACCGTGCCTATGGTCAGGATCTGACGATCCGGACCGGACGACTGTTGTTTGCAGGCGGGTCGGTCACGGAACCGGGGCTGGACATCGAGGCAGTACGCCGTCCGGCTCCCGATATCCTGGTGGGCGCGAGGGTGCGCGGCAGCCTGCTTGTCCCCAGATTCTCGGTATTCTCCGAGCCTCCCATGCCGCAATCGCAGCAATTGTCCTGGCTGGTTCTGGGGCGTCCACTGGAGCGCGGGACCTCGGATGAGGAAAGGTCGGCCATGAACGAAGCCGCGCTGATGCTGGGAGTGACCGGCAGTGATTTGTTTGGCCAGCAGATTGGCGACAGTATCGGGGTTGACGAACTCAAGATTTCGAGTGAATCCGATAGCGCCACGACTCAGGCCTCCCTGCTGGTAGGCAAGTACCTGACGCCGGAGTTGTTCGTCAGCTACGGCATCGGGATCTTTGAACCCGTATCCACCCTGCGCCTGCGCTATACGCTGAGCAGCCGCTGGAAACTGATCGGAGAGGCATCGGCGCTGAGTTCGGCAGCGGATTTGTTCTATGTGATAGAGCGGGGTGAATAACCCGCATGAACCAGGTCATTGTAGTAGGGAAAGCAGACCAACCGGCGCGAATCGCGGCGGCGTGGTGATCCCGGCCTGACCCTCAGCCTTCTTCCCGGTCCAGAAACCGCCAGCGCTGATCGCTTTCCGGTAGCCAGCAGGACTCCATCCTGCCAAACCAGCGGTATCGGTTGCGGCCGATATAGTCATACACCGGGTCAGCGATGAAGCGGGGCACCAGGAGAAATAGCCCCATCAGTGGCCAGGCGCGATTGAGAAGCAGGGCAGTGTGCAGGGCCGCCCGTGATTTGCGATGCAGTTTACCCTTGTGAATCAGGATAACCGAGTCCAGGTTACTATCGGCGGCACCGTAGCGGGCCAGTAATTGCTGCGCGACTGCAGATTGCAGGCGCGCAAAACGAAAGCGCTGGTGCGGATCGCGCTTGATGATGAACTGCACGCTGGCGGCACACAGGTGACAGATACCATCAAACAGAATGACCGGTTTTTCTTCCATTGCTGCTACTCAATCAGCCGATAATGTCCGGGTTTCAGGGCGGGATCCAGCGGTTGAATCCAGTCAACCGGTTTCAGATTGCGCGACACGACCGACAGGTCGCGCCGCGGGTCCACCAGGGTCGCGAGTTTGCGGTAATTCAGTGAACACCAGACGCGAGCCGTTACCACCGGGTTTGCGACCCGGTGTTTTTCCTGCCAGACCCGGTCCAGATGATGTGCGAATTGCAGAATCATATCCGGTCGTGCCGGCATTTTCCTGGCCTGACGCCGGGTTAGCCAGGCGTGCGGGTTCACCTGCCATTCCCGTCCGGTTTCGGGATCTTGAACCCTGAAACTGGCGCGAGCCTCTTTATCCCTGAGTTTCATCCGCCAGGAGAATCGGTGGCCTTCCTCCGTCCAGGCGACCGGGCCGGGATAGAGCAGCGGACGCATCGGCATAAGGAGGTTATAGGCCAGAAACATGCTCAGCAGCGCCAGCACCGGCTTGTCCAGCCGCAGTTCGATCCGGTCCGGTCTGGGTCCAGCCTGCAGTCCGGATGTTACCAGACCCAGCCAGCGGCGTGGCCAGTTCGGAGAAAAAAACAGCGTGGTCGCGCCCAGCGTCAACCAGGGAAAAATCCCGATGGAGAATATGACTGAATTACTCAGATGAAACAGTGCATAGAGACAGAATACGATCAGCCGGGTACGCCTGAAAAACAGCAGTGGTGCGCCGACCAGATGCAGGATGATCGAATACCAGGAGGCGATAATGGCGAAGTCAGGTTCACTCAGCAGCGGACCGATGACTGGGTGATCTGCAGACCTGCCAGAGAACCAGTGTTTCAGTGGCCAGCCATTCAACCAGTCGGTATTGATCTTGACCAGTCCTGCATAGATCAGCACGATCTCGGTCAGGATAAGGAGACCGAGCAGCGCCCAGCGCGGGATCCAGTCGCTGCGCGCACTCCTGCTGAGTGACCAGGTGCGGTCTGCGGGTACCAGGAGCAGACAGAAGCTGTACAGGATGACCAGATAGAAATGATTCAGGTAATTCGCCTGATCGATGAAGAACTGCCAACTGAAGGCGATCAGAAAGACGGTACAGGAGATTCTGTAGTACAGCCCCAGCATGATACCGACAGCGGCCAGTCCGATGATGGCGAACAGCAGATACATGCCATCGCCGGGCAGCGCCTCGACCCATCCCCAGCCATAGTACTTGAACTGGAATCCGCCACCCGGATTGTCCAGCCCCTCCAGATAAAGCCGCTGAATCCGGGGCCAGTAACGAAATACCTCCCAGAACTGGATGGCACCGAAGGCCATGCGGAATACCGCCAGCGATGCTCCATCAACGGGTTCCCGCAGCCATGATAGCAGTCTGTTCATGCGTGCGCCCTGGCGATCGGATATTCCATTCAGGCAATGTCGCCGTGGGGTCTGGCAGGATGAGACCTGCGACAATTTGCCATATTCATAATACCCGGACGCGGTGATAACCTTCTTTTACTAAGTATTTAATACTAAACCAGCAATATCACCATAACCTACAAAATCCGGATAACCGGATTCCAGGGAGTAGAACGTGTTACCCATCAAGACCAGAATCCGCCATGCTGTGCATCGGAGGTACGTCCCGGCAATACTTTTCACAATCGCATGCAATCCGGTTGCGGCTGAAGAGCCAACGGTGCTGCCTGACATCACGGTCGAGGGCGCGGTGGCGGAAGAGCCATCAATTTTCCGGATTGACCTGGAACAGGTGCCGGCTACCACACCGGACACCGCTGCGCTCTTGCGCAGGGCACCCGGTGCCAATGTCAACCGAAACGGTCCCCTGACCGGCATTGCGCAGTACCGGGGCATGTACGGGGATCGTGTGAATGTTCAGGTAAACGGAATCCATATCAACACCGGGGGGCCGAACGGTATGGACCCGCCACTTTCCTATATACCACGTGATCAGCTCGATTCACTCGAGGTTATCCGTGGCATATCGCCGGTCAGCAAGGGCCAGGAGACTATTGGCGGTACCGTCATCGCCAAATCCCGGAGATCGGATTTTTCGACAACAGACGGAATCACCCCGTCTATTGACGTACGCGGTGGTGGAGCGACGGTCGATGATTCATGGAATGCGAGCACCACAGCATCGGTGGCGAGCAGGAATCACAAGCTGGATCTGTTCGGCAGCCGCGAAAAGGGTGGAAACATCGAATTCTCCAGGGGCAAGATCAAGCCGTCCCGGCACGAGCGAAACAACTTCGGTGGCGGCTATGGTTTCCGCACCGGCGCACATGAATTCTCGCTTGATTTCAGGCGGAACGAGACCGATCCGACCGGCACGCCCGCACTGCCAATGGATATTATCGATATCAATACCTCGATCGTGCAGGGCGGTTACGATGGCGAGATCGGGGGATACGCGCTGCACGCAGATGCCTACTGGACTGACGTGAATCACAAAATGTCCAATTTCAAGCTGCGAAACCCGCCCAACCCGATGATGACGCGTCTGAACAACGCCACTGCCGATGGCAAGGGATATCGCATTGACCTGTCCGTCCCGCTGCTTTCCGGCATGCTGATGGTTGGCACGGATGGAAATTTCGATGAACATGATTCGACGATTGTTGATCCGGTCAACAATCCCATGTTTCGGGTCGTGAATTTCAATGATGCCACGCGTGACGTCTATGGTGCCTTTGCCGAATGGAACGGTACCGTGGTCGGAGACTGGGCTCTGCAGCTGGGTGCGCGGTACAACCGTGTCAATTCGGATGCCGATGACGTCTACAGTTCCATGGCGGGCATGAATCCGAATGTGAACAAACTGCAGACCCGCTTCAACGCGGCTGATCGGGACAAGTCGGAAGACAATTTCGATCTGGTTGCGAGTCTCAGCTATCCAGTAAGTTCACGTACCACCTTCTCGGTTGAGGCAGGCCGCAAGACGCGGGCCCCTTCCTACCAGGAACGCTATCTATGGTTGCCTCTGCAGGCTACCAATGGACTTGCAGACGGAAACAATTATGTCGGTGATATCAATCTGGATTCCGAGAAGGCCTACGAAGTGGGTATGGGGCTGGACTGGTACGGATCACGGTTCTACGTAGAACCGCGTATCTTCTATCGCTACGTGGATGACTATATCCAGGGTACCCCATCGACTGATCCTACCGTTATCAAGGTCAGTACCATGGGCGGTGACCCCACACCGCTGCAATTCAGCAACGTCGACGCGAAGCTCTATGGTGCCGATGCGGCATGGGGGGCGACACTGGGTGGCAACTGGCGTCTCGATGGTATTGTCAGTTATGTCCGCGGGGAGCGGGATGATATCAATGACGACCTGTACCGGATCGCGCCACTGAACGGAACCGCAACACTGACCTATCAGCGCGACCGGTGGTGGACCGCGCTGGAAGGCGTTGTATATGCAAAGCAGAACAAGGTATCAAAAACCAACAATGAGGAAAAGACGGACGGTTACCAGTTGCTGCATCTGCGTGGCGGTATTGATCTTGGAAAAGGGCTGGTTTTTATGGCGGGTATCGAGAACCTGTTTGACAGCAAGGCCGCGGACCATCTGGCCGGTATCAACCGTGTCAACACATCCGATCTTGCCGCAGGCGACCGGCTTCCAGGCCCGGGACGCAATTTCTTCGCCACACTGCAGTACCACTATGACTGACGAGCGGATGACGGTGTTGTAAGCCTCTTCGCTAACGGAGAGAATAAGCGGGGGAAAGCCTGCAACCATGCCCGATCGGATCCGGTATTCGATCGGGCATTCCGGTTTGACGTACTATGTACAGATTTATGCAAAACAACTACAAGTCCGCTGTTGTACCGGTCGCAATGCTGCTGTTGACGATACCGTTTTTCCCGGTATCCGCTGCCAGTCCGCTGGATCAGTCGATCAGGCTGGGCATGGAGAATAACCGCGAGGAACGGCACAGCCAGGATAAAATCGATCACCTCGATGACAAGACCCGCTCGATGCTGGAGGAATACCACACACTCAGCCGTGAACTCGAAGCGCTGCAGATCTATAACAAACAGCTCGAGCGCCTCGTTCTCTCACAGCAGGAGGAGGAGAACTCCCTGCTGCAGCAGATGGAAGAGATCGAGCTTACCCAACAGGAGATTGTCCCGCTGATATTGCGGATGGTCAGCTGGCTGGAACAGCTTGTCGCGGAAGATAGTCCCTTCCTGCTCGGGGAGCGACAGCAGCGTGTACGCCTGCTCCATGAATTGATGGATCGTGCCAATGTGACGGTGGCAGAGAAGTACCGCAGGGTCATCGAGGCCTATCAGATCGAGATGGACTACAGTCGAAGCATTGAGGCCTATCGTGACGATGTCGAGGTCGAAGGCAGTGTGCGTACCGTCGATGTGCTGCGCGTGGGCAGGATCGGGCTTTACTATGTTTCACTGGATGGCGAATATGGCGGTTACTGGCACAAGGCGGAAAAGAAATGGCTGGCGCTGCCTGGCGGGGAAATCCATTCCATCCGCCAGGGCCTCCGGATCGCCCGGAAACAGGGGGCACCGCAACTATTGCGCATTCGGCTTCCTGCACCGGAACGGGACATGCCATGAGATTCATCTGTGTCCTGGTCATTGCCCTGCTTGTATCGTTTGGCGGGCAGGTATTGGCTGATCACCCCACTGATCTCGATCACCTGCTGCGTCAGGTCAGGGAAGCGAACACCCGTGATGCACAGATTCGCAAGGAGCGTGAACAGCGGTTTCTCGCCGAAAAGATGGACCGGGAGAAAATGCTGGCTGAAATGCGCGAGGCGGTAGCCCGGGAACGAGCGCACGGCGAGGAGCTGAAACAGCAATTCGGGGAGAACGAGGAAACCCTCGGGTCTCTTGCAACGGAACTCCAAAACAAGACCGGAAATCTTGGCGAACTGTTCGGAACGGTACATCAGGTTGCCAGTGATCTGCAGGCATTCCTGCAGGAGTCGCTGGTATCTGCACAATTCCCGGGACGGGCCGAATGGTTCGGTGTGCTCGCCAAATCCGGAAAATTGCCCAATGTCACGGAACTGGAGCGTTTCTGGCTCTTGTTACAACAGGAGATCGCGGAATCCGGCAGGGTGGTTACATTCGATGCGGATGTAGTCGGGACGGACGGGATCAGCGGAAAGCGAAGCGTCACCCGCATCGGCGTCTTCGATATGGTCTCAGACAATACGTTTCTGAGATTTGTACCCGAGACGGGCCAGTTGTCCGAGTTGTCGCGTCAGCCCTCCATGCGATACCGGAATATGGCGCAGACGCTCCATACACAGAAAGACGGCTATGTTCCGATGATGGTGGACCCGACACGCGGGACATTGCTGGAGATGCTCATGCTTTCGCCAACAATCCCGGAACGCATTCAGCAGGGTGGCATTGTCGGTTACATCATCATCGCCCTGGGATTGTTGGGAATCCTGATCGTGATACAGAGACTGGTCTATCTGATAACGATCGGACGTCGCGTACGGCGCCAGCTGGCGGTGCCAGATGAACCGGCCAGCGACAACCCCCTCGGCCGTGTGCTGTCCGCGGTACGGGACACCCATGAGCGGGATGTCACTGCACTGGAGTTGCAGCTTGACGAGGCGATCCTCAAGGAAACGCCGCGACTGACGCGCGGACAGGGACTGGTCAAGCTGCTGGCCGCTGTTGCACCCCTGCTCGGACTGCTGGGTACTGTCACCGGTATGATCCTGACCTTTCAGTCAATCAGCCTGTTCGGAACCGGCGATCCCAGGCTGATGGCGGGGGGGATTTCACAGGCGCTGGTGACCACCGTACTCGGATTGAGTGTAGCCATACCGCTACTGTTCTTTCACAGCCTGATGGCAACCCGCAGTCGCGCCCTGATCCAGATACTGGACGAGCAATCGGCCGGTATTGTTGCGCAAACGCACAGTGCAGGGTGAATCATGTCCTGGTTTACCGTACAGTTCGACTCGCTACGCAACTTTCTCGATGCGGGTGGTCCCGTACTCTGGGTGATCGGACTGGTAGCGGCAGCAACCGGTTTTCTGATTGTGGAGCGCTTCTGGTTCATCTATCTGAGTTTTCCCCGACTGATCAGGGTGGATCAGGCAGCCTGGCAGGCGGTCCCGGATCACTCAACATGGCGGGCACGGCAGATAAGAAAGGCCATGATCTCGAGGGCCTTTCTGCGGCTTCGGAATATGCTGCCGATGCTCCGGGTGCTGGTGGTGATATGTCCGCTACTGGGGCTGCTGGGTACGGTTACCGGAATGGTAGAGGTATTTGATGTGGTCGCCGCGCTTGGTACCGGAAACGCCCGTGCAATGGCATCGGGAATCTCCCGGGCGACGATCCCGACGATGGCGGGAATGGTGGTTGCCATCCCGGGACTCTATTTCAGCCTGCAACTCGAGCAACTGACCCGGCGGAAGGCCGATGAACTGGCTGATATCCTGCTCCTGAGGCGGGGAGAAGCGGTATGAGGCATCGCAGACACACCTCCGTGAACGATGAAGAGGCCGAGGTCAATCTCGCTCCCATGCTGGATATCGTCTTTATCATGCTGATCTTTTTCGTCGTGACCACCTCCTTTGTCAAGGAGGCGGGGATTGACGTCAATCGTCCGATTGCGAAAACCGCAGAACGCAAGGAACGCGGGAATATCCTGATTGCCATAGCCCCCAACGGCGAGATCTGGATCGATAAACGGTCAGTAGATATCCGCTCCGTGCGTGCCGTTGTCGAGCGTTTGCGTGCCGGAATGCCTGAAGCCGCCGTTGTGATACAGGGAGATCGGGAGGCCCAGATCGGATTACTCGTGGAGGTCATGGATCAGATCCGCAAGGGCGGGATAAGGGATGTCTCGATCGCCACAACACCGGGTGAATGATGAGTTTTCGTTACCCGGTTGCCGTACTCAC
>JARFQV010000322.1 GCA_029287615.1 Pseudomonadota bacterium | reverse complement strand
TGGACAGGATCCACTTGACCGAGACGGTTCCGTAGATCAGTGCGAGTACGCCGCACCCGATAGCGAAGATGAGTTCGGTAGACATCTGGCTTGTCTCCTTGTGGGTAGTGGTTGGATTTCTGGTCAGTAATCGTAGTGGGTGAAGATGAAGATTCAGTGTCGTGAATGCTGAATGATGTCTTTTCTGTGCTTCGCCAGTCGACTGGCTGGATTCATCTGATCCTCAAGTGAAGCGTATTCCTGCCTGATTCACCGTGCGATATCCCATTCCGCACCGTGCTGCGTTGCGAATCAGTTCAATGATCGATTGATCTGTAAACTGGTTGCTCATGGCCGGTTGAACCGGGTCCCGGGTTTGAAAACAAACAGCGACTCCAGCTGGAATTTCAGCATCAGCTGGTCTACGGCGGTCTGTCCGCGCTCCAGCTGTACTTCCGCCAGGATCAGCCGGGCGCCGTTGCAATTGTAACCCCTATACCCATTCGGACCTGCACCGTGAGCCGTTCGCGTGCCTTCTCCAGCGTCATGACCGGTCCTGCCGGCCACGGGGGGCTCGGGAGCCTGTCCGGGGATGGCGATTGCGGCGAAGGCAGGACTGGCCGAGTCAGAATTCCCGATCATTATGTAACCGTTGATCCGCTATAGCGTTCATAATGATCGGGAAAACCGGCCCGACCTGCCTTTCCACTACAGCTTGGCCCATTCCCGGACGGGATCCTGGTTCCGGTGCGTTCGTTATTTGACAATGAACTTCCGGGACAGCTTTTGCTTTACCGGGGCATTCTTGAGCATGACATATTGTGGCATGCCTTTTTTGTAGGGCGGGTAATCCTCACCCTGAATGAGCGGTTCCAGATACTCACGGCATTTCGCCGTAATGCCGAAGCCATCGCGGCTGATGAAACTCTTGGGCATCATCTTTTCCTTGTTCGCTACCCGGGAGAGCTGTGCCTCACCGACCTTCCAGCGGTAGGGTTTGCTGGAGGTGCGCACAATCGCGGGCATGACTGAATTTTTACCCGCAATGGCCATTTCAACGCCCGCCTTGCCCATGGCATAGGCCTGTTCCACGTCATTCTTTGATGCGATATGACGAGCCGCGCGCTGCAGGTAGTCCGCGACCGCCCAGTGATATTTGTAACCCAGCTTGTCCCGTACCAGGTTGGCGATCACCGGTGCGACACCGCCGAGCTGCGCATGTCCGAAGGCATCGGTGGTACCGGCATCCGCCAGGAACTTGCCGCTGCGGTCGCGTACACCCTCGGAGACAACGATCGATACGTACCCGTACTCCTGCACCTTTTTCTTGACCAGGGCAAGAAATTTGGCCTGGTTGAAAGTTACCTCAGGGAACAGGATGACGATCGGCAGATCGCAATTCTCCGAGGCCGCAAGGCCTCCGGCCGCTGCAATCCAGCCGGCATGCCGCCCCATAACCTCGATAACAAAGACCTTGGTCGAGGTCTTGCACATGGAGGCGACGTCAAAGCTGGCCTCACGGGTGGAGATAGCGATGTATTTTGCCACCGAACCGAAACCAGGACAGTTATCGGTGATGGGCAGGTCATTGTCTACCGTCTTGGGAATGTGTATGGCCTGGATCGGAAAGCCGAGTTTTTTCGACAGCTGGGAGATCTTCAGGCAGGTGTCAGCAGAATCGCCTCCCCCATTGTAGAAGAAATAGCCGATATTATGCGCCTCGAATACCTCCATCAGGCGTTCGTATTCCTGGCGGTTTTCATCCAGGCCCTTGAGCTTGTAACGGCAGGAACCAAAGGCACCGGACGGGGTATGGCGCAGGGCGGCGATGGCGCGCGCCGACTCCTTGCTGGTATCGATCAGGTCCTCGGTCAGTGCACCGATGATGCCGTTGCGACCCGCGTAGACCTTGCCGATGCGATCCTTGTGCTGGCGCGCAGTCTCGATGACGCCTGCCGCTGAGGCATTGATTACCGCGGTTACGCCACCGGATTGGGCATAGAATGCATTTTTCTTGGCAGGTTTCTTTGCCATCTGATCATCTCCTTGAATCAATTATGGTTTATTCGGTTATGGCAATTATGCCTGCTTGCTTGCCTCATGCTCGGCCTGTACCTGTAGCAGTGTTACCATACACTCTGCAAGGTCGTCGAACTCCTCTATCCCGGTGCCGTACATCTCATGGCCGCCATAGTAGAATTGGCAGCGATAGCGGGTTTCGCCGGTCTTGCAGACCAGCAGATGACAGCCGTTGTGTTTCCAGAATGCAGTGGGGCAGAGGGTCAGTTCTGGCGATAGCGGGTCCAGTCGCAGCTCACTGTCGGCCAGCTCCGGAGGCACGGGCTCGCCATAGCGCTCCTTCAGCGTAGTGCCTATGGTCCACATCTCGTTTTCGGTGAAATCGGTAATGTCGCTCATGGGTCCTGTGACCGAAAATTCCGGCGGGGATGCAGGCAGAAATGCACCGAACGCCAGATTCTAGCGCAAAAGTTGATTTATTTCATGAGCTTCGTTGACTTCTGCTGTACTCTGAGGGTAGCTTAAACGCTGTTTTGCCTCACGGCCACGTGAAAATTTGTATATACCCATGGAAAATATTTGGATTTTTCACTGATTTCGGCTATTTCTGGAGAGCTGGTAAGGATTATGAGAATCGTATTGTTGGGCGCACCCGGGTCCGGGAAGGGCACCCAGGCCAAGATTCTGGTGGAACGCTACGGGATCCCGCAGATTTCCACGGGGGACCTTCTGAGAGATGCTGTGGCAGCCGGTACGCAACTGGGTCGCGAAGCCAAGGCGGCGATGGACGCCGGACAACTGGTATCGGACGAGGTCGTACTGGGGATCATTCGTGTCCGTTTGCGGCAGCCCGATGCACGCAAGGGATTCATCCTGGATGGTTTTCCCCGAAATCTGCAGCAGGCGCAGTCGCTGGACGACATGCTTACGCAGATGGGGCAGTCGGTGCAGCTGGCGTTATCGATCGATGTTTCAGTGGATGATCTGCTGCAGCGTTTGAGTGGCCGTCGGACCTGCCTTTCCTGCGGGCAAATGTACAACGTCTTTACATCACCCCCAAAGATGGATGACCGTTGCGACGAGTGTGGAGGCAAGCTGCGGCATCGAGCCGATGATAATGAAGAAACCATCGGGAATCGCCTGCGGATCTTCGAGGCGCAGACACTTCCGGCAATGGAGTATTACTCCGAGCACGGCAAGTTGCGCCGTGTTCAGGGAGTGGGCGAGATCAGCGATGTCAGCAAGGCCGTCATCAGGGTCGTCGAGGAGGTGCGCGAGAGCGTGGAGAAGGACTCCCGGTCCGCGGCCATTCGACAGGCAGTCGCGCGCAAGCAGGTCAATGGACGCAAGGCTGCCGGTTCCGGCAGTGCTTCGGCAGCGGCCAGGACCGGA
>JARFQV010000050.1 GCA_029287615.1 Pseudomonadota bacterium | reverse complement strand
AAATTTTAAACAGCGTTATATTTTTCAACAAAACAGGTAGTTAAGTTTATTATTAGATGTTTATTTACTTCATGGGCAGGATATATAAACACCAGTTGGCTCAGGCTGTGAATAGACTACAAATACAGTTTATGCAGACATGGATTTTTTGAGACACAACTTCCGGCCCTGGACACGATAGCGGACCACCCAATCGGGGGACGCCCTTTGGGACATCAACTGCCTGATACGTTCAGCAACCCGCCGTACCCCCAGCAACATCTCCCTGAATAGACACCTCGCCACCTGTCGCTCCCGACGCCGGCACTATGCCGTTGAAACGCGGGGGGCGACGGGTCCGTCGGATGCGTCGGGTGCGTCGGGTATTTTCGAAAGTTTTACTGGTTCGTAATCACAAAAGTGGAGTGGGTGCGGGGTAGGCCGTGATTTGTGCAGTGAGCTGTCGTTCTGCCGCCACTAAATAATGCATACATCATGGACGATATATATGAATGACGCCCAGGTTGGTATTTAAGTCATTGATTTCATGGCAGCGCACAAGTAGCCATCTCTCTCCGATTAAGCTCAATAAACTCAGAGAAATACATAGCGGCAATGAGTATAAAGATACCCGGCTATAAGATAATTCGATCCATTGCAGAAGGCGGTATGGCTTCCGTCTATCTGGCAATGCAGGAATCTCTAGGCCGGAATGTCGCTATCAAACTTTTGAAGAAGTTTGATACTCCTGAACAAGCAAAACGATTCCAGAATGAGGGACACATCATAGCGTCCCTGAATCACCGCAACATCATTACTATTTACGACATTGGTGTCTATAAAGATTGGCATTTTATTTCAATGGAGTATCTAGAAG
This sequence comes from Pseudomonadota bacterium, assembly GCA_029287615.1. Classification (GTDB taxonomy): domain Bacteria; phylum Pseudomonadota; class Gammaproteobacteria; order UBA9214; family UBA9214; genus JARFQV01. The sequence continues at coordinate 7,033 of JARFQV010000050.1, read as the reverse complement.
GCGGTGATCTGGAGCAGCGCATTCAAGTGGGAATGAGCCCTGAAGAGGCTCTCGATCTACTTGATGTAATGGCCAGTTGTCTGGGCTTTTTGCATCATAAGGGAATTATCCACCGCGACATGAAGCCCGCAAATATCATTTTTCACAAGGATGGCACACCGGTACTGACCGATTTTGGCGTTGCCAGATATCTGGAGGGCGATATGCAACTGACCATGGAAGGCAGTGCCGTTGGCAGTCCTTACTATCTCAGCCCGGAACAGGCTGGATGCAAGCAACTTGATGGACGTACAGACATCTATGGTCTTGGCATCATCTTTTATGAAATGTTGGCGGGCGTAAAACCCTACCAGGGTGAATCACATATCGAAACCATCCTGGCGCACCTCAGTCAACCACTGCCATCATTGCCACCTGCCCTGAGGCGCTATCAGGAGTTGCTAGAGCGAATGATTGAAAAAAACCCTGACGAGCGTTTCGATACCGCAGAAGAGATCCTCAAACACACACGCAAACTAAGGCAATGCGAGACAGGTGACAAGGTTTCGGCTGGGAATGCCTTCTCAATTACTGGTCTTTCTAGTTCGGGTATTCTCTCACATGCACATCAAGTTTTGAACAATCTCACTAACACCATCAGGGGTTGGTTCGGGAGTACCATCACACTGCTTCCGCGAGGTAACCATCAGCGCCTGACTGGAATTACTGCAGTGGTGGTATTCATCGCCGTTTCCATCCTACTCATAAAACAACCATCCACACAGTCCGAACAAGCAGCCAATGACGGGAATTTAATTTCAATTGCTGCAACAACAGGGACAACTTCTCCGAGTGAATCGGAAGCACCTGAGATGCATTTAGCAATGACGCAGACAGAGCTGCTCATAGATGAGCAATCTATTGAAGATACTGCAGAAAAGGATCAAAGCGGCAAAACTGCTTTCACAGACACACCACGAGTTAACAAGAACACTGATCCGACGACTGAGGTATTATTGCAAATGGCGCAACAGGCGCTAGATGAATATCGCCTGACAACACCTGAAGACAATAATGCCTATTACTACTACAAGGGCATCCTCGAAGAAGATCCTGATAACAAAGAGGCAGTGGCTGGAGTGATGAAAATCGCTGCAATTTATGCAAGTCTCGCCGAAAAAGAAATTAATCGATTCCGGTACAAGAAAGCCAGAATGTACGTGAATCGCGGCCTGTCTATCGATCCCGGAAATTCAAGACTTCTAGAACTCGAAAATGCCAACATCTTCTCAGACACATCACAACGCGCCATTGGAAAAGTAAAGTCACTGTTTCAGTGATATAAATCTCAGCGCGGATGCATTCAGATGGCTGGAAAACCTGACTGATCATTTCCTTTTCTAACTGTCGCACTCAATGACCCGATGCGTGGGCATCTTTACCATGGACTTGTGGGAGTTGCTCCGGCAGCTAGTGCGTCGGGTGGGAATTCGGGCTAGCGAACATCGATTCGTGACGTAGTTAACGGAATTGATACCCGAAAGCATGGCAAATACCGAATAACCATGGTCAAACTATGGGTCGATATGCACCCAAAGCCGATGTTGCAACGGTACATCATGTATAGCGTCTTGACAGGGAGAAGCCGCCATGAACAACATAAATAGATTCTACTACGATGATCAGTTTCTAGATGATCCTGACATTGATGATCTAGATGATTTCCATGTCTGTCCTCGCTGCAACACCGAGTTCGAAACGATGGAAGAACTGGAGTACATCGAAGAGCATCATGTGTGCCCGAGCTGCCTTTCCGATTTGACGCTGCAAGCTGCGGAAGACAGCATGGATATCTGACATATAGGTCCGGGCCAGATTTCAGGCGGAATCGCCGGAACTCTACTGGAATAAGTTGCCCTTGCATGTTCGGTTATGGGTAGAGTTGCCGTTCAATGGCTACTTCTATTGGGCGACTTAGCAGCAGCTGCCGTTCGCGCCGGTCAATCCCAACTTCCGAGAGCGGCCAGAACGTGCACTCCCCAGATCAATGACGAACGGTGAAAATGGACCATACTCGCCGTTCCCGTCCTGCACACGCACTTTGCTAATCAGTCTTGGATTTTGGCGTGTACCAGATCGGCGATGTGTAGGCCCGCTCCCGGGTCTTGAGCGGGACCTCCTGGGGCAGGTCCAAGTTGAACTTCACCCGGTCGTAGGCGGTCCAGCGTGGGGTCGGGATCTCGATCACACGGGCATAGTAGAAGGCTCTCAGGTCCGGATCAAAGTCCGGGTCGGTCCAGACTGCACCCAGCTCTGATGCACCAATCGTGTTGGTCCAGCTCGGGACTGAGAGATCGACAGTGTCCCCGACCGGTGTCCTGCAGCGCCCATCAGCAGCGATCTCGCGTCCATCCGACACGGTGACATCGTAGATACGTTCCTGCGGGTTACCGTCTGCACCCAGCCAGCCCTTGATGATCTGGATGCGGTCAAGGTTGGCACCGACGGGATCGCGCAGTGCATAGATCAGGAAACTTGGCGCCTTGCCCAGCGGCGCCCTCGGAAGATCACTGCCCATCGGGACACCCTTGCTGTAGCCGAGTTGTGCCAGATCACGCCGTTTCACATTGTCCGCGGTGAAATCGAACCCGCCGAAAAAGCGCACACGCATGCGCGGGCCCGTCGTGGCATAGGTCTCGCGCCGTTCCATGGCATCAAAGAGCGCGCCTCGGGTGTTTTCGGTTGACCAGACTGCGGTGAGTCCGGCGGCGCTGTATTCGCCACCACTTGGCATCGTGATCCCGGCGGTACTCGGCTTGCCGGGGTGTGCGGCACGCTCTGGACCGGGCTCATAGGTTTTGAACTTGCCAAAGAAGTTATCTTCTTCGATCGTGCTGAGTCCGGTGTGGGTATCCGTCGCCCCCTCGAGACCAAACTTGAACGGGTTGGCCCCGAGCTCCGCCTCAAGCTGCAGCCCGCGCAAGAGCCCCGAGCGGGCATACTCGCTCGGAAGCATCTCGGGCGTCTTCGCCTGAGTGCCGTCGAGGTTGCCGAAGTCCCAGGTCTCGAAGTCAGCGAACTCATCCTCGGGCGAGAGCAGTGGGTGGGTTTCTCCGTCGCCCTTGTACTGCGTTACCTCGTACAGCCGCTCCCATTTCTGGCGCTGCTCGGCATATTCAACGTCGTAAGCCTTGCCGTCAGCAAAGTCATCCTGCGGCGCGAACATCATCCCGTTCGACAGATTGCCGTTATGCGGGATCGCGGTGACATCACCGCCAGTCAACTTCTCGTAGTTCTCCATCCATGCCCAGAGATCGCGCGGATTAGGGCTGCCAAAGGGCGGCGTGGTGGTGTAGGGCTCAATATGGCCAGCGCGCTCAGGACCGTCGCGAAAAATTACGTTGCGGTGAAGGTTGTTGCCGGCCACCAGCGAGGTCCACTCGAAGGCGATGAAGGTGGTGAAGGTGCCGGGGTCATTGAACTCCTCTGCCGTGCGGACGATATCGTCCCAGACGCGCTTGTATGCAGTGTTGCCGGGCTGGTAGTTCAGCTCGGCCGAAATCTTACCCTGGGCAAACTGGTTGATAAGACGGAACATCGCTTGCGCCGCGGTATCACCACCCGCGTTGAAGTCCTCGTGGAACTTGCGTCCATCGGGGTCAGCCATGATGTTCGGCGCGCCCGCGATGATGTCAGTGATAGCGCCCATCGCGTCCGAGTGATCGGTGATCATGTAGAAATCGAGCGGCCGGGACAGCTTTAACGGCTGACCTGTGTTGGAGACCACCTGCTCGCCCCGGGCGAATCGGTAGGCATCCCGGGGCATCAGCCGCGTGCCGGAGCCACCGGCGTCGGCCGACAGCCCAGTGTGTACATGAGTGTCGCCGAAATAGACATTGGTCGGAAAGGCCCGATCGGCATAGGGCGAATAGGGTCGACCCGTTAATGCTCCGGTCTGCGCACCTGTAGTGTCGAAGGCCGTTGAACCATTCGACAGCACCAGTAGCACGGTCATCGACCCTGCTAGGATCAGCGAACGCTTGTTCATTCTGTCGGATCTCCTCTTGTAGAGGCGACGGTGGTCATCAGGAAGGCTCAACGCTTATCCGGAAACATCCACAAGTCGCGATGTAAATTACCGCCCGTTTTCTCTGGCGGACCGTCGTTGTTGGAGCGCTCCTTGAGTGGCCCTTTCTTTTCGATATCAGCCGCATCTTGGGCCGTGTCTTTTGCCCTGTTTACCGCATTGAGCCTGCTGCAAGTAGATAACCTACTTTCTAGTCTATAGCGGAAGTTTGTTTCGGTATAGTGAATGACCTATTCGTGCCGATAGAGCCAGTCCAAAATCCCGCCCGGGAACGTCAACTTCCAGTATTTTGTGTTGAAAACCTCTTTCGGTCCGTCTGCATGGCATTTTCCCCTGGAAAATCCGTGTACGATCGTGCCCTCATATCTAATTTTCGGCACAGGGTTACTTGACACAATAAGTAACTTTCCGCCGTTTAAATTCAGCCCGTTAATGCCTGGTTTGGTCAAAACCGGTCATCCGAGTAAATCAATCAGGTATTTTCTCAGGAAGGTCTGGAATACCGGACCTGTCGTTCCCTGACTCATCATCTAGTCGCGATTTTCAGCAAAACATGCCGTTCACGACAATAGGAATGGCTCGCTGAGTTCACATTTCTGCATCATCAGACCGATGGTGCTAAAGCGCCTTTCTCTGAACTCTGCCGTATAAAATATTCGACTCACTACAGAAAAACTCCGAGCGACAGTCGCAGCTGGGCTCTGACCTGAGCAGCTTGTTGATATGGATCAACGCTTTAATTGCAAAACAGTATTATCATGTAACCGTGTGATAATAAATGAGATTATTTTTATAGCCTCACACCAGCGAAGTGAAAAGCTACGCTCCTATGGAGCATAGAGGTAAACATTACCTGGAGGGGACAATCGATGTGGTGGTTGTCTAAAACCAGCATTCTGTTGGCGATCACCGCAAGCTTGCTTGGAGCGTGTCAGATTCCAGGTGAGAATTGGGGGTGGGAAGACGCTTGGGTGGATGACTTGGCCAAGACCAGCGCTGCCAATGAACCGGATGATGCGAACTCAGAAACGGAAGGAGACACCTCATCAGCTACCAAAGAGATAACTGAACAAGATACCACATCAGTGACCCCTGTTATAACAAAAGCGGAAACCCCGAAAACGGAAGAAGACACCTCAACAGTTACCCCTGTTGTAACGATAGAGGAAATCCCGAAAGCGAAAGAAGACACTTCATCAGTCACTCCTGTTGCAACGATAGAGGAAGTCCAGAAAGCGAAAGAAGGCACCTCATCAGTAACCCCTGTTGTAACGAAACAGGAAATCCCGAAAGCGGAAGAGGACACTTCATCAGTCAGCACAGTTGATTCGAAAGAGGTTGCCTTATCAGTTACTGCCGAGCCGACACAGTACCCCCCCTATCATGGCCCCAAAAAGACCCTCGCTGTGCTGGAGTTCGAGAACAAGGCCAAAGGCAGCTTTGGCAGTCAGGAGATTGGCGAAGGCATGGCCGAGATGCTTACCACCGAGCTGTTCAATAGCAACCGATTTATCCTGGTTGAACGCGATGCCCTCAAGGAGATTCTCAAAGAGCAGGAACTGGGTCAGACCGGACTGATCAGAACCGAGACAGCTGCACGCGTGGGCGGCCTTGCGGGGGCACAGCTACTGATCAAGGGCGTCGTCAGCGAGTTCGAGTACAAGCAGGCGGGGAGAGGCTTTGGCTTCGGGATAGAGCAAATCAGACTGGGCATGAAATCGTCAAACGCACATGTCGGCATCGATGTACGCGTGATCGACGCCACTACCGGGCAGATCATTGCATCAGAGTGCGCGAGCGCCAAGGCAAAGTCGTCGGGGTTCAGCGTCGATTATTACGATGATGACACGCCACTGCAGGTCGGTACCAGTGCCTTCAACAAAACCCCGCTTGGCGTGGCAACACGTGAGGCGATTCACAAGGCGGTCCATTTCATCATTGCAGAGAGTGAAAAACATGTATGGTCCGGGGCTGTGATCAAGGCATCTGGGTCGATTGCCTATATCAATCGCGGCGCAAACTCCAACATCCATCCAGGCGAGCGGTTGACCATCTACAGCTGCGGTGAAGAGCTGATCGATCCGCAGACAGGAATCAGCCTCGGTTCCATAGAGCAACGCGTGGGAACACTGATCATTACCGATGTCAAGGACAAGTTCTCGTTTGGTCGGCTGCAGATGGAAGTCTCCGGTGTCCCGGTAAAGAGGGGTGATATTGTTCGCCTCGAGTAGCATGTAATTCAGGTAATCAACATGAGAGATACCGCAATGACTGTTTCCAGTATCAGAATCAAGAGGTATTCAGTGCAGGGTGTAGTTTTATTAATGGCCGCTATTCTCACCCTCGCCTTCATGATTCCCGTCAACGCACATGCAAAAATGCGCGTCGCGGTCACTGCCTTCGAAAACAAGGTCACGGGTGTTTACGGCAACTGGGAGCTCGGCGAAGGCATGGCCGAGATGCTCGCCACCGAACTGTACAAGAGCGGTCAGTTCATCGTGCTGGAGCGCACGGCCATGGACGATATCCTGAGAGAACAGGAACTCGGCCAATCAGGTCTGGTCAGGTCTGAAACCGCCGCACGCACCGGACAGATGCTGGGTGCCCAGGTCATCGTGCGAGGTGCGGTCACGGAGTTTTCGGATGCCGCCTCGGGATTCGGCGGTGATTACCGCGACGATCAGTTTGATATTGGCGGCAAGGCAAGAAATGCCCATGTCGGCATCGATCTGCGACTGATCGATGCGAGTACAGGGCAGGTCATCGCCTCACATAATATCAGTAAAAAGGCGAGATCCGCGGGCGGCAGGATCGACTACAGCGAGAGTGATCTGCAGATCGGTGCAGGCGGATTCATAAAGACACCACTCGGCAAGGCAACCCGCGAAGCGATCGCAGAGGCCGTGGCGTTTGTCAGCCGCAGTGTACCCAAAGGGTCTTCCGGCACCACATCGGGCGGGCTAAAGG
>JARFQV010000257.1 GCA_029287615.1 Pseudomonadota bacterium | reverse complement strand
GGGGGGACCGCTTCAAGGGAGCGGATTCAGGCGGCCGGATGGTCCTGCTCGACGACGGCCATATGCTGTTTTCCGTGGGCGACTATCAGGTCGACGGCTGGAACCGCGAGGACATACTTGCCCAGGACGAGACTGTCGACTATGGCAAGACAATCCGGATTAATCTGGAGACAGGCAATGCGGAGATCTACAGCAGCGGGCACAGGAATCAACAGGGGCTGTTTGCGGATAGCGATGGCAGGATCTGGCTGACTGAGCACGGCCCGCGCGGGGGCGATGAGCTGAATCTGGTCAGTCAGGGGGCAAACTACGGCTGGCCACTGGTGACCTATGGTACCGAGTACGGTGAGAAGGTGTGGCCACTGAGCCAGGATCAGGGGCAGCACAGTGGATTCCGGCGCCCCGTCTACTCATGGGTACCCTCGATCGCCGTGTCAAACCTTGTCGCCGTTGAAGGCAACCTGTTTCCGCTGTGGAGGGACGATCTGCTGGTAACCTCCTACAAGGAATCTATGTGGCGACTGCGAGTGCGTGAGGGACGGGTGGTTTACCAGGAGCCTGTCATGGTACTGCGCAGCAGTGGCAGGATTCGTGACATTATGGAAGACAAGCAGGGCCGGATAGTACTCTGGTTCGATGGCGGCTCTATTGCCGTGCTACAGCCGCTGCTGGAGACTGCGGCTGGCAGTGAGCTGGATGGACAGGTGCTGTACGTACAGTGTTCAGGCTGTCATAACATTACAACCGGCGGTGGACACAAGCGTGACAGCAAGACGCCGGGTATCGGTCCGGACCTCTTTGGCATTGCGGGCAGCAGGATCGCCGGCTCATCGCAATACAGCTATTCAGAGGCACTGAAGAAGGTCGGTGGTGCCTGGACCGAGGAGAACCTGGACAGCTTCCTCAGGGATCCGCAGGGGTTCGCGCCAGGCAACAGGATGCAGTTTCCAGGTATTGCTGACGCCGACGAGCGCAAGAAGCTCATTCGTTACATCATGACACTCAGATAGGATATGCACTGATGAAGATACGAGCGCGAGTCCGGGTGCAGGCCGGTACTGCAGTTATGCAGACTCGAACTCGTACCCGAACAGTCGTATGTCATTTTGATGCTTGTCTGCGACGATCTGTCTGCTCTCGTCATCGTAATACTCAGAATAGTGGTGACGTTTCTGTCTGAAGCCAGTTTTCAGGTGTGGTAGTTCGATAGGTGGCAAACCAACTCTCTTGCACACATCGGTAACGTCATTCAGCAGGTTCTCGTAGCGGATCACGTAATCAACACAAAGCTGATCATTAATCGTGTAGTACCTGTCGTTGCTTACAAATTCGTCGCTATTGATAAACTTCTTGAGAAGTTTCCTTGGCCCTTTCATTTCATACGCAGGCAACCGGAGATAATGATAAAACCGCTTGCGAGGTTGAAGTGCGGGATCCTGTCTGTATTTCCAGAAAAAATCTGAAATAGTCCTGTCCCAGGGGTTTCGCGCAATGCTGATTTTAAAATAATTGGACCAGACATCGGCTGGTACCATGCCTTTGATTGTGATTGCATCTACATGTTGCAGGTTAGGTAGATCAAGTGCAATAAATTCATCAGCATTCATTGCGTTATGTATAAACCTGCCGTTTTCATCTCGATTATGGCGATAGTCATTTATCGGTGTGACAATGTCATCACCACTGCAGAATCCCGAGAGAGCAGCCTCAAGGCTGGTGCCTGCGGTTTTCTCTGATTTTATAAAAATGAACCTATGTGAATGTGAGATTATCATTACCTGTAAACTCGGGGATAAATGTTAAATTTTCGGCAGAAGGATGTTTGAAATGAGTCATACATGATTGGAACAAGTGTTTCTTTCATAAATCGGGGTGCATGATTTTATGAAGTTTATCACCTTTGACATGTTTAAGTTCCTGAACTTCTCCTTCTGGCCAGCGGATTTTTACAGAATCAACGGTTTTATGCGGTCCGAGACCAAAGTACAGCCTGTAGTGTCCCTGCGAGTAAAATGCACCGTCGCTGAGTCCGACCTCCTGTGTTTGCATCCCGTCCGGCGTTGTCAGGCTTACTCGTGCACCGATAGCCTCCCGATTCCCCGGTTTGCCTTCAAGGTCAATCTGTAGCCAGTGATTTTGAGTATATGTGTTTAGATATGTGAGATATTGCCACAAAAAGGTGTCTTTCTCCGACAGTTCCCACCAGCGGAGCAGGGTTGGGTTTTTATTCAATGCGATCAGGACATCGCGGGTTCCATCATTATTTAGGTCATACCAATTGATGATCGAAGCCATGTATGTATCCGAAGGAAGAATCAGAAGATATGTCCTGGTAAACGTATGATCTCGATTTTGTCTGTAAATGCCATCAGGTACAGTATGTAGGTCAAGCATTCCATCGTTATCATAGTCAACCCAGGATGCAGATACGCTATAAGCGGGAAGACCTATCAATGTCGGATCAATGGCAGATAATGTGCCGTCATTAGCTGTCAGCAGTGTATTGCCTTTTTTCGATGCTGAAAAAACATCAAAATCACCGTCGCCATCATAATCGGAGACAGACACTTTGCCGTCAAAGATCCAGTATGCGCCTGATTCTCCCTTAAGATGTGGATGATCTATGCGGGAAAACTCTGCTCGATATATGAATTCGGACTCAAATCTACCTTTCTGGTTACGATATAGCCAATATCCGTCGTCCTGATGTGCAAGTAGATCCATATCAAAGTCGTTATCAATGTCGAACCATTCGTAATCAATTATATTGTTATCCAGTATCGCAAGACCAATTTGTTCCGCGACTTCCACAAAATCATGCTGCGTTTGTTGTCGTTGGTGCAACTTGTTTGGGTACTTACCTTCAATATTGCCTACATCCTCGCAGTTAATGAATAGATCCAAAAGACCATCAGTGTCGTAGTCCACCCAGCTTGCATGCCTTGCTGAACAGCCATCCTTTACGATGCCTGTATCCGTGATTATATTGTTGAATATCGTGTTGGACAGGTAGTCTGATCCGCTGCTCACAAAAAATTCTTCATTGACCGAAGATTTTATATCATCAGGGTACAGTCGAAGTGTGCCACCTATGGCGCCCCTTGTAATGAAAATGTCCAGTAGGCCGTCATCGTTATAGTCAGACCATGCCATAGCATGCCTGTCTTGCAGTGGTAGTGAAAATTCGTGTTTGCTTGGTACAACGAGCTGGCTTCCTACAAAGACATTACTCAGTGGTAATGATCTAGAAATTTTAAAGTTGATAGGGACGCCACGTGATCTTGGGTACAGTTCAAGTATGGCATCATCACTGCTGGAAACCTGAATGGAACTTTTTGTTAGCAGCGGTGATGATAAGACGCTGGATTCCTGGGTATCTATATGAAAGCCGTTATTACTGGTTATATCGAGATCAGTGTAGGCATCAATCCATATGCTTGTGGATTCAGAGGCATCTATTTCATGAGACTGAATGTAGAGATGACGATTGTACCAGTAAATATATATGCCTGGGTCATGGATGTTAGGTTTCACTGTCGAAATCTCAGCGCCTGGAAATTCACTGATTTGATCGAGTTTCCAAGTGGTAAGGTTTTCCGAATAGCCACCGTTTCCGTCAGATATCAGCAGTCGTTGCCTCCAGTTGTGATTGGTGGTGTAGATATCCAGTAATCCGTCTGAATTAGCATCAACAATGCCTGTGTCATATATCCAGTGACTTTCCTTCAGGGGTATATCGTGGGTTATGAAAATGTCATCGGAAGGATAAAGCAATCGCGCTATAGACCACGGTACATAGTACTGTAAGTCATCACGAGACAACCGTTGCAATAAAATAGCAGCCAGAGCAAATATCAGAACAACTGCTGTTAGGCTGGTGATGATTATTTTATTCAGCTTCATGCGAGATGACTGTCCTTTTTTTCAAAAATGTCAATTATTTCGTAATTAACTTGAAGTTTGGTGTGTCAATCATGACAATTGTCGCTTGCTCGTAAAAATATGTCTCTGTATGCGTCATGGCACCCTTCCCCAAATCCAGCTGCGTGAACTAACGATTGGTGGCGAATCATTACTGGCAAGAGGTTGCCCACTGTGCGTGACCCAGGTGAGAGAAGGTGCTGTGTTGGTTTCCCATGAGAGTGCGCGGTCCGTGTCTGTACTGTTGATGACGAGCATTTCCTTGTGCCCCTTGCGGCAAAGGTTTACAACGCGCAGGTTCTCGTCGGTTGGCGATGGTGATGATGCGCGATACGGAATATCAACCGCTTCAGCATCGGATCCAAGTATTGAGGGCGGTAAACCCACGCCGGTATCATGTAGCATGATGATACCTTCTGCGAGTAGTTGTCGATAAGATGCATGATTCATGAGGGTGCATAGCTGGTATAACGCATCAACCCATACAACCAGGGCAAAATGTCGTTGCCTTGCTTCAGCCCAGTATTCCTGAATACTGCTGCTGGAGACTACCTCGACTGCTTCTGAAATTATCCCGCCAAGTTCTTCTTCTGGAAAAGATCGCCACATCCTTGCCAGATCAAAGACATTAACCGCATGGTAGTTGATATCATAATGTGGCATGCCCAGGTGACGCTCGATGTATCCACCGGGCATCACTAACCGCGGATGCCGTCGTTTCACTGCGGGAAGAAGTTTCGGTGTGATATACATCCATGTCAATCGCTTGAAGGCACGCACCGCCAACGGCAGCTTTCTGGCCTTGTTTTCAGGCAGCAACGTCAGTTTTACAGCCCGGTAAAGCATCCTGTAAATTAGCTCGGCAGGTTTGAATGAGAGAATGGTCCGAGCTGCAGCAAGGGCAGAATCTACCTGATTCTTGTATCGATCATCACCTGTTATAGCGCGGTATCTTTCAAGTGTGACTATCGTGTCGATGTGCGTGTTGAGAATGAGCTTGTTGGTCTGGGACTTCCCTAGAGTGTTTGCGGGTATCCATGTGGAGCCGGTTTGTCTGCACAATTGCTTCATCAACTCTGGATTCTCTTCGAGTGAGTCGTGCAGAAACCACTGGCCAATATCCGTTTTGTCCGAATATCTGGATATGAATTCCGCAGCCTTTTCCAGGGCGTTGCTTACAACAGCATCAGTTTCCTCCTGTAGGGAGGATTCCAGTAGTAGCATGGCGCCATTGTGAAACCTGTAGTGCGATTCCATCTGATCTGTCCATTCTCCATGATACCAGCCGCCATCAGCCGACTGCCTCGTAATGACAGAGAACAGGAGTTGGCGTCTTAGCAGCTCATATATCCTTTTTTCGGTGGCAAGTTTCATGCCTGTCATGATCATATAGAGGCCGTAGGCATCCAGCTCAGAGGGAATTTTCCACTTGCGTGGCCAGATAAAACGATCTACATACACATGGCCATGTACCATATAACGATAGAAATCCGCTGGAGTTGTATACTCAGTCTGTGAAGTCCACAGATAATATGGCTGCGTTTCCAAGGCCAGAAGTTTGCCTAACTCGGCAGGAATATCCGACGGGCCGGAGGCAAATCGCCACACAACCAAGTCCAGGCTGAAATTTCCGGGTGCTGCCAGTACAAGTGAAAGAATGTCATCCGACAGGCTGAAATTGCTGATCAAGGCGGCATTTTCTGAAAGAATGCGATGATTCGTATCCAGTTTGCGAGCGATTGCCGGTTGCGGTATCCAGTACGATGGGTCTGAATTGTCAGTAGGCTCAAGTATCCAGCCGCCTGCATTGCAGGACGTAATACTATAGACGCCCTCGATTATAATACGTACAGAAGTGTAGGAGCCTTCGGGAATTCGTATAAAACAGCAGGAAGCGCCCGGCTCGCCAGGGTAGCTGTCCAGTAATATTTCTGCGTCCGCGAAGGCCTTGCAGTGAACCCGCTCAAACTTGGCGGATTTTACAATGCTGTCAATCCTGCTATCTGGTTGCGGTTCAAAAATACTCCGGAGAGGCAATGACAGTATTTCAGCGTTGTTGATATCCATATAATAGCCAGACAGTAAATTACTGTATACGTGATGACGAAAGCCAGAGCTGATAATTTTCTTTGAGATTGCCCCTTGCTTAATCGTCAAGCCTGATGTTCAGGGTGTGCAGTGTGCCCTGGCATCGATTCATACTGATCATGCAGGAATCAGTTGCATACAGGCAGAAACGATGATGAGTAAATGCCGGTAGCGGTTGGATAATGCTCATGAATCACGTCCACGCATTTATCTGCTTAATATGTTTCCGGGAAGCAATGGCTTCCCCCTGATCAGGATCGAGTTTCTGCCAAGTTTCTTTGCGTTTTTTATCGTATTTTCATCGGTAATCATTAGAACGGTCAGGATGCGCTCCTTCCTTGTTTCGATTTCCCGGATGAACTTCGCGGGATTCAGGTGGTTCTCGTAATAGTCGATTACCCGCTTCCTGATTTCAGCGACCTCGGCCTGGTCCATCGCCAGAACGGTCTTTATCTTGTCGAGAAGGTCGGTTCGATCGCCGAACACGATGCAGTTCTCCATGTGTTCGAGTGTTGGATTGAACCACTCCGGGTAGTTGATGACCGGGATGGTGCCGACCGCCATTGCCTCCACGACATTGTGACACATGGGCATGGTGTAACCCGGCGGGCAGATGAAAAAATCCGACTTCGACATGTATGGCAGCCAGTCAGAAAAGTCTACCCATATCTTGTCGGTGTTCACGATGACACATCTGTTGACGTATTCACCCTCGAACAGGTTTAGAAGAGCTGTCTCGCTATCCGCGTGTATCGGGCTGATATCCCGGTCTTCCAGCAGAGCCTGTATTACCTCAAGACGGGGAAGCTTGGTGTCCGGGTAATGTACACGGTTCCTGAAATAGTTCTTCGTATCGCCGGAAAAGAACAGCCGTAGTGATTTTCTGTTCTGCCGCAACCTGTCCAGCCTATCCGGGAGATCGGCGCCGGACAGCAGCGGATGAACCGGATAAGGCATGATCAACGGGTCGGTAAACCAGTATGTGGCGAAGACATCGAATCCCACACGGATCTTCTTTTTCCAGGGACGCCCGGAGCAGGCCCTGTCTTCGCCATCGAAAAGATAGAACATCTGCCCGGTATCTCCGGGTACCGAATCCACGAGTGACAGGTTCTCGATATCGGGGACTCTCTGGCCGTACTTGTCGAGCTTGCTGAAATCGATGTCATTAAACAGCAGCACCCGGTAACCGTTGTTGGAAAATACATTCAGGATGGCATAGAGCAGCCGGCCCATTTCTCCCAGGATGGTTTCTCCCGTGAATCTTGCAAATACGACTGGCGGATGCGTTGCTTCAGCCATTGTTATCGACCTGTTGCATGTAGAGTGAATGCCATGAGTGTGCTATTCAGCGATAAAGCCGTCATTGACGAGGTTGTTATTGTTGTATGCCAGTTCGTCACCGGTATTCAGGCTGCGGACCTGTATCCCGGCTGCCCTGGCGATGGCATGCCCGGCTGCCGTTTCCCACTGCTGCGATGCGCGGGGATTGACGTATGCCGCGGCCTTGCCCTCGGCGAGCAGGCACAGGGCCATAGCACTGCGAGCGTGCACGACCCGGTAGTCCCCGGTGCGATTGCCGAGTTTACTGAGAACGTTCTCAGGGAGTCCGGGCCCTGCAGACAGGACAACCTGCGATTCCCTTTCAGTTATAGCATCCGGTTTACCGAGCGGCTCAGGGTCGCCGCTGCCCCTGACGAGGTAGCTGCCACTCGCGCCCTTGGCATAATAAACGGTATCTTCGAGCGGGTTGTACACGACACCCCAAACCGGCCTGCTGCCCTCGATCAGGGCGATATTGACGGTAAACGGACCGGTATGGTCCGCGAATTCCTCAGCACCATCCAGCGGGTTGATCATCCAGAAATGGCTCCAGTTCGCTCTTTCGGCATGGGGAACGCCGGCATCGGCCGGTGTGAGTACCGGAATCGAGGGGTTGATTTTCTTCAGTCCACTGACAAGGATGTTACGGGAGCTGTCGGTTGCCTGTTGCAGGTCTGTGTTCCGGGTATCCTGTGAAGACCTGCCCAGCAGTGAGGAGAGTCTGCTTGACAGGGCATAAATCCAGCAATCCAGGCGGCTTCCTTCGCCGAAGCACCGGCCACGCCGGTTTCGCATGTAGCGTTTTTTTGTATCAATGCCTGCCTCTCTTGCCAGGTCGACGATCTTCTGGATATTCATCCACTGGATCGCAGACACATTGGTTACCGGGAACGGGCTCTCGGGCACGGGCTTGTCCAGGAAGGCGCATAGCCGTTCCCAGGTGTCGCCGTCACAGATCTCCGCGACGAGCAGGTCCTGCGGTCTGTCGCGGAAATAGTCGAGCACGCCTTCCACGAATCGTGTATAGCCGCTGGCATATTTCTCGGCATCGAATTCGAAACATCCGTACAGATCGGTATGCAGCTGGCGGGTGGCATCGTTCTGTTTCGAGACGATCCGGGGGGTGAACTGCTTCGCACAGGATCTGAGCCAGTCGTCCATGTTTCTGGTCGTCAGGATGAACTTCGAACCCGGGTATCTTTTATCGAGCTCCCTGTAGAAGCTGGGTATGGGGGTGTCGGTGAATGCATCGTGTGCGTCAATCTCTGTGAGATCGATGCAGGACAGGTCGCCGCTGGCATAGCGGGTGACACCGATATAGTCCCGGGTCCTGTATCCCAGTATTTCCAGTGCACGGGCCAGGCTGGTAGTGCCGGTCTTGGACAGGCCGATGCAAAAAATTTTCTGTGCCTGCGACTGCATTCAGATTATACCTTTCCGGTAAGGATGAAATGTTCGTGGGCCGGTCATCGTGCGATCCAGCCCTGGATGTAACCCAGAAAATAGACTGCATTCATTTCCAGCCGAAGCGAATGGTTCCGGCCACGGGAAAAACGCTGCCGCAGGGCCTTGCCTGTTGCCCGTGCCAGCTGCCCGAACAGGTACCTTGGCGGCAGCCGCTTGCCTGCGCCGCGCTTGCGGGAACCTTCGGTCTGTCCCTGCCGGTAATGAAGCTCCAGAAAATAGCTGCGTCGTAGCTTGTCCGCGCGAATACGATGATTGATAACGGCATCTGGGACCCAGCGTACCCTGAAGTTGCGGGCCACCAAGCGCCGGTAAAATTCGGTATCCTCGCCGCCGATGTTGACCTCGCCCATGCGCCCCAGGTCTGCATCGAAATTTCCGGCCCTGCTGAAAACATCGTTTCTCACAGCGAAGTTACCCCCGTAGAACGGGGTTGCCGGATCGGTCAGCCAGCGGTCC
>JARFQV010000273.1 GCA_029287615.1 Pseudomonadota bacterium | reverse complement strand
ATGCTATAGAGATCCCTCGTCCACATTCTTCCTGTTGAGCTAGAAGCTATTACTCATCAACGAGATGGTAACAAGGCGCCTTCTCCATGGTGTACTCACCGCTCTGCGGATCACGGCGCGATACGGTCAGTACATGCCAGTTGTCGTCATCCACCCTCATGCAGTCACCACGGTAGTAGTAACCGGGCCAACGGGTCTCCTTGCGGAACAGTGTGTGATGGAAGACAGACTCGGAGGTCATGTGACGATGCTTGACTTCCCACGCACGCAGCAGTTCGTGGATATTCTCAGCAGCTATCTTCTCGAGGTCCTCTTCCAGGATCTTCATTTTCTTCAGACCGATGTTCAGCAGCTTCTCGTTGGTCATGTAGCTCACGGTCACCCCACCGGCATACTCGTCCATCAGCTTCTGCAGTCGATCCAGTGCCTGACGCGGGTTGATGTAGTTTGGATTGACCGAACCGGCGGTAATCTCGTTCCGATAGATCTTGTAATGCTCCATCGGCTTGTAGATCTCTTTCTTGCGCTTTTCGATCTGCTCCTGTGAAACCACGATACCTTCTGCCTTGCCGTCGTCGATGTACTTGCAGGCAGCCTTGGCAGCCAGGCGTCCTTCCGTGAAGGAACCGGACGAGAACGCGTGTGGCGTGCCACCGACGGCATCACCGGCACCGAACAGGCCCTCGACTGTGGTCATACGGTTGTAGCCCCAGTAATACTCTGGCGGTGATATGTCCTCCGGACCGGAACACCAGGCGCCACAACCGGTCGCGTGAGAACCCATTACATACGGCTCGGAGGTCGTCAGCTCCGGGTTCTCATACTTGGGATCGACGTCGGTGGCAGCCCACAGCACGGCCTGACCGACGGTCATGCCCAGGAAGTTGTGCCAGCCGATCTCTTCGAGATGCGGGTCCTGGAAAGCCTCCATGGTCACCATGTGGATCGGGCCACGACCCGCGTTGACCTCGGAAATGAACGCATGGTTACGCAGACAGGTCGGAATCGGACGGTGTGTCAGATGCGATGCTTCAACATCCAGATATCTCTTACCAACCATTTCCTCCAGTGCGGGGAACCACTTGGACTCATACTCTTCGCCAAGGCCGTTCTGGGTATAGGTCTTCAGGTGCAGGAAGTACGCACCCACCGGGCCGTAACCGTCCTTGAAGCGGGCCAGTACGATGCGGTTCTCCATCTGCGTCATCTTGGCGCCAGCGCCGATCAGCAGACCATAGGCCGAGCCTGATGACCAGGGCGCGTACCAGACACGGCCGGCACCTTCGCCGACTGAACGCGGCTTGTAGATGTTGGAAGCACCACCGGCACCGACAATAACCGTCTTGGACTTGAATACGTGATAGTTACCCGTACGGACGTTGAAACCCACAGCGCCGGCAACACGGTTTGCTTTGCTGTCATCCATCAACAGGTGGGTCACACAGACACGGTTGAATATCTTGTCAGCCGACTTCTTCGCGGCACCGGCCACAAGCGGCTTGTAGGATTCGCCATGGATCATGATCTGCCAGCGGCCTTCGCGAAGATAGGCACCGGTCTTCGGATTGCGCATGATCGGCATGCCCCATTCCTCGAACTGGTGTACCGCCGAGTCCACGTGGCGCGCCATATCGAACAGCAGATCTTCACGAACCATACCCATCAGGTCGATGCGCGCATAACGCACGTGGTCTTCCGGGTTGTTCTCACCGAAACGGGTGCCCATGTAGCAGTTGATCGCATACAGGCCCTGTGCCACCGCACCGGAACGGTCAATGTTGGCCTTCTCGGCGATGACGATCTTCTTGTCCTGTCCCCAGTAGCGCGCCTCGAAAGCGGCACCGGTTCCGCCGAGGCCTGCGCCTGCGACCAGGACGTCAATGTTGTCTTCTACGATAGTTTTGTAAGCCATTATGAGTAAGCCTCCACCCCTTCTTGCAGCTTCAAACCATTGGACTTGAGGGTATGGATGTCACCATCGTCCATGCGAATGTACTTGGGTTCGTTGAACAGAAGCTGGCTGTCGCGCTGCTCCTGGCTGGGCGCCGGCGCGTCACCCAACTGCGGGATGAACTTGCCCCAGGGTTTTGTCGTGATGGGTGCAAGCAGATCCATGTCTTTCTTGCCGTTGCGGAACTTGATGCGCCAGGCGATGACACCTTTTTCCTCATCACGCTGCACACGTACCGAGTGCCCAAGCGGGGCGAAGTCTGCGTAGCCGCGGACGTCGATGGCGTTATGCGGGCATGCCTTGACGCACGAGTAGCATTCCCAGCACATATTGGGTTCGATGTTGTAGGCGCGACGGGTGACCGTGTCGATGTGCATGATGTCCGACGGGCAGATATCGACGCAATGACCACACCCGTCACAACGAGTCATATATACAAAAGTTGGCATTATCAATACTCCTTACTTTTGAAAACTGATTTTTAGTAGTGACGAGGTGCTTCAGCACTGATGCCGAGCCCCATGTTGGGCGGGTTGGTGCCCATGTATTCCGGGATATCCGGATACTTTGCCTGTACGGCAGGATCCGTCAGATCGTAATCTTCGGGCAGATTTTCTCTCGAACCATCTGCCTTGATGCATTTCTTCTGGTAAGCCGCAGCAGGCTTGAAGAACATGTGTGCGAACTTGGACCAGAAAACCGAACCGAAAAGCACTGTGCTGCATGCGATGAACAGCACGAAGAACAGCGTATTCAGTGCGCCGCCACCCATGGTAGCCGACCAGAGCAAAGCGAAAGTGGCCATGGTGATCAGACCAACAATGAATATGTCACCCCGGCCATTGAAGTTGTACCATTTGACACCTTCCGATGCGACGTCGACACGGATAAAGAACCAGAACCAGTAACCCCCGAAACAGAGCATCAGCGCACCCAGGTGCCACAGTATTGGCAGAATGGAAGGCGCGGCGGTATCCGGAGTCGGATAGCCGAAAATCAGTGCCACTGTAGCGACAACAAAGATAATGAAGCCGTACATGGTGAACAGGTGTGAAATCCTTCGGCGGCTGTTTTTGAATTCGGAAGACGTCAGCACTTCGTTGGCGAGTGTTTGTACGGCAAGTGAGGTCTTTTCACCACCGCTCAGGGTTCGCTTGGCACTTTTCTGCGCCTTTTTGGCGTTCTCGAAGAAGTACTGGGCACTTTTCTTGTGCATCATGTCGAGTATCGTGCCGCCGACAACCAACAGGAACATCGCGATGATGTAGATCTGCATGGCCAGGGGCGGGATGAACCCGGAAAGCTCGCTGAATGGGTTGAGTGTGATCATGTAAACCGCTCTCCTATGGCAGTAAGGTTGTAGCATAGTAGTTATAACTATTAACATTTGCTAATTAGCATTTTTTGCTATTAAATTAGCGTGGCTAATAGACACCAGAAAACCCGTCTCAACACCCCCTAAGCGACCGTATGAGCATATTTGCACTATGTACCGGAAGTAGAACCGGTACAGATCATGGGGAATTTAGCACCGCTCTGCGGAGCTTCATCTGGAAGGGACGGGGCATGGAGGTCGCCTTCGGTTATCCGTCATGGATGCCCGCCAGTCTCACCATACCTCGATTGCGTCACCGTTCAGGCAGGGACTTAAAAGGCCGGTCCGGTGACCTGGATGAGTCATACCTGGCCTGAACACAAACGCTTTAGATAATCACTATTATTCGCCTTATGATCCTGGCACTAGCCAGATAATAAAGAGTTGTTAATTTGCATATATAAAAGCAACGCGGGATTTACAGTAAAAATGACCCGCCCGAATAGGCCAGATTACTGCCGGGACACCGGGGGAGCCGCATCACCACGCGCTGGTCGGCCGCAGAATTGCAGAACCTGATCTATGCTGCCAATCGGGTATGGGGGTAAACTCCCGAAAAAGCCCCGAACTGGTGGTGTTGCCCATGGTATGACCACACAGCCTCATCTGTAACTGAATAATTTATAACCGGTTACAGGGTGGCCACACCCTGGATCGAACAGGGGTCCTCAGCATGATGAGCGGAATGATTGGACCGTATCTTATTGTTCTAAAATGACTTTACTGGGGCGCCCGATGCCTGGACTGCACAACAGTGCATAACCGTGTATAGCTGAATACCGTAAAAGCCCCGAATCCTGGACCAGACTGGCAACTACTCACAGGGTGGCAGCAAATACTCAAGCAGCAAACAGCAGCACTTCTATCTCAGCGTTATGCTGCACGCCCCTTCTCCCATTGCCATCACTTTCGCAGTCAGTTGCAACATAGCATGTATCATTACCCGGATACTCGGCAATGCACTCCCCGTCATCCAGTACTTCAATGATATTGTCCTTGCTCTTGAGCTGATCGGTAATCTTCCGAATCGCCGCCGTATCCTCGATGCATGCTATGATCCAGACCTGCCCCCGCATTCGTTGCAGGTCTCGATGTCGATATCGAATACCCCTTCAACCGCTGCGCCCTGGTCATTGAAGCGCGCCATTCGGACTCAGGTCAAGGCGGAAGCAATTAGCCGAATTGGTAGATCAGACCCTGATGGAGTTTGTCAGTTACGCTGACTGGAGCCAGTTACCCGAAAGCGCCAATCTGTTGTTTGACGAAGGTGCAAGGGACAGCGTTTTCTTTTCCCGGCAATGGTTCGAGAACCTGGAAGGTACGGTCCTGGTTGATGACCAGTCGATGTTACTGGGCTGTGTCGTTGAAGGGGAAAAGGTGTTAGCCATCCTGCCGCTGGTGGCGCGTAAAGATCTGCACCTGCATGGACTGACGCATTTATACTCTTCGCTGCATGGCCTGTTGCTGGTGCCGCATAATCAGCAGGCAATTCTGGAATGCCTGGCCCGGGGTATCGACCAGATGTCAATTGTCTCGCTGCGACTGGACCCGGTTGCCGAAGATGACCGAAATGTGCAAATGCTGCAACAGTTCATGGAATTGAGCGGATATGAATGCCATCGCCGCTTTCGCTTTTATAACTGGATTTACCGGGTACAGGGACAGTCATTCAAAGAGTATATGGCTACGCGCCCATCCAGGGTGCGCAACACCATTACCCGCAAGCAGCGAAAACTGGAACGTGAGCATGGATATTCAGTTCGTCTTTTTACCGATCGGCACCTGGAACAGGCACTGGTGGACTACAATAGCGTCTACCGGGCGAGCTGGAAGGCGAATGAACTTTATGAAGACTTTATCGAAGGCCTGGCACTGAGTTTTTCTGATCCGGGCTGGATGAGGCTTGCCATTCTTTATATCGGGGATAATCCGGCGGCGGCACAGTTCTGGTTTGTGGCCCACGGTAAAGCCAGTATTTTCAAGCTGGTCTATGATGAAGCCTGGAAACACTATTCTCCGGGTTCGATTCTGACCAGCTACATGATGAAACATGTGATTGATATCGATAAGGTCGGGGAGATCGACTTTCTGACGGGCAATGACGCCTACAAACAGGACTGGATGGCTGAACGAAGAAAACGGTGGGCGGTTTCTTTTTACAAACGAAACAAGCCCAGGGGGAGGGTCGAGCGATTTATCAACCCGCTCAAGGCCAGGCTTTTATCAAACTGAGCGAGAGTAGTATCAGATTTATTATGGGAACCAAACTGGTACAAAAGCACCTGATCAAGGGCACCCGGGAGATTGAAATAGTTGATGATGCGGTCAATATCCACATCAGATCGCCCTTTAGAAAGGATGAAGCACTGACTGTGAGGTTGGCAGAGCTCAATCCGGAGCCAATCATTAGTCAGTCACGCCTGGAGTTTACCAGCCGGGATAATAACGAGGCCTTGATTTCACTATACCTGGCGAAACCCAACGCAGAAGAGTTCAATGCCTTTGTCAATTTACTGAAGCAAAAGGCCCAACAGGAATACAATGCGACCGCCATACTGACGCCGACCGCTTCACCGACGCTGGAAGGCAATGTCTACGATGAGCCACCGGACATCGAGGTCCACGAGGAATCCGCCGAGATCGTGCGCAAACCGGTTCGAGTCGAGGCAGTAGAGGAGTCAATCAACATGTTATCGAAGTATGTTGGTGGCGAAGAGATTGTTCCCCTGCTATCTGCACTGAAAGCGCTGCAGTCAGACCCTGATAATATCGAGCACCTGTCTCGATTGGCCGGCGAATTTGATACCCTGGGTCCTGGCCAGGGAGCGGTGTTAACCTACGCCCCCTATATAGGAATCCTTTTGTCCGATGGGTATACGCGTAATCTGTAACCCGGTCGGATGCTGCATGTACTGTATGCCGTTCCTGCGTTTGGCCCGTGTGGTGCAAATACAGAATACTTTCTTTCAAGCTGCTTCACAGATGGCGGCAAGGGCCGTTCCATAGATTGAACGGTTCGCGTCAACTCTGCGTCTCGTCCGTTGTTTCATGTTCTGCCCTCTTCTATGTCTGTTGCCATGTAACGCGAAGCGCAGCGGATGCGGCACTGCCGCATCCGCTGAAACATTTCGGCTGCGGAATTGCAGATCTGATCGAAGCAACAAATCGTGTCTGCGAACAAGAGTCCCGTAATGGTGTTACTGAGCAGGACACAGCCACTCAGCCACCTTTGTAACTGAATATTTTATCTAATGTTATAGGGTGGCTACGCCCTGGATCGAACAGGGGACCTCAGCATTACGAGCGGAATATTTAGATCGTACCTTGTTGTTTTACAATGCCTTTAATAGGTCTCCTGTTGCCCGGATTGCACAACAGTGCATAACCTTTCACAACTGAATCCAGCAAAAGTCCCGAAGTGATTTCCAATAGAGTCAGACCGAAATGCCAAGAAACCGAAGTAGCTTGACATTTCTGGTTTCGTCAACCACCCTTAATTCATGCACAACATCAAGATCAGCTCAAAGGTCGACGAGGCCACCTGGAACGAACTCAAGGCGCTCGCCGCCGAGACGCACCAGAATGTCTCAGGCCTGCTCACGGAAGCGATCCGCGAGTATATCTCCAGGAAACGTGTGCGGCCGGTCGTCCTGACCCATCTAGAGCAGTCCATAGTCGAAAACGAAGAACTGGGCAGACTCCTTGCCAAGTGACCGCGTTGCCTTCCTGAGCCGGGACGAGGTGCTGGCAATCCACAATACCTTACTGGAACGCTTCGGTGGACCTGCAGGTGTGCGAGATTACGGATTGCTGGAAAGTGCCCTGTACCGACCTCAAACCGGTCACTACGCCGATCTCGCCGAGATGGCCGCGGCGCTGTTTGAATCACTTATCATGAATCACCCCTTCATCGACGGAAACAAGCGCGTTGCGTTCTTTGCGACCGATGTGTTCCTGCGCCTGAACGGTTATAAGCTGATGGTGGATGCACACGAGGCACACCGCTTCCTGATTGGTCTGCTGGAACACAATCGCTGCGATTTCGACCAACTACTGCCGTGGATTCGTGAGAACGCAGTCGAAGTATAGCTTGGCTATACTCCATTCAGTCCCCTGAAATGGCATCTGTTGATGGCGACTGGACCAGGTAGGGTGAAAGACAGCAGGTGGTAGGGCTGTATAACATACGATATGGTGCAAACTGATGATACATAATATTCATTGATAAATATATCATGCAGCCCGATCGAATATTTGCACCCTACGGGCATATTCTCGCTTCAGCTTGACCAATCCGTTACACGCATGGGCCTGCGTGTACTCAAAGTGCCACCTCGAAGCCCCAAGGCTAACAGCCTCTGTGAGGCACGTAATCGGTACGCTATGCCGAGAATGTCTTGACTTCCTCATTCCAATGTCGGAAAACCACTTGCGACTCATTACGAAGAACTGGGTCTCGCATTACAAT
>JARFQV010000245.1 GCA_029287615.1 Pseudomonadota bacterium | reverse complement strand
ATTTTGTCCTGCTGGATGTCAGGATCCCGCATCTGGATGGGTGGGGAGTTCTTGAAAATATACGATCGCAGAGCAAGGTACCGGTTATCATGCTCACAGCAATGGACAGTGTGGATGATGTAGTGAAAGGCCTGACCCTGGGGGCTGATGATTACCTTCGCAAGCCATTTCAATTCTCAGAACTCGATGCACGTATCCAGTCGGTCTTACGGCGGCTGCAACACGAATCGGGTGATGAAATATTGTCTGCCGGACCCTGCAGGATTGATGATCGTGCCAAGACCGTCACACTCAATGGCGCGCCTGTTTCTCTATCGCCGAAGGAATATGATTTGCTTAAATTGCTGGTTCTGGATCCGGGGCGTGTTTTCTCAAACCAGGAAATCATCGCACGCATCTGGCCATCATCACATCGTGCCAATGCCAATGACGTGAAGCAATATATCCACTTGTTGCGAAACAAGATCGAAGTAGATCCCTCCAACCCGAGTCGGATAGAAACAGTAAAGGGTTTCGGTTACAGATTAGTCATATAGATCTGATTACTATTACGCCGACCTATCGATGACCGGTAATTGACCATTTATTGATCCTGATTTGAGATTGCTTCCATAGCAATTTTACACTTTCTGAACTAGCCTGAATGCTACGATTCAGGTGTACCTGCGGACACTTATCTCCACCTGTACTGATCTCTGAATCCGGGTATGGTAGCCGGATGGGGAGTTATGTCCTGTGATGTTTCACACCTGTTACTGATTGATGGCGAAATCTGTCAGAAAGGGAGATTTATTAGAGCTTGTGTAGCTCAGCTGTACGTCATACAGAAATCCAGTAACCATGGAGGGTTCTCAATACGGAGAATCGATATGCCTATTGATAAGAAAGTATCCCCTGACGGTGAACTGGTGACGCTGAGTATATCCGGCCGTTTTGATATCAGCCTGTATCCGGATTTTTCACAGGCGCTGGCGCAGTGTCAGCATCCACATACCCGGTTTGTCATCGATATACGCAACACCAATTACATTCATGATTTCGGACTGAGTATGCTTCTCACATTACGTACACGCATTGGTGCAGGGAGAATCGATATCATCACCACCCGGCCCGAAGTAAAAAACATGCTTGCCGAATACGGTTTCACCAATATGAAGATGTGCGCATGACCGTGTTGAAGGCAGCATACAGGTGAATGGTTGATTATGGATGCGTTCGGCCGGCGTGTCTGGTTGCTCATGGGTATTGGCTTTGTTGCACTGATACTCAATGCAGTAGCGGTAGTCTTTGGATTCGCCGACTCGGTTTATGATTTATTGCAGTATATTCTGACCGGGGAACAGTGGGTGTGAGAATAATAATCCCTGTGTACTCTTCATTATTCGGCCCTGTTATTGCCATTCACTCAGACTTCTGCAGAATGTACTCTTGAGCCGGTACCTCATAACCACGCACGAAATCACATCAGTTTTGCTTGATTGTCGATATATACCTACGGCAGGTGTCAGAAAATTCCTACAGAAACCTGCTGACCTCAGGAGACGTTCCGGGCAATAATGTACCAGCCATACAGCGGAGGCTAATCACTAAAAACTGGCTTGCTTGTACTCCAAGGGGGGGATAAATGATCAATGTATTGCTGGTAGACGACCATGATCTGGTGCGTGCAGGTATCAAGCGGATTCTGACGGACATAGGAGATATCAATATCTTAAATGAAGCGGCTACCGGCGAAGAGGCAGTCCGCCTGGTACGCAAGCAGAAACCCGATATTGTGATAATGGATGTGAGCATGCCGGGTATTGGCGGACTGGAAGCCACGAGAAAAATCAAGACTATTTCATCAAGGATTGGCGTGATTGTAGTGACCATATATGGAAATGATCCTTATCCCTACCGCCTGCTCGAGGCCGGGGCTTCAGGGTATCTGACCAAGGGGTGTAGCGCAGCTGAAATGGTTGCGGCCATAAGGGCCGTCCATGCCGGGGGAAGATATCTGGATGCAGAGATAGCAAACACACTTGCACTCTCCGCAGTCTCCGGAAGTACCCGGTCACCGTTCGATGAACTCACAATGAGGGAAACTCAGGTCATGGTCATGGTGACGAGGGGGCAGAGGAATTGCGACATTGCCAGAGATCTTTGCCTGAGCCCCAAGACGGTGAGCACCTATCGCTATCGCCTGTATGACAAACTCGGAGTCAGTAATGATGTTGAACTGACTCGTCTTGCCCTGCATCACGGAATTCTGGAGCAAAATCCACTCATCTAGGGCCTGTGGTGGCAGCGTGATACGATCAGCCGTTAACTGTATCAAGATTCAGGTTGCTGCGCCGATAGTTGCCTTGGATGCACGGGATTCTCGAATCCTGATAGTCGTCATAAAACGCTTCACGACAACAGGCGGACATGGGTCCAAAACCGGAAAAAATCGTAAATGTCCTCATTGTGGACGAACACAAACTGGTACGTACCGGCATACGTCGCATTCTGGATCTCGAGGAACAGTTTTACGTCACCGATGATGTCGGCAACTGTAATGAAGCGATCCGGTCAGCGAATCTGCAACAACCCGATGTTGTGCTCATGGATAGCACATCACCCTGTACAGCGATTCTGGATGATATAAAGATATTTCTCCAGAAATTTCCCGATGTAAAGATGATTGTGATGTGCTCAGGCGGTGATGTTACCGTTGCCGAACGTCTCATCAGTACGGGTATCGCGGGATATCTGAGCAAGAAATGTTCTGTGGATGATCTGCTCGCTGCAATGAGGACTGTTTCCGCGGGTCAGCGATGTATCAGTCACGAACTGATCCAGCAGCGATCATCCCATCCATTATCGTCCCCATTCGACTCATTATCAGAAAGGGAATTCCAGGTTTTATTGCTCGTCAGTCATGGTTATGATGGACTCGAAATATCCAGGCGTCTCTCCCTTAGCCAGAAGACCGTTAACAGCTATCGTACAAGGCTTCGCCATAAATTCGGGGTTCGTACAGAGGTGGCACTGCTGCATCTTGTCTTGCGGCATGGATTGATCGACATTGCCAGCTGACGCACGCCGGCTATAATTCCCTCCTGCTAGAATAACCCCTGCACGCCTGATGGCGTCGCGCCCTGGTATTCATGAGATCCATCCGGACATGGGCATGATGGGTGCACCAACCTGGCTCCACACAAGAGTAATCTTATTATTATTATTATAAAAACATATAGTTATTGTTTATATTTAAAGTATATTATAGATATGCTTGATCAGGATAGTTGATAACCCCGGGTCATTCCAGCCGGTTTCAGGTCGTATATCGCAAATACCAACACACATGAAATAATACGGCTGGAGGTTGGCACAGGAAGATACGAGGTAGTGGATATTCATGACTGAAGACCTGATATTCGATCCGGATTGTCGACGTTGCCCGAGATTGGCTGTGTTTCTGGATCAGACGGGCAACAAATACCCCGACTATCATGCGCGTCCTGTTCCTCCCTTTGGGGATGAAAATGGCCGGCTTCTGATCGTCGGGCTTGCTCCCGGGATGCACGGAGCCAATGCAACAGGCAGGCCGTTTACAGGCGATTACGCCGGTATCCTGCTCTATCAGACCCTTTATGATTTCGGATTCAGTAGCGGGCCGGTTTCGGAATCAGTCAATGATGGCCTGACACTGCATGACTGTCGTATTACCAATGCGGTCAAGTGCCTGCCTCCGGCGAACAAGCCGGTACTCGATGAGATCAAGGCCTGTAATTCCTTTTTGCTTGCCGAGCTTTCAACACTGCCTGAAGATGCAGTAATTGTGGCACTTGGAAAGATAGCGCACGATGCGGTGCTTCGCGCCAGTGCTGTCCGATTGTCTGCCTATCCGTTTGAACACGGCAGGGTGCATGTCCTACCGGGATCATGCCGGCTGATTGATTCCTACCATTGCAGTCGGTACAACACACAGACAAAGCGCCTGACACCTGCCATGTTCCGGCAGGTTTTTAAAAAGGCAGCGAGGCTGCTGGATCAGCCACGGCAATGTCGGTAAAGAATCCTGCAGATGACGATACGGAAAATGGCCAGCTTCGGGCGCCATTTGATCACAGGGAATTCCTCCGTACCCTTACTATCCGGCCCGGAGTCTACCGGATGATGGACAGAGACGGAAAAGTACTCTATGTGGGCAAGGCAAAGAACCTGAAATCCAGGGTTTCCAGTTATTTCAGAAAAAGCGGGCTGAGTGTCAAGACACGAGCACTGATACAGCAAACAGTGTCGGTAGAGGTAACCGTAACACAAACGGAAGGGGAGGCCCTGCTGCTTGAGAATAACCTGATCAAGTCAGACAAGCCCCGCTATAATATCCTGCTTCGTGATGACAAGAGCTACCCGTATATTTACCTCACAACAGACCAGGACTATCCCAGGCTTGCCTTTCATCGGGGAGCCCGCAATCGCAAGGGACGCTATTTCGGTCCATACCCCAGCGCAGGGTCCGTCCGTGAGAGTCTGAATCTCCTGCAAAAGCTGTTCAGGATACGCCAGTGCCAGGACAGCTTTTTCCGAAACCGCTCGCGTCCCTGCCTGCAATATCAGATCAAGCGCTGTACTGCACCCTGTGTGGAACTGGTCTCTGCTGAACAATATGCAGAGGATGTCCGGCATACCATCATGTTTCTGGAAGGCAGAAGTAGAGCTGTGATCGATGACCTGGGCAGCAGGATGGAGGCTGCGGCCAGGCGCCTTGACTATGAACGGGCTGCTGAGTACCGGGACCAGATTGCAATACTGCACCATATTCAGCAAAAGCAGTATGTGAGCGGGGTAGCAGGAGATCTTGATATCGTTGCCGGGATAATGAAAGGAGGCAAGGCCTGTGTCCAGGTTTTTTATATCCGCGGCGGGCGAAATCTTGGCAATGCTGCATTTTTCCCGAGGGTGCCTGAAGAGACGACTGTGGAGGAGGTCCTGAGCGCATTTTTGTCCCAGCATTACCTCGGAAAACCGATACCAGCAGAGATACTCCTGAATGCTGACCTTCCCGATCGCGATCTACTGGCTGAAGTATTAGGCAAGCAGGCCGGTCATCCCGTGGAACTTCGCTCCCGGGTGCGCGGCGATCGTGCGCACTGGGTCAGGATGGCGATCACCAATGCCGAACACGCCCTGCAGTCACGACTGCAAAGCAGATCGGGGGTTCTGAGGAGGATGGAGTCATTGCAACAGCATCTGGGACTGGATCGTATGCCGGAGCGTATTGAGTGTTTTGATATCAGTCACACTCGTGGCGAAGCTACCGTTGCCTCCTGTGTGGTCTTCGGTATCGAAGGTCCGGTGAAGGCGGATTACCGCCGCTTCAATATCGAGGGCGTACAGGCTGGCGATGATTACCATGCCATGGAACAGGCGCTGACCCGCCGTTTCAGACGACTGCAGAAACAGGAGGGCAAGTTGCCTGATCTGTTGCTCATCGATGGCGGCAAGGGGCAGGTTTCTTCTGCGGTTCGTGTGCTGGATGAATTGCAGATAAGCAGCGTGCGGATCATCGGTATCGCCAAGGGTCCGGAACGCAAGGCGGGCATGGAGGAACTGCACTTCCCCGAACCCGCACCGCCGGTTCGCCTGCCGGCGGACGCACCCGCATTACACCTCATCCAGCAAGTCAGGGACGAGGCGCACCGTTTTGCCATCACAGGACATCGCCAGCGCCGGGCAAAGGCCCGCACCACATCCGCGCTGGAGCAGATCGAGGGTGTGGGACCGAAGCGCCGTCAGCAACTGTTGCAGCAATTTGGTGGCTTGCGGGAAGTTGCCAGGGCGGGTGTGGATGACCTGGTCATGGTCAAGGGGATCAAACGCAGGCTTGCCCAGCAAATATATGATGCCTTTCATGGAGATAACGGATAAGGTGTCAGATTGGCGTCAGTTATAATCCATACATTACATAGCCTTACGGAGATGTCTTCTAAAAAACCGGACATCCTTCTAAAGTGGATCGATCTTTACTACCTCTCTGTTGCGTATGTATCGCTCCGTCATTTCCGATGTGCTGTGCGCTGCCAGCGCCTGCGCGTAATCGATTCCACCCCTGCGCTTGGCCTGCGTAATGGCCCTGGCACGTAGATCGTGGAAGTGTGCATCGACAACCCGAGCCTTCTTGACAGCGCGTCCCCAGCCGCAGCTGACACCGGCATCCGACAGCGGCTTACCATACCGACCGATCCACAGATAATCCTTTCCCTCGCACTGATCAATGATCGAGCGCAGCTCAGGAGTCCACGAGAAGATTACCTTCTGGCCGGTCTTGTTGATCTGCACCTCCAGGCCATCCTTGGTACAGTGCCTTCTACGGAGTCCTACGATGTCCCCTCGGCGGAGCCCGGTAATGAGGGCCAGGTCGATGATCAACCTCATCTGAGGCATTGCTGCATCTCTGATCTTGCTCAGCTCCTCATCGGTGATGTATCGGTCTCTGGCCTTTTCCTTGTTGCGCCGAACACCGAGAATAGGGTTGACCTCGCACAGCCCCCACCTGAGCGCCATCGCGTACACCGAAGAGAACATGGCGATGTGCCTGTTCGCAGTAACCTTGGCCTTGCTCCTGTCCAGGAACATAGCGATGTGACTTGACTTAACCTCGCGCAGCTGCATGTGCCCGAAGACCTTGATCAACCTCTCGCTGTATCTTTTGTAGTCGGCCCTAGTGCGCTCTGCCTTGTCCGATAGACACTCTCGAAGGTAGCGCTTAATAGCTGATGCAACCGTGCCGTCATCTGCTTTCTCGGGCTCATTCTCATATTCAGCCCACATCCTTATCGCAGTGGCGTAGTCCCTGGATAACCGGATCCACTTCACTTTCCCATCAACGTATGGGGTGTAGTAGTACACCGGCCCCTTCATGTGCATCCTCTTGGGGAGGTGCCTGGTTGATTTCTTGCGTCTCATATCAGGTCCAGGTTGGGGCCTGCATTGGATACATTCATGGGGGAGCCCGTGAGACATCTCTCCACTGTCTCTTATACACATCT
>JARFQV010000169.1 GCA_029287615.1 Pseudomonadota bacterium | reverse complement strand
TTGACGTACAATCTCCCGACCGGAGCCCCCGGGATCCGGGGACCAACGCAGCACGAATTCCTGCGTACGCTCCCGCTCATCTTCCTGAAACACCAGGTGAATCCGACTGATCCTGAGCGGGTTATCGAACAGCAGGCGGATTGTCTGCTCGCCGGGTTGTTGCGCACGCCAGCCAGGCCCTGGATTGAGTATCAGTGCCGACTCGATCGGATGTGCCGCATCCTCGGATGTCAGCTCTACCTGCGCCAGGTTTTCCACATCAAGCCAACCCTGATCATCGGCAGATGACATGCCTTGCACACCCGGTGGAATTATCTGCTTACGCATGGGTTACCTGCTGCGGTTTTTCTTTCATCTGCTAGAGGCTACCACAAAAACGGACGGCACCCATATCCCGGAATCCCATGAGCGCGTTCGCCAATCCGATCATCCGCCAGGGTGCAGAGAAGTCACTGTATCAGGCAGATTCGCAAATACCACCTTGGCAAAGGCTTTAAGCGCCTGATGACGGCGAAAACTGCGGCGGAATACCAACGATACCCGGCGACAGGTATCCGGCAGCGTCAGTTGTCATGCAATGATCCCTCTGTCCCGAGCTGACACTGCCCTCAAAGCCAGCGCAGGCAACAAAGTGCTGCCAAATCCCGCCACTACCATCTGCAGCAGCGTCTCGAGACTGGCAGCGCGCAAGTCGGCCATATCACCTTGAACACCGCGCTCCTGCATATGACAAACGGCCATCGCCTGTTCTGCCAGACAATGGCCCTCTGCCAGCAGGAGCAGATCCGCCCCATCCAGATCCGCCTGGATAATTTTTTTCTTGTCGGCAAGCCGATGGTTTCGTGGATGAATCAACCAGAACGGTTCATCAAACAACGGGATACTTTCGAACTCCGGCTCATCGACCGGTGAAGCCAGCAGCGCAGCGTCAATTTCATGTTTATCCAAACGGTTGAGTAAAGTGTCGGTGAGTTCTTCGGACAGCACCAGATTCATCTGTGGATAGCGATTTTTCAGCGGCTTGAGTATGAGAGGCATCAGGTAAGGACTTAAAGTCGGAATCGCACCCATGCGCAAGGGCCCAAGCAAAGGATCCTGATGCGAGTGTGCCAGCTGGCGCAGCCCATCAACCTGCTCCAAGACCCGCTTTGCACATTCGACGATGCTTTCAACCAGGTTTGTGGTCTGCACTGAACGTTTGGTGCGTTCAAAAAGTATGACGCCCAGCTCCTCCTCGTGCTTTTTTATCTGACCGCTGAGGGTCGGCTGGCTGACGAAACATCGTTCAACTGCCTGACCAGGTATCTGATAGGCGATGCACGTTACGGCTACAGGGACGTGGCCGCTTACTTTATTGGCGAGCCATCCCGTCGGGCAGGACAAGTGTGCGCAATTCAGTATAATCCGGAATATAAATACGTGTTTTTTACGATTACCCTGGGAAAACCCAATGCCAGAATTTGTTACGAGCACAGTGGAACACGCTGGAGGCTTCCCGATCCATGACATGATGATGCGTTACAATGTGTTTGTCCCCCGTCTCTACAACTGGTGCAAATCGCTGGGTTTCACCCCCGGAAAAATCATGCCATCGCGTGCATTTTGTTCCGATGAAAGCCAAGGCTACCCCATTATAATGATCGCCAAACACTTCGGCACCTTCCCGTTCAATCATGGTGTGGTCGGTGGAATCGTCGCCACAGACAGGCATGGCCCCCACGCCGCCCACGGTCAGGATATGCTCATCATGCAAGCCAGTCACGTAGGCTACGACCCGGAAAACCGGGTGTTCGGCACGTATCGGCGAGCCCAGACCACCCAAATGGAATGCAGCTCGAGCTGCGGGAAGATTCACCAGGTGATTTCCTGGTATAAGAACGAATATGATTTTGCCCGCCAAAACATCTTGCTGCATAACGAAGACGGGCAAAAAATAATCATCGTCGATAACCAGTTGTTGCGCCGGGACCGCGACAATAGCCTGTTACTTCGTCTGGAGAAGCTTATCGCTACCGATACGGGGGGACAGCCCGCCCCATTGAAGATACTGAGTACGGCGAAAGTCTATTCACCGGCGCAGGAGTTTGTCGACAGAATGGGAGAGATGGCTTTCAATGGTATCACTCCGCAGTCAATCGGTGCCCACCTGACCGCGGACATGTTTTATTATCAGCGTGATATTCCTCAGATGGAAGAAGGTGCGCATCACCTGGAACATAATCTGATCAACTTCATGCCGCAAATCGTCACCTCGAATTCATCCTCTCTACTGGCTGCCCAGATCACCGCCCAGATAGAATTCGACCGCACCTTCCGTACTATCGTCAAGGAGCATGCCTATAAAGGCAAGAAGGTTTTGTTCATTGCCGGGCTGAATATCGATATCTCGCCACGACCCGATCAGCTTTTCCCGCTGACAAAATTCGTCCCCTGGGCCGCTTATATCCAGGACGGCGACGGCTATTATTTCACCCTGGAGCAGGAGGAACTGGTGCAAACCCTTCAACAGCAGAACAATGAGAATCCCGATCAAATCGACCTGGAGGACGCTATTCGCATGATGGCATCCGCTGAAGAGCTAAAGATCGA
>JARFQV010000116.1 GCA_029287615.1 Pseudomonadota bacterium | reverse complement strand
TGGCACCTGTGTACCACGAAGCAGCGGTATAGTCCCGATTGTCCGAGGCGTTGATTGTTATGCATGATTTCACAAAAGTGGTCGTTGTCGACATGCAACCGATTACACCGGCCGTGGGAGGTGGCCGCCTCAGACTACTTGGGCTATACCACAATCTTGGGAAGGAATTTTCGACGACCTACGTCGGAACATACGACTGGCGGGGACCGAAACCCCGGCACAACAAACTTACCCCTTCCCTGCAGGAAATCCTGCTGCCACTGTCCGACCAGCACTTTACACTTTCCGAGTGGTGGAAAGTACTGGCTGGCGGGCGCAATGTCATCGATATCACATTTGACTGGATGACATTCAGTTCGCCTCGTTACTGCAACGAGGTTCGCCGTCGCGCACAAAACGCTGATGTTGTCATATTCTCCCACCCCTGGGCATACCCCGTTGCCCGTGATGTTCTTGACGACAAGAGGCAGCTCATCATTTACGATTCGCACAATGTAGAGGGCTTCTTGCGCACCGAATTATACGAGGACGATTACGTCGGGACCGAAATAGCCAAGCATGTGGTAAGCCTTGAGTATGAACTTGTACATCGTGCAGACCGTGTGCTCGCCTGTTCAGCAGAAGATGCCAGGTTATTCGAGCATGTATACGAGATCGATGCTTCGCGCATCAACGTCATCCCGAACGGCGTTTTCATCGATGAAATCAAGCCAGCCAGCGAATCCCGGTCCGAACAGGCCAAATCTTCCCTGGAGGTCGAAGGAAACGCTACCATATTTGTCGGTTCGGCATATGGACCGAATGTTGAAGGCGCGTGCTTCATTATCGACAAACTGGCACCGGCTGTACCGGAACTGACATTCCTGCTTTGCGGCAGCGTAACCGAAAGCGACGATATTCAGCGACGAAAAAGCCATCTCCCTGCCAATGTTCGTCTGGTCGGGCCATTTGCACAGCAGGATAAGGACATGCTCCTGGCTGCGTCCGATTCGGCCATCAACCCCATGTTCTCGGGATCAGGCACGAACATCAAAATGTTTGATTATCTTGCAGCCGGATTACCCGTGGTAACAACAGCAGTCGGTGCACGCGGCATCCAGGCCGGTGAGCGGGAGGAATTCATTATCGCATCATCGGAAGGCTTCCCGCAGGCATTACGCGAAATTACGTCCGATCCTGTACGTGCCCGCATGATCGGACAATATGCCAGACAGAGGGCCGAAAAGGATTTTGCCTGGGAGCGCATTTCTCCGGAACTGGGGGTCTTGTTACACAGTGATTTGCACGCAAGGCAAACTCCAGCTACGGCACACACGCCCATGGTGCATTCGGGTGATACAGGCGCAGAAGAACTGAATCCAAAGACCATACAACTGGATAAAACGCAATCGATCGCATTTCTGTCGACATGGAATACCAGATGCGGAATTGCCGAGTATTCGAGGCACCTTTGTGATGCCCTGCGCAAGGAAAAGCTGAACACCGGCCTCATCAGTCTTGATCAGGAAATCGGTTTGACCGTCATCGATACATCCAGATTCACGGGGAGCATGGCGGTTTCAGAACTGCAACTGATAGAGGAACTGTCGCCTGCTGCGATCGCGAGGACATGCAGTCGCGCTGCTTACATGAAACTCAGCATTCAATACCATCCCGTATTTTTTTCCGTACAAAAACTCGCTGACATTGTAGAAGCCTGCCATGGTGCGGGTATTGCGGTAACTATCACGCTGCACAATTCTCGTGAGATCAAGCCGGTGTATCTGGCTCGTTTGTGTGATCTGGGTGCCACGCTCATTGTACACAGTACCGATGAGCATCGAAGCCTGCAATCGGCCGGATGCACATGCATCGAGCACATTCCTCATGGCATTCTCGAAATTGATGATGAA
Organism: Pseudomonadota bacterium; assembly: GCA_029287615.1. Lineage (GTDB taxonomy): Bacteria > Pseudomonadota > Gammaproteobacteria > UBA9214 > UBA9214 > JARFQV01. The sequence goes on along the minus strand of JARFQV010000116.1, from coordinate 17,539 downwards.
GACGAGCAGTTAGCACGTCACCGACATGGAATCACCGGTTCACCCGTGGTTGCCACATTCGGCTTTCTGCGACCCCACAAGGGCCTGCTTGAACTCATTGAAGCCTATGCCAATCTGCGCCTCCTTCATCCGAACCTCTCTCTGCTGGCACTGACAGCGCTATATCCGTCACCAGACTCCGGCCAGTATTTGACGAAATGCAAAGACAAGCTGAGCAGGTTGGGTCTCGATCATGATCCACATGTCGTCATCAGAACCGATTTTCTCGAGGCCGATGAGGTCGTTAGCATACTTCATGCCGCCAGCGTCATCGCGTTACCGTACTACCCGAGCGATGAAGGTGCGAGTGGTTCCCTGCATATCGCACTGGCTAGCCAACGCCCGGTTCTGACGACGATGGCAAAGGTATTTAGCGAAACCTCGGAAAGCACATACAAGATCCTCGCACCACAGCCAGCCGTTTTGGCTACTGGATTGGCCAACGTTCTGTCCAGTCCGGTTATTTCATCCGGCCTGCGTTACCGTACAAGGCGATATGTACGCATGAATGGGTGGTCGAAAATTGCACATCACATGATACGCACGATCGGGGAGAGTTCCTCGAATACCTGTGTCAGCAACAAGGTATCCGGTGTTTTATAGCAGATTTCTGTTACCGTTGTATCACAAACAGGCCGTAAGTGATTTTGCAACAATCTCGTCCGCCGATCTCGTCCACGCGATGGATGCAGAATCATCACCGTTACTTCCGATGCAGTAACTTGTCAACATCACTGGAAACCGTCTCAATATCCCAGTGCGGTAATCAGCCTTGCAGCCACCTTGTCCCAGGTGATGTCTGCTATGGATTCAGCACCCGCCCTGCCCATTGTTACCGCCTTGCCGGGGTTTTTGTATAGTTCCTCTATGCATTGTGCAATCTTTACCGGGTCGGGGTCGCATACATATCCACTGATTCCATCTTTCACTATATTCGCCGGCTCGCCGGAATCCCTGCAGGTAATCACAGGCTTGTGACTGCGAAAGGCCTCCAGAGTAACCAGTCCGAAATCTTCACGAATCGGAACAAACGGTACTACCAGTGCATCAGCATACAAACTCAATAATTGCTCATCGGTGACCCTACCGACAAACGCAATGCGTGTATCACCATTGGCCATTTTCCTGAGAACGTTTTCATCTTCACCACAACCCGAGATGATCAGTCTGACGGGCGTACCTACATAGCGCATAGCCTCAATTACCAATGAAACCCTTTTCCACCGGTGAAGCCTGCCGGGCATGAATATATAGTCATAGTCCCTGCACGCAAAGCCAGTCATATTGGATGCCTGGTACAGTACTTCTGCATCCAGGCCATTATATTCTCGCAGGCGATCCCTTACCTGTTTTCCAATGACAAACCTGCTCCGGGTTCGAGGACACTGTAGCGCCGCTGTATCCAGTTGCTGGATAAGCGCTCTCTGTGCTTGCAGCCCGGAATCAGGTCGCGGGAACTCCAGATCGAACATGTCGTAAAACACCCTCATGGTATGTTGCAGGTAACAGACATGATTCGGGTGCCTGACCAGATAAGCCGGAGCTTTTGTAGATATGACACCATCAAATTCACTCATATCCAGATCATAGAATCTGAGATATGTTTCTTCTATCGCCTCGAAACTGGATTCATCACTAACGACGGTAACAATGTCAGCATCAACACCCCGATCAGCAAGCGAGTTGCGAAGTCCCCCATAGAATCGCTCGGCACCTCCAGTCTCGCCACTGGACGATCCTGTAGCCAGTACCGCAATTTTATTTCTCATCGAAAAATCTACTTTTTTATTCGGGTAATGTGACGATGATTGCTGAATCTCAAAGCTTGCTTCCGATCACTGCATAATCCCGTGGACCGTAGAGAAGCCTTCCAAGATCTGCATCAAGAGTACTTGTACTTTTATCACCAGAGAAAGACTCTGTCTCGCGCAGGCGATGTATCGAAACATCGGCGAAGCCTCTTTGTTCCAGCACGAACTTCAGCATTTCCGGGGGCAGGGGTTGAATATGGCTCGGGTCCGTATAAAAGCTGCACGATCCGACGATGATGTTCTCGGGATTCGGTGTTTCGAATATGGCGATGCCTCCCGGCCTAAGAATTCGCACCACTTCATCGAAAAGCGCTATCAGATTTCTAAAAGATATATGCTCGATAACATGTATAGCAGTCACTGCACCAATCGAATCCGTTGCAAGACCACGAAGATATTCGCCTGCCTCGGCTTCAATGACTTCAATACCATGTTTTCTTGATTCTGCGATCATAACCCTGTTTACTTCCACGCCCCTGGCATGCAGGGCATTGTCCTTCAGCAACTCCAGCCACTCGCCGCGACCACAACCTATATCAAGCACCGGTGCATCCGCTGTTCCTGCATTGGCATCCCTTACCGCCTGCAGGTAATATTCTGAACGCTTCTTTATATCTTCTCTTGTGCCCCTGAATTTATCCTCGAACGATACGTAAAATGCGTCGAGCAAATGATCTTCTTCCCCGGCAAATACTTGCTTCTGCGCCTGCTCGTTTGCCGGGTAGCGGGGCTTTTCCCGATTACGCATCGTATCCATACGCCGTTGCATCTCGAGAAAAAGACGTTGCTGGACTACTAGCTGATTGCGAATATCCTTGTCATCCCTTTCTGAATTCCGCATTCGTGCATGCTCATTCCGCAGATTGCCCTGCTCTTCCTCAAGGGCGCTGATTATTCCCTCCAGCTTATCCAGTTTGCTATCCAGCAGAATGTCCTGCTCTTCCTCCAGGCGCCTTATATTCACCCTCAATTCATCCATCCTGCTATTGAGGATATTATTCTGCTCCTCATTCAAACCGCTCAGCCTTTCCTCCATCTCATCCAGCCTGCTACCCAGAAGAACTTTCTGATCAGCCTCCAGTTGGTTGATTCTTTTGTTCAGCTCATCCAGAGATGATTCAAGACGCTCCAGGGAATCATCTGTTTCAGTGATTGCATTATTCAGATATTGCCGGAGGGTATTCAGAGAATAGTGGAAGTGTGCATCCAGATGTTGCAGATTACCGGCCAGAACAGGTGTCCGCAGGAGCGTTTTTAGCGATAGCAGCAGATATCCAATTACAGGTATACGCGTTGCACGTTGCCACAGGTAGCGATGCAGCAAACCCTTGACCTTGACTGCATGATTACGCCCTTCCCGTGAGTAACGTAAGCTACCCAGAATATCCACCTTGTTTGACAAACCGTCTCGCAGACGGGTCAGATAGTTTTCCAGCCCACCGGGATCAGCTTCTCTCAGCAGTATCCCCTGATACGCATTCTTGACAAACAGTTCATCATGAAACACCAGGAAATCATCAAGCACATAGTTTTTTTTAGGAACGAACGGCGGTGATAAATCCGGCATACGTGCGTGTGATGTTTCATGCCTTGCCTGCCTGGTGTTGATGGGCGGTGATTCGGCAACCGTGGGAGAATTCGTATCACTTGATTGTTGAGTGCTTTCAAGTTGTTTTCTTCGCGCAACTTCCTCACGAATTCGGGACATCAACACATCGATGTCCATCATTGGGATTTCTTGCTTGTTCATGTGTCTAGTTTATTTCATGAATGCGTGAGCTCACCACAGCAGGCAAATAGGAAACTCCAACGAACGGATAATTGTCACCGGGGACAATCTGGAATACCGCAGCCTGATCCCACCAGTCATGGCTGTCCTCGATATGCTTGTCTATTGTATGAGACGCCACGGTAACTGAATAATTACCGTAACCCAGGTTCAGAATCAGGCTGAAATCCACCCAGACTTCACCTTGCAGCGAGGATATGTTGTGCTGCAGGTGGAAGGTATTCGTACCGAAAACATCATTACCCAGCCGGTCTCGCAGCTTGATACCCACCGTTGCATTTTCGATATCCTCGTTATACCTGATTTTGCATCGTATCACCGCCTCATCTCCAACCCTGAATGCCCTGGCCTGTTTACCGGACATATCCAGTATTTCTACTCCAACAAACTGCGCTTTCGCATTTCCGCTGCGAGTGGATAACTTTCCCTGTAATGTCTCGTATTGTCGTATTTCCATCTCTTTTTCTTTTCTGGCAATTACTGCGTTGTAGTAATCCAGTATACTGTCAGGGGCGCCATCCTTGATCAGGATCCCTTCTTCCAGTAGCAATGCACGGTTACAAAGTGTTTTTACCGCTCCCGGGTCATGTGACACAAAGAGCAGGGTCGTACCCTGGTCCTTGTACTTGCGAATGCGATCGATGGATTTATGCCTGAAATAGGTGTCACCTACCGACAGGGCCTCATCGATTATCAACACGTCGGGGCGAAAGGCCGTAGCCAGACTGAAGGCAAGGCGCATCTGCATGCCACTGGAATAGGTCCGCACGGGTTGCTCGAAAAAGTCTCCAATCTCCGCAAAGACCTCCATTTCGTCCATTACACCGGCAAGCTCCCGTTGACTGAATCCCATCAGTCCTCCCGCCTGCAACAGATTCTGTCTTCCGGTCAGTTCCGGATGGAAACCCATTCCAAGCTCCAAGATCGCAGCAACATGTCCCTGTATCGATACTGAACCGGCTGTCGGCCGCAGCGTACCGGTGATCAGTTTCAGCAGGGTACTTTTCCCTGCCCCGTTCTGGCCTATGATTCCAACCGCCTCCCCGGGATTAACACTAAAAGAAATATTGTTTATCACCGTATGCTCATCTCTGGCACGGACACGCAATCCAAACCACGACGCAAACCGTTGCATCTCGCTATTATAGCTTTTGAATGTCTTGCATAATTTCTGTACCTGTATGCAGCCACTCATAGCATATCCACCATTTCCGCACTCGCTCTCCTGAAAACATAGAAGGAGAATGTCAGCAGTATCGCGATAAAGAAACCGGCCTTGATGAGCATTTCCCAGTCAGGTCCGCCACCAAAAACCATTATATTGTGAAAGTTGTCTATCAGGAGATAAACCGGATTCCAGTTCATCAAATGCCGGTAGGATTCAGGTATGATTTCCACCATATACACAATAGGCGTGAACCAGAAAACAAACTGCAATGCGATTGGTATTATCTGTCCTATATCGCGCGCAAATACGTTCAGCAGACCGAGGATAAGACCGACCCCAAGCCCCATCCCGACAGTTACCAGCATCAGGAACGGTAACCACAAGAACTGCGATGTCAGCGCATGATCCATGACGACAAATGCCGCAATCATTGCTGCAAGCAGTATCAGACCATTCACAAGTACAATGCCCGATATGATTATTGGCAGACAGATCTTGGGAAAAACCAGTTTCTTCATCGTATTTGCATTTTCGATGAAGACCGTGAGACATCGGGTTACTACTTCTGCAAACAACGACCATGGCAACAAACCTGCCATAAGATAAATCGCATAACTGTAGCGGTTATCTATACCGGGCAGCTTCGCAGACAGCACTGCCGAAAGCACTATCGAATACATCAGCACCAGCGCCAGTGGATTAAACAGTGCCCAGAATGTGCCAAACCTGCTTCTGGCAAACCGCGTTCTGAAATCGGATTTTATTGCTGACCAGATAAACCCGCGATACCGGTAGACAGCCTTAATCATCTGCGTTCCCTGGTATTATCGATTCGTTCATGTGACCGGGAAATGTGACATCACAATTCAGCTCCGGTTCTGTTTCATGTTTTTTTGTACAAGCCCGGAAGACCGGAATAAATCGCTACATAGCTTTGCGCCATTCGTTCGGCCGTCAGAAGTGCTTCATAACGTGCACGGGCACCATCGCCCAGGCGCTGTGCTGCAGCAGGGTCCATAGCCAGACGTTCCATGGCATTTCTCAATGCATCCGGATCGCCTGGAGACACCACTATTCCTGTTTCCCCGTCTATGTTCACATAGTTGACACCAGTACCGAGTTCGGTGGATATCAAAGGCTTACCATACATGGCGCCTTCTACCAGAGCCAGTCCAAATGCCTCCGCACGGAGATAGGAAGGGAAGATGATGGCCCTCGAGAGCCTGATTAGCCCGACCTTTTCTTCGTCCCGCACATGACCGAGGAATACCACATTGTCAAGATTCAGCCTGCCGGCATGTGCTTTCGACTCCCGCTCGACCGGGCCCGCACCCACTACGACAAGCCTGACATCCGTATCCCGCATGGCATCAAGAAGAATATGCAAGCCCTTGTAGTAGCGAAGCACGCCGATAAACAGGAAAAACCCTTCTCCGACCTGCGAACGCAACTGATCCAGCAGACTATCCGATACGGCAGGATAGCTCGTTCTTTCCAGACCGATGGGGATGACTTCCACCTTGCCGGCATGTCGGGCCAGTATCCGGCTGGTGGCGAAATAGTTGGGCGAGGTCGCGACGATCCGATCGACTCCGCCCAGAAACCGGTTCATCAGTGGTCGGTAGAGGTAAGACAGTACGCGTTGTCTGACGATATCCGAGTGATAGGTAAGCACCGTGGGGCGGGAATGAGGCACGATAAGATTCAGCACATCTGCGAAAGGCCACGGGTAATGAAAATGAATCACATCGGCCCACTTCGCCAGTTCCCTGAAGCCCGAAACTGCCCCGAGGGACAGACCGCAGGAAGCAATTTCTGCGTTTAGCGGGTATCGATAGACATCTGCCTCCGGCCTTTCAACGATGGATGGATTGGGCCGGCGGCTAAGCGAGAGAACCCGGCAATGCACACCAAGCCTCGAGGTGCCCAGACAAATTTGTCTGATGCTTTCCTCCAGTCCTCCCTGCGTGTCTGGAAAATACGTCCGGTAGACATGCAACACCTTCATGCTTTCAAACCCTGCAGCCGAACCGTCATTTCATGACTTCACGATATACGTCCACGGTTCGCTGCACACAACGGTCCCAGTGGAAACCAGATGCCCTCTCAGGACCTTTCCTGCGTGCCGCCGCACGAAATTCATCGTCGAGCAGGACACGGCTCAGTCCCGAGTAGATGCTGTCGACGTCTGCTGGATTGATAAGCAAGCCGGCATCCGCCACCACCTCCTTCATGGCCGAGGTGTCGGATCCCAGGACGGGAATCCCGCTTGCCAGTGCCTCGAGAGCGGGTAAACCAAAGCCTTCATAAAGTGAAGGATAGGCAAACGCTCCGGCACCGGCATAGAGCAGTGGCAGATCACTCGACCTGACATACCCAAGCGCCCTGAGCCCCCCCCTTTTCTGCAGCTTCTCCACTCGATCGACAAGTGCCCGACTCCGCCACCCGTTTGCCCCAACCAGAACCAGCGGGAAACGGCTCCGCTCGGCCTTCGATAGCCTGCAATAGGCATCCAGCAGCCGATCAATGTTCTTCCTGGGTTCAAGCGTGGCTACAACCAGCAGATAGCCTCCAAATCGCAGCCCGAAATTCTCGAGTACAGCACGCACCTCCTGTTCTTCCCGGGGACGAAAATCCCGGCTGACCCCCAGGTGGATGGCGGTGACCCGTTCCCGTGGTATGCCCAGCACCGATACTACCTCGTCACGCGTGAATTCGGAGGGAGTTATCACACGATCCGCTCTTGCAATGGTGCGGGCGAGATTTTTGTCCAGATGGCTTACTCGCTCAGCCGGGTGAAATTGTGGCCAATGCACATGAGAGAGGTCATGGATGGTCACAACAGAGGGCCCATCATAGGACTTGAGGATATAATTGGGCTCGTGGTAGACAGCAGGGCCAATACCGCGAACGATACGCCTGAAAGAACGCTCCCTTACCAGGGTCCGCAGTGAGTAGGCAAACGGGAGCCGACGCACCAGGGAACGCAGCGTCTGTGTCCCCGCAACTTCCGCTCGTTGCCCCTGCGCTGCCGTATCGGAGCTATCTGGTTCAACCAGCCTGTAGTTGTTGAAGCAATGCAGCTGACCTACCTCTGGTGTGCGCCGAACACCCGATACAATCTGGCGTGTGTACCAGCCGATCCCCGTGAGCGGTGGTGCGAGTGACTCAATATTGATAATGACGTCCAGGTTCCCGGTGCTAGACATGATGGATAAACTCACGCGCCTTCCCGCTCAATGTTCGCGCAAGGTAAAAAGTCGGACTCCTGCCCATGAAATCTACCTGTCGCATTGCTCTTATACACCTCCAGCAAGTCCGGCACTACTGCCCGGCGGTTCCCGGAGACAGCGCTTTGAGGAAGCACACGTATCACCACCGGCCTCGCCCTACACCCGGGTATTTGAGATATTCTCCAGCACACACATTCATATCCTCTGCGGCAGGTAAGCGCGTGCTACAGATACCCACTGGCGCCCCGGACTATGCCCGCAAGTTTCTGCTTCCGACCAGGCCAGCCCATGAGGCTCTGCTTACGGAATAGAGCACCTCAAGGCACGCAAGGATAAGTATATTACGAGACGAGACCAGATCCGGCCGGCTCCCAGCTTGTCTAGCTTGATGATTCGACGATCACAGAATGGCAATAATCCCTGCTTACAACCGGATAGCTGTTCAGGTCCGGCCCGGTATATAAAATACCATTATGCACCGAGTTTGGGACGCATATTACTTTTCCCTCCCCCGAGATTTCATATTTTTGCCAGACATCCCTGATTTCCTGGCTGGCCAGATCCTCGATATCATTGAAATCGATATGATAGATTTTTGACTCCACTACCGTGTAACACATCGATAAAAACAGGAGAACGGAACCTATCTGCCGGGTTCGACTCGATAAGATTCCCCAGGAGAATACCAGGTAGAAACTCAGCATCAGCGGAAAAGCCATGAAGTATCTGAGTTCGTTACTGTGTGGAAGCAAGCCGATCAGGATGAAAATTATGATTATGCCGATACTGATCTCGTCAATTCGACGATATTTGAACAACAGTAGCGCGAAGAGCCAGAATAGAATGCTTATTGTAAATATCGACCAGCCTCCCATTCGGAAATGAATATTTCTCTCCCCCTTGTCTGCCCATTGGGCGTGATGCCATTTATATTGTGTTTGCACGGGTTTCCAGTCTTCCCCCTCGTTTGTTAAAAAGCGGTTTATTTCGAACGCCGATATTAGAAACAGGAAGAAATTGGGTAGATGGCTCAATCGTTCCGGAGATTGTATGCTTGGTTCCCTTTCGGTTGAACGCTTTACCTCGAACTGTATAAATTTGCTGATGAAAGGTGGCCGATAGGGATAGGTCGGGTTTCCGTATTTCACGGTATTGCGGATAGGCCAGATGCCGGCAATCAGGGTTGCAACCAGAAACAGCCCGATTATTTTACGGGGTGAAGCAAGCTTCTCCCGGAACAACACCAGGGTAAAGACAAGAATCAATACGGCGCATACCGGCAACGCCTGAAAGCGCGAAAGGCAGGCAATACCGATTCCCAGGAGAAACCAGAAAAGTGATTCGGGATCCAGGTGACCGGCATACTTGATTTTCACCAGGGCACTGAATGCCATGAGTACCCCGGCAGCGCCAAACAGGTCCACATAACCAGTTGAAAGGTGCAGCACGAAATGCGGTATTCCGTAGATCATTGTCAGGAACACCACCCAGTTTATGTTTTTATTATCCCTGTGCAGTCTCCAGATGGAGAAAAGGGCAATCCCAGCACCCAGAAGATTCACGGTATTGGCAGTGTTCATCCATCCCGTTGAATAAACAAGAAACCCTATTGTCCAGTCAGCTAGCGGGGGGAAGCTGTCTATGATGGTTTTTGTATAGGGTGATGGTTCGAAATCCGTCAGGTTAAAGACAAGTAGTCCACGTGGAAGGTGATACCACAAAAAATCATAACCGGAACTTAAATGAAAAATTGATTTGACCAGTATCAGCAGCGTGATAACCGCCAGAGCTGATTTATGAACGGTAAGTAAAATTTTGGTTAATGTTTGCATAAATCGACTGCTACACCGACTATGGCAGTGCGAAAATCGCAGGCTGTACCGTGCCCGGAATTGCAGGTGAGGCAAAAGATTTAGCCTCGAGCCTGGCCTGCCAAGGTCCGGACAAGAGGAAAAATCGGGATGAGAAAAGGCAACACCAGGCTGATGTAAAGCAGGATTGCCGTTACCACGTGGTCATCGTACCCAAATACCGGCGTAAATCAATGTTCGGGGGGATCCGGCGCGATCCTGGCTGGTGGTAAAGGAATTTGTCGCCGTCTTGCGGATCGGGTGGCAGCACACAAGATCCCGAATTATGACCATCTCGCCCGTGTCCCCCGGCCTTGCAGCAGGGCGGGCAAGTCCCTGTTTTCTCCGGTGCCGATGCAACACAGACCGGCCTATGCTCGACGGCAGAATTAATGTATGTCAACATACGGCAGCAAAATAGTCATAAACCAACACCACAGAGAATAGCTACCGGTTTCCCTTCGAGAGAACAGTATGATGGTGAAAAGCGCGCTTGGAAGATTTGGGGGGTTAATTATCCTGGCGATGATGTGGGCAACGGCACCACTGTTACAGGCCGGGGAACCCGAGACCGCTATGACCCTTGAGGATGCCGGAGCCGCGGTGCAGGCCGTCGAACAGGGTGAATATACCAAGCGCGGTGCGGATACCTGCCTCAAGTGCCATGACGAGGACAATGAGTACCCCGTATTCCCGATTTTCAAGACCAGGCACGCCATTACCACCGACGAACGCACACCGTTCGCGGGCTTGCAGTGCGAGGCCTGCCACGGACCCGGCGGTGAACATGGGAAACGCCTCCGGAGCGGAGAAACCAGGGCACCGATCCTTAACTTCGGCAAGGACAGCTGGACACCGGTCAAGGAGCAAAACCGCAAATGTCTCGAATGTCACGAGAATCACCAGCGGATCGAGTGGATTGGCAGCCTGCACGAGACCAGTGATGTAGCCTGTGCCAGTTGCCATCAGATTCACGTCTCGCATGATCCGGTACTGGACCGGGATCAACAACCCGATGTCTGCTATCAGTGTCACCTCTCCCAGAGAGCACAGTTCTATCAAAGTTCGCACCACCCCGTGCGCGAAGGGAAAATGACATGCACTGCCTGCCACGACCCGCATGGTGATGATGGCTCGGATCGACTCGTCAAGGCTACTCTACGCGAGACCTGCACCGGCTGCCATGCGGAATGGCGGGGCCCCTTTCTCTGGGAGCATGCACCGGCAGCGGAAGACTGTGGACTCTGTCATCGGCCACACGGCTCGAATCAACCATCTCTTTTGAAGAAACGTCCACCGCAATTATGCCAGCAATGCCACTCTCAGCGCGGACACCCAAGCATCAATGCTGACGGCTCCGCTGCAAGCTCCAGAAATCCGTTCGTGGTGATCAAGGGCTGTCTCAACTGCCACTTCCAGGTCCACGGCTCCAATCACCCGTCAGGGGTAAAACTGACGAGATGATGCTGAGAGAGCGCATGCGGTATCAGTCTGGATACTAAAAAGACCATTCCAGTCTGACGCCACTGGCTGCGCGAACCATTATGCAAGGGGGGAACCATGATCGGCAACGCACTACTCAAATCTGGCGGATTGTTCCTGATTTTCTCGGCATATCTATTACCGGCCGCCGCCGAAGAACCGGCTACCGCTGTGCCCTGGGAAGGCTGGAAGTGTAAATACTGTCCCGACTACACGGGAACTGAAGGCTGGGTTGAGCCAGGTATCGGTTACCAGAGCGAGGATTCCTACAAGTTCGGGCGCTACACCGGCCTGAAAGACGAAGGTGCGTTCGGGAATGCCAGCGGACACCTCAAACACCAGGGAGAAGATGGCCGTTATTTCGAGATCCGTGGCAGGAACATTGGTCTCGACTCACGTGACGTTCAGATCGAGGGAGGCAAGTACGGGAAACACGAGTTATTTCTGGAATATGACCAGCTTCCCAGCTTCAATGACGACACCACCTCCAGCCCGTTTCGTGGCCGTGATGGCTCCCGCCTGTTTCTCCCCCCGAATTGGGTGCCTGCCGCCAAAACGCAGGACATGGCGACCCTGCGGCAGAATCTCAAGGATGTGACCATCAAGACCGAGCGCAAGCGCCTGCAGGCAGACTATTCCTATCGGCCCTTCAGGAAGTGGGAATTCACAGCGCACCTGATGCATGAAAAGAAAGACGGAACACAGGATACGGGTGCCACATTCGGCTTCACCGAAACCTCCATCCTTCCGGCCCCCTTCGAGTACCAGACGAACGAACTGGGACTCGGCATCGGCTACACGGGCAAGAAGCTGCAGGCACAGCTCGCCTATGACGGCTCCTTCTTCAAACAGGACAAGGATCGAGGCCAGGTATGGCAGAACCCCTATGTCAACACGTCCGCCCCCAATGGATACGGGCAATATGCAGAGCCCCCGGACAATAAATACCACAAGCTGAGCGCCACGCTCGGATACAGCCTGCTGCAGCACACCCGTGTGAATGCCCATCTGGCAATTGGCCGCCTGACCCAGGACGAGAACTTCCTTCCCTTTACCATCAACCCCGATCTTGGCGGTCCGCTGCCGGCCAATGACCTGGATGGTGAGGTCAACAGCACCCTGGCCAGGCTGGGAATCTCCTCCCGTTTCCTGCCCCGGTTGCAGGTGAATGCCAATTACACCTACAGCAACCGTGATAACGACTCCGACCGCAATACCTATGATTACGTGGTCACCGACCTGTGGAACGCAAGCACACCCAGGAAAAACCTGCCCTACAGCTTCAAACAGCATCTGTTCCGTAGCAGTGCAGCCTACAGACTGTCCAATCGCACCGACATGTCGCTGGGTTTTGACTACAACCGGATGGAACGCAACCACCAGGAGGTGAACAATACCCAGGAGAAGACCGTCTGGGGCGAGCTGAGGGCCAGGCCGCATGAAATCGTGGATGCCTCAATCAAGTATTCCTACGCGGATCGCAGTAACTCCGATTACGATAGCGTCCCGCAGATTACCCCGCCCCAGAATCCGCGTATGCGGATTTTCAACCTTGCTGACCGCAAGCAAAACAAGGTAAGCGGCTCGCTTTCGATTACCCCCATACCCGTCCTGAGCCTGGGATTGAGCGCGGATTACCACAATGATGACTACGACAACACCGATCTCGGTCTCAGGGAATCCAAGGGCACCAGCTACACCGTTGATCTCTCCTATCTGATCAATGAAAACCTGACAACCAGCGCCTACTACACCGGGGACCTGTTGAAGTCGGACCAGGCGGGGAGCGATAATTTTTCCAATCCCGACTGGTTCACGGATGACGAAAATACGACCCATACCGTGGGTGTAAGCATCAACTGGGCCGTGATTCCCGACAAACTGGATATTGGCACGGACCTGGTGTATTCCGATTACACCGGCAAGATAAATTACGACAATGCACCGAACTACCCTGATCTCGAGTCCACACTGAAAAGCGTCCGTATACACGGCACCTACAAGATGAAAGAGAATCTATCGGTGAAACTCAGCTACTGGTACGATGACTACAGCGAGGATGACTGGGCAAAGGACGGCATCGGCGTCGCCACACTGCCGACGGTGCTGGGTCTCGGCGCCGAAACCCAGGACTACGACGTGCATGTGATCGCCGCATCCATCCGCTATGAATTCAAGTGACCGTTTCCGTCTGTGACAGACCGCATGGTATAAGCGGTTGCAAGTGCGTTGATACCGGCAAATCAGCTACTTTCTGGCGGCACTCGCAGGTTGTCAGCGTAAGCGGAACTAACCCGGCTTTCGGCCCCTGAAAGCTCCTCCCGCGATCAAGATTTCTTTACAGCGAGAGGGATTGCCATGGCCAAAGACAGGGCTTTACCGAAAGAACTTTGTGCTCGCGCCACCATCCCTGGCATCGAGGACGCCAGAGTCTGGGGTGACGAGTACCCGTCACACCTGAAGGCCCAGCTCGAAATCCCGAAAGAAGAGTTGCATACACGGATTCCGGGTATCGTGGGTGTAGAGCACAACTACCTGGCCATCTCAGGTGGCGGTGCAAATGGTGCCTTCGGTGCAGGTTTTCTCGCGGGATGGACAGAGAAAGGTAGCCGACCGGAGTTTACCCTGGTGACCGGGATCAGCACCGGCGCGCTGACCGCACCCTACGCCCTGCTCGGTTCCGCCTACGATCATAAGCTGGAAGAGATTTTCACCCGTTACTCCACCGAAGATCTGGTTCGTCGCAGGACGCCTTTCTCGGCGGTAACCAGCAGCGCGATGCTCGTCACACGGGGCCTGGAAGACGCCATCGCCCGTGCCTTCGATCAATCGATGCTGGAGGCAATTGCCGCTGAGTGGATGAACAAGGGGCGGAGCCTCACAATCGGGACAACGAACCTGTATGCCCTGCGCCCGGTCCTCTGGCGTGTACAGCACATAGCAGCCAGTGGCCATCCCAACGCCCTGGAACTGGTACGCAAGATCCTGCTGGCCTCGGCCTCCATCCCCATTGCCTTTCCACCCGTGCACATCGAAGTGGAAGTGGACGGCGAGCGATACGAGGAGATGCACGTGGACGGAGGCGCGTCCGCCCAGGTATTTCTCTATCCCACGGCAGTCGACTGGCGGCAGGTCATGGAGAAACTGGACGTCAAGGGAAAACCAAACGTTTATATTATCCGCAACTCCCGCATGGAACCGAATTGGGACTTGGTCAAGCCCCGGCTCCTGCCCATTGCCTTACGCACAGTATCTTCCCTTATCCGAACCCAGGGTATCGGCGATATGTACCGTGTGTATCTCTCTGCACAGCGTGACGGGCTGAACTTCCACCTTGTCAATATACCCGACGACTTTGAACTCCAGCCCCGGGAACAGTTCGATCCGGTATACATGCGGGAATTGTACCAACTGGGACGTAATCTGGGTCGTTCCGACGATCCTTGGCAACGAGTACCACCCGGTTTCTGAGAAAGGGTGGATTCAAGGCCGTCTGAAACGGGTAGTCAGATAAAAGGGTCCGCCCCTTGATGAAACCTTGAACTCTTTGGTGGCTTGTTTCTATTCCACAATTGCCGGAGTTACACTGGAAAAACTCCTGGCTAGTTACCAGATTCACCTCAAATGGGTAGAAACCCGGATCTGTTGTGGCGAAAATCGTTGTCATAAAGGAACCAGAATGTACCAAAGTACCCTTTTTGCGGGGCATACTGGTGCAGTCACTGCTTTCGGCAGGACTGTCGTTTGAGCACGCATATGCAACTGCCCAGGCTGTCAGGGAGGAACTTGGTAACAAGGAAGAGATCACGACAACAGAGCTGAAAGCTCATGTCGCACAGCATCTTGACAAGCGCTTCGAACGGGCAGTCCGGCTGAACTATGAAACCCGTGCGGCACGCGATTCCGATATTTCGGTCCGCAGTCAGAATCGCCGCAGCCCATTTTCGATAGCCACCCTGACCCGTTCGCTGGAGGCCTGCGCCATCAAAAAAGGGGCCGCGCACGAAGTAGCACGAAGGGTCCAACAGGCAATACAGGAAAGTGGTGAATACGAGATCGATTTGCCGGGGTTGCGCCGACTCATCCATCAATCACTCATCCGCTACTGCTCAGAAGACACCGCTGACAACTATCTCGCCAGACTCCAGTTCGAAAAGAGCGGTGAGCCACTGATCATACTGGTCGGCGGGACAACCGGAACCGGTAAAAGTACCATCAGCTCCGAACTGGCATACCTGCTGGATGTCGTGCGTACACAGTCTACGGATCTCATGCGGGAGATAATCAAGTGTTATCTGGCCCCGCACGTAGTTCCTACGCTTGGTTATTCAAGCTTTGAGGCATGGCGGGGTCTTCCTGCCATGGAAACCTACGATAACAGGCGAGAAACCGACAACCCGACGATCGCCGGCTTCCTGGCCCAGTTCGATACCGTGAAATCCGCCCTCGAGGCAACCATTGCGCGGGCCGTAAAGGAACGACACGATATCATCATCGATGGTGTACACATAATGCCGCAAAAACTGGACCTGGTAGAAGCCAGCCAGCATGCCCTGGTCATTCCGGTCATGCTGGCTGTTACAACCAGGCAGCAACTCAGGAACCATCTGTCATGGCGCGGTCGTGAGCAGCCTGATCGCGGATCTTCGCGTTACCTGGAACAGCTGGATGCGATCTGGGAAATACAAAGCTTTTTGCTGAACCTGGCGGACAAGGCACGGATTCCGGTCATCGCTAACTGGTCGATTGAGGATACCGTTCGAAACATACTGCAATATATGGCCCGGAGGCTCAAGGAGCGCTATCCGCCCAACCCGTCTATACTGGATCATGAATAGAGAAGTCGACCGAGTACCCGCCTGGCATGCAAATTCGGGCTATATGTATCTTGCGCGCCATATAACACCTGTATCAGGCGAGTGAACCTATTTTCGGTATGGAACTCACGAAAACAACAACCATTCCAGAAACCCGCTGGCTTGCCTATATTCCGATCGCCCTTGTCGCGATATCCGGTTTGACGGTTACCTGGTTTTTGTTTCGCGCAGTCGCAGACTGGGATCGCCAGCGTGTGGAAATCGCGTTTCAGGTTGCTGCCAGCGACCGTGTCCTGGTTGTACAGCGCGAATTCGCACATGTACTTGGGGTAGTCGAGGATATCGGCAGCTTCATCGATGCCTCGCCAATGATCGGCCGGCGAGAGTTTCGCAAGTTCGTCGGACCGGCACTGCAGCGCTACGGCAGCATCGAGGCACTGGAATGGGTACCCCAGGTTACCGGGGACCAGCGGCCCGCGTTCGAAGAAGACGCACGCCGCAGTTTTTCGAGATTCCGAATCAATGAGCGTAACGCTGCAGGTGATCTGATCGAGGCAGAAAATCGCGATCTCCATTTTCCTGTCCTCTATGTACAACCCTATGCACTCAACAAGGAATCACTCGGTCTCGACCTGGCATCCAGTCCTGCGATACTCGGGACACTGCTGGAGACCAGGGATCTGGGAGAGATGCATGTTTCATTGCCTCTTACCCTCAGCAAGAAAGATACCGGGGAATTCGCTTTCGTGGCCAGGCTGCCTGTCTATACCAAGGAGCAATCAGGCTATGGTGAGGAAGGCGGTGAAGATGTCATTGCTGACTCTGTGGAACTGCGTCGACAGATGTTACGGGGATTTGCGACAGGAATCTTCCGCATTGGTGCCATCGTTGAACGGGCCCTGGACAACCTCAGCCCTGGTGGTATCGACATGATCATCTATCGAGTGTCTTCAGAGGATGAAAGACAGTATCTCTACTACCATGCCTCCCGAAAAAGTGTGGCAGGTACCGTTTCACCGGATCTCGAAGAGGAAGGGAAACGCGATGACTGGGCATTGACACATTCCCTGAGTATTGCGAACCGGCAATGGGTCGCGGCATGCAGACCGGCGAGCGGGTACTTTAAGCCCGATCCATGGAGTGGATGGAGTATCCTGTTAGGAGGGTGGTCATTTACGGCCCTGCTTACGGTTTATCTGTCTACCGTTATGGGGCGTACAGCGAAGGTCAAGCGTCTTGTACGCGAGCGTACCGCACAGTTAACGGATGTAAATGATGCGCTCAACCGGGAGATTGCTGAACGCCTGCATGCCGAGACAGAACTCAAGGCCCTGAATGAAACACTGGAAC
>JARFQV010000103.1 GCA_029287615.1 Pseudomonadota bacterium | reverse complement strand
GTATCACCCACGATGGCCAGTAGTCGCCCGCCAACGGTAAGCGCCTGTTTAAAATTATCCGGTAGTAGCGGCAGCGAGCCGGTTAGCACGATGACATCATAGGGGGCATGGGCATCCCAGCCACGTGCTGCATCGCCGGTTTCGAGAACGACATTGATAATCCCATGGTCTGCCAGTTTCTCTCCAGCAGTGCGTGTCATTTCGGTATTAATGTCCACGCTATAGACATGCTCGGCCAGACTGGCCAGCAGTGCCGTGACATAGCCACTGCCGGTACCCACTTCCAGCACTGTCTCGTCGGCCTGAATGTTTAACGCTTGTAGAATACGGGCTTCAACACGAGGTGGCATCATGACCTGTTCATCCCCCAATGGGATAGTGGTATCTGCATAAGCCAACTTGAGGTAGCGTTTGGGTACGAAATTCTCACGCGGTATCTCATTCAGTAGATCCAGCACACGTTGATCCAGTACCTCCCAGGGACGGATTTGTTGCTCAATCATATTATGACGGGCGTTTTCCAGATTCATGTCGCTCATGGTTATTCTCTTGCGGTTGCAGCCAGGATGAAAGATTCAAGAGTACGAGGTTTAACCGGGGCTGGCAAGGCGGCCAGTTGCTCAACTAAGTTACCGATCAATAAAAAGTTTTTATCTATTCAACAGCTTGGTGTTTGGTCTATTGCATATAACCGAGCATTCCAGTAACGTGTTTGGCCTGACTGCGAGGGGTGCCCCATTTTGACGATTGGGGGCTGAGAAATACCCTTTGAACCTGATCCGGCTAAACCCGGCGTAGGGACTGCGGTACCTGCCGCACCCCTCCCTGCGCCCCTGGCCACTTTGCATGACCACAGGACCACAATTATGAGTGCTATTCCTGAAGAATTTTTAAGTAAGACAGCGCGGGTAAATGATGCCTCGGTTCAGCCGTTTCCCAATTCACGCAAAATCTATGTTGAGGGCAGCCGTCCAGACATTCGCGTGCCAATGCGGGAAATCAGCCTGACCGATACGATTACTGACAAGGGTGCGGAACCGAACCCGCCAGTGACCGTGTATGACACTTCCGGGCCCTATACTGATCCCGCTGTCAGTATCGATATTCGCAAAGGCCTGGCAGAGCTGCGTGCCAGCTGGATTGAAGAGCGAGGGGATACGGAAGTTCTTGAAAACCAGACATCTGAATACGGGCGTCAACGTGCGGCGGATCCCGACCTGGATCATCTCCGTTTTGAACATCACAAGCGGCAGCCGCGACGTGCCAAAGCCGGCGCCAATGTCACCCAGATGCACTACGCCCGGCAAGGCATCATTACCCCGGAAATGGAGTATGTGGCGATTCGCGAGAATATGCGACTGGAGCAGGCGCAGGACTGGTTAGCTCAACAACATCCCGGCCAGAATTGGGGCGCAAATTTGCCGCAAGCCATCACTCCGGAATTTGTGCGTGATGAAATTGCTCGCGGCCGTGCCATCATTCCGGCCAACATTAATCACACCGAACTGGAGCCTATGATCATCGGGCGAAATTTCCTGGTGAAGATCAACGGTAACCTGGGTAATTCCGCGATCACGTCTTCGATCGAGGAAGAAGTGGACAAGATGACCTGGGGTATTCGTTGGGGCTCCGATACCATCATGGATCTCTCGACTGGCAAGAACATTCACGAAACCCGTGAATGGATTATTCGTAACAGCCCGGTGCCGATCGGGACCGTGCCAATTTACCAGGCGCTGGAAAAAGTCGACGGCAAGGCCGAGGAACTGACCTGGGAATTGTTCCGTGACACCTTGATTGAGCAGGCCGAGCAGGGCGTCGACTACTTTACCATCCACGCTGGTGTGTTATTGCGCTATGTACCGCTGACGGCCAAGCGCGTCACCGGTATCGTGTCGCGTGGCGGCTCCATCATGGCGAAGTGGTGCCTGGCCCATCATAAGGAAAGTTTTCTCTATACCAACTTCGAAGAAATCTGCGAAATCATGAAGGCCTATGACGTGTCGTTCTCACTGGGCGATGGCCTGCGGCCTGGCTCGGTTGCCGACGCCAATGATGCGGCCCAGTTTGGGGAACTGGAAACCCTGGGTGAACTGACGGAGATTGCCTGGAAACATGATGTGCAGACCATCATCGAAGGTCCGGGTCATGTGCCGATGCATATGATCAAGGAAAACATGGATAAGCAACTAGAGGTGTGTAAGGAAGCCCCGTTCTACACCCTGGGTCCACTGACGACTGATATTGCTCCTGGTTACGATCACATCACTTCAGCCATCGGTGCGGCCATGATCGGTTGGTACGGTACGGCGATGCTGTGTTATGTCACCCCGAAAGAACATCTGGGCCTACCCAACCGGGATGATGTAAAAGAAGGCATTATCACCTACAAGCTTGCCGCGCATGCGGCCGATCTGGCCAAGGGTCATCCGGGTGCCCAGATTCGAGACAATGCCATGTCCAAGGCGCGGTTCGAGTTCCGCTGGGAAGATCAGTTCAACCTTGGGTTGGATCCGGATCGCGCGCGCGAATATCACGATGAAACCATGCCAAAGCAGGCGCACAAGGTGGCGCATTTCTGTTCCATGTGTGGTCCGAACTTCTGTTCCATGAAAATCACCCAGGAAGTGCGTGAGTATGCCGACAAGCAGGGCGTGCAACTGGACGAGGCGATGCAAAAAGGACTGGAAGAGAAAGCCGTTGAGTTTCGAAAGAGTGGCAGCGAAATCTATCATGAGACCTGATCTCATCAAACAGAGACTGCTTGATAAAACCGGGGTTATTCCCGGTTTTATCGTTATGGGTTCAGGCGATACAAAATAAAACTCAGATCATCCGGATGAGAAGGCGCCCCTGGTTGTGGTAGCTGCATACGCTGCTGACACAGAGACAGCAGCTTGTTCGCGGAGCTGGCTAAAGGGCCTTTGCGAATGACTTCAACGATTTCTTCAATGTAAAGGTTGTCGAACAAGCCGTCACTGGCAAGCAGCAAGGTATCCCGTGTCGCCAGTTGCAGGGTTGTTCCGATGCTGATGCTCATATCCGTGGCACCGACCACGTTGGACACGATGTGGCGTTCCTCGTGATGTACCGCTTCTTCCTCGTCCAGTAACCCGGCTTCGACAGCATAGCCAACGGGCGAGTGGGAGACCGTATAGG
>JARFQV010000336.1 GCA_029287615.1 Pseudomonadota bacterium | reverse complement strand
GCCATGGACTGTAATGGCTTTAACTTGCACCGCCTGCACTATGAAATTAGACACCACGCGCCCGTCATTTATATGCAACCGCGGCCCGGAGGTATAGAAAAACCTTGCCACAAAGACTCGCAAGCCATGCAGCCGGCGGTAGTCGAATAATAGGGTATCCGCGCAGCGCAAGCCTTCATCATAGCAGGCACGCAAACCAATCGGATTGACATTTCCCCAGTATTCTTCCCGCTGCGGGTGAACACTCGGGTCCCCGTAGACCTCGCTGGTCGATGCCTGAAGAATACGGCACCGCAGGCGTTTCGCCAGGCCCAGCATGTTGATTGCGCCGTGGACGCTCGTTTTCGTGGTTTGGACTGGATCATACTGGTAGTGAATGGGCGAAGCAGGGCAGGCCAGATTGTAAATCTGGTCCACTTCCACATGCAAAGGAAATGTGACATCGTGCCGCAGCAGTTCAAAGCGGGGATGATCGCGCAGATGCGTAATGCCGTCTTTTGTAGATGAATAGAAGTTATCTACGCATAATACCTCATGTCCTCGCGATAACATTCGATCGCAGAGGTGTGAGCCCAAAAAACCCGCCCCTCCTGTCACCAGAACCCGCTGTGTTCTCAGTCCACGCATCTCGCACCTTCGATTTGGAGCATCCCATACTCTCTGAATATACTCTCATCATACTAGAGCCCCGCCTCTTCATGGAAGGCTCTG
The DNA here is from genome assembly GCA_029287615.1 of Pseudomonadota bacterium. Lineage (GTDB taxonomy): Bacteria > Pseudomonadota > Gammaproteobacteria > UBA9214 > UBA9214 > JARFQV01. The sequence goes on along the minus strand of JARFQV010000336.1, from coordinate 6,761 downwards.
GTACACATCATGACACGAGACATGCGACACTGCAGGGGTGGTTTTGGCAACAGGGCCGATGCCTGGAAGAACGGTCAGCTTGTTGTCAGCAAACGGAAGAAACGACACTTGATTGTTTGTCCCATGGCTGCGGGTTAATAACCAATGGCTATACCGATGTTTGTTCGCAGGCTTTCCCTCTGCAGGGCGGTCTCCCGTGTGGTCTCGCGCCGAAGAATGGATTTCAGTGCCGGCATACTGACTGTGATGCGGCGCGCAGCCAGCGCAGCGTCGGTTGATAATCCGCTGTTTGTCATTTGCGAAACCCGCACGGGAAGTACTCTGCTGTGCGATTACCTTGATTCGCATCCAATGATCTGCAGCGAATTCGAGATCCTCAACCAGGGTGAAATCCCTGACTTGAGATTTGCCCGGTCACCCGGCGATATCCACTTTTACCTGGACGCGTTATGGAAGGCGATGCCTGCGCATTACAGATGCGGGAAAATCCATTTCGCCCATTTCGCTGACTTCGGTATCGGGCCCGGGGATTTGATCCAGTGGTTTCCCCGGGCCAGATTCCTGGTGCTTTATCGGGCCTCGCTGCTGGATCAGTATGTCTCGCTCAAGCTGGCACAGGTCACCGGGCGCTGGATTGCAACCTCTCCGGTTGATGAAACCAGGCGCTCGATTTACATTGATCTGGACGCGCTTTCCGAATTTGCTGAAACGACAAGCAGGCGATACTCCGAGCTGGTACATCATCCTGCCCTGCGAGGTCGCCATGCAATAATCAGTTACGAGTCGCTGGTAGCGGATGCGCCGGGGGTTTTCGGACGCACGATCTGGCCGTTTCTGGGGATTCCGCCTGTCAAGGTCGTTACAAGACTGTACAAGCAGAACAGGTTTCCGTTGGAGGCGTGTGTTAGCAACCTGAAGGAGGTGAGATCCGCTGTACACTGTGGTCATATACTGGCGTCGCTGGAGTCTTTTGATCCGGAACGTGCCTGATATGGTGCCTGTGTCGATGAAATCCCGGTCCATGTAACCGGTGTAACCGTGTTCACTGAGAGGCTCACGGTTTTCCACCCTGCGTCTGCACCGGGACAGGTTCCGGCTGTGGACAGTTCCATGGATTGCGAGGCAAACCGCGGGCGGTGTTCAGCAGGGGATCAGTCAGAATATCCTCGCGTAACCGGTCTTGTGCGATACCTCACATCTGGGCCTAGCACGGGGAATGGCAATTCAACTTCCTTTACCTCGCGCACCGGGAGCCTGAACCGGTATACATCCACACGCTCAACAGAACTGGCGTCAATTGAAAACGATCTGACCAGTTCAAAATCGGATGTCCCGAGCGCTTCATACAGCGCCCTAACCGGCGCAGATTGTTGCCCGCGTGCGGGTACCTCGACAGCCAGCCAGCGGGCACCGCCTTGATCCCGCAAGACCCGGACCACATCCTCCGGCGAGTTGACAAAATCCTGCTGCCGCCAGCCGGGAACCTTCGCGGATGCATACAGCAGCTTGCTGCCCAGTACCACGCGACGCTGGAAATCATCGTCACCGGCGCGCACATAAAAGGTGAATATGCCGTCGTGATAACCTTCGTAAAATAGTGGCTCTGTCGGGGCAGCCTGTTCCAGGAAGGCAACGAGTTCCCGGTAGCCACTGACCGATGGCACAGTATGCTGTCTGATCAGATAGGCCTGTGATAGCAGAATGACTAGTATAACCATCGTCGTCAGTTGCCGGCCAGCCGGGCCAGACATGTGCAACCGTCGTTTCAGCCACTCGCTGACGCCATTGACGCCGATAGCACAGAGCATGACCAGCGGCGCCATCACCGGAAGGGCATACCGGATATCCTTCGCGTATATTATCGAGAAAACAACATAGAGGATCGCTATCCAGCTCGTCAGGATGATGGCCTCCCGCCGCCACCGTCTTTGCGCCAGTCCGGTGAGTAGGCCGAGGCCGGCCAGAAATATGAGATGCATATCGACGATCTGCGGCATGTGCAACGGGTAGAATGTCCAGGTAGAAAGCGTTGCAAGATGTGAGGCAGAGGGCAGTAACCAGCCGAGCTGGATCTGAGCCCAGTGAGCAATTAGCCACACAAATGGCAGGAGTGTGAATATACTGATGCCTGCCACGAGTAGCACCTTGTCATTAACGGGTCGTCTCCAGTCACGCTGTAATACCATCCAGGATGCGATGATGATGACCACAATACCTGCCGTGTAGTAGGTCAGGATTCCTAGCATTGTCAGCAGCGTAGCTGCCAGGAAATCAGGCCGTCTTCCGTCATGTGTCTCTAACCAGCGTCGTGCGTGGTACAGGGCGCCCAGTCCGAATGCCAGTGCAGGAACGTTGAGCATGATTGCATGTGACCAGGTCATCATCCCCGGCAGCAGGAGCAGAAGCCCTGCTGCCCATCCAGCTTCCGACGAGATCGAGTGGCGCAGCCAGGCCATCAGGTAGAGTGCGCTCAGCAGGGAAAAGATGAGCACCACGGTTTTTGCAGCGTAGGGTGACGGGCCCAGCAATGCGAATGCAGCAGCCTCCAGCAGGTAAAAGACCGGGGGGCGCGATGCAGGATCTATGGCCGGGTAACGTGCGTAGTAGCTGAGTGCGTAGCCTTTCGCATCAGTAGTGAAATCACGAAGATAGTCGAGCCAGAAAAAACCGGTAACCGCATGACGCGGTGAATCGCCTTGAAACCAGAGGCCATCGTTATCGAGGTGCAGTGTGAAAAGGTAGGTCCAGATGGCCAGCAGAACCAGTACCTGCAACAGGAGCTGGCGTGACGCAATGTTTCTCGCCCAGTTCATGGCCCTTTGTGCAGCGCTGTCCCCGTGCCGCTTTCCTAGCACATCTCGATGTGAGGATAGTCTTGCTCCGGGCTTATCCCGTATGTTCTTGTACATCCGTGAATCACCCGCCTTGCATGCGCCATCCTGGCAGCAGGATTATGATGGGCCGATTGTGCCGCTGCAGTAGTCGACCATGTCATGAACGCTATAGATTCTCGGTGTCCGCAAAGACGATACCTTTACCGACACGCATGTGTTCCTGATATTCTTGGTATTCGCTAATCTCCCAAAGATTGTGCCTGGTATCGAAAAGCAGGTTGTGAGATGCAAGTATTCCGCTCAGCATCGCCTGGTCCTGATTGTTGTAGCGATGCAGTCCGTTGCGGCCGGCGGTCTGGAAGTTATCCAGTCCGGCAACGAATTCACGTACAACGTCCAGGTGCTCACGGTAATCGGAATCATAGACCGGATATGCCTTGGGTATCCGGAACACACATCCATCCTCGATATCGGCGCGGCGTGATAGACCTATCTGTTCAAGTTCCCGCGAAGCCAGACTGACAAGCTCCTTGTCTGGCAGGTTCCACAAATCCTCGCCCTCGTTGCAGAAATATTCCAGTCCCAGCGTGGACTTGGAGGGATCGCTTATCATGCTCGGACTCCAGTTCTTGAAGTTCTGGATACGTGCCACGCTGACATCCAGGTCGTGTATGTAGATCCAGTTGTCAGGAAACAGGTCTGCTTTTTTGACAATCAGGCATACGGTCAGAAAGTCGCGGTATCGTAGCCTGCTGGCGGCGTTCAGGACCTCGTCCGGTGGTGCAGGATCAAGCTTCTTGAGAAATTCTGTAATGGGCATGCTTGAGATGACTGCAGCACCGTCAAGTCGTGTATTCCGCCCGCCAGATGACGCCAGTATCGACCATTTCCCGTCACCATTGCGGTGAATCCTTACAACATCGGTATCCAGGTAGACCTTGCAACCCTGGCGTTCTATTACATCTCGAACGGCTTGCCACATCATGCCGGGACCCCGGCGCGGGTAGTGAAACTCGCTAATCAGTGTCCGAATCTTTCCGGCTGATTTAAGGAACATATCCGAGATCGCAGATTTCAGCGAAAGGTCTTTGATTCTCTGGGCTGCCCATTCCGCTTTGAGTTTGTGACAGGATATGCCCCACACCTTCTCAGTGTAGGATTTGAAGAAGGCGTTGAAAAGTCGCTTGCCGAACCGGTTTGTAATCCATTGTTCAAAGGAAATTTCTTCTTGATAGGGGAATACCTGCCAGCGCAGATAGCTCGCAACGATCAGTATGGATTCGATTAGACCCAGGCCGCGCAAGGCATCCAGCGGTTTCAGCGGGTAGTGGAAGAAGCGCTTTCGATAATAGATCCGAGAAAGTCGAGGGCGCAGCAATAGATCATCGCCAAGGATCTCGCGCCAGATCTGCTCTATTTCGGGTATCTTCGTGAAAAAGCGATGACCGCCCATGTCGAAATAGTTGCCGCGGAACTGCTCGGTACGGGCCAGTCCCCCTACGGTGTGGAGTTTTTCCAGAACCACCGTTTCTTTGCCAAGACGGGTAAGTTCATACGCAGCCGCCAGTCCCGTTGGGCCGCCACCGATCACTATGACCGGTGTGCTCTGTTCAACCGTTTTCGGTTGCCTGGTCGTGCCATCGCCACTGTTCATTATGCTGGCCTTGTTCTTGTAAATACGGGCAGATTGAATTCCGCAGCCGTGTTCTTATTGCGCCTCTTTTTCGCCGGAAGGATCGGGCCGGGATCGCCAACAAAGCAGCTCATGGCGCTTTCACCGGCATACGGGGCTTCAAGACCGTGGTTTCGATCCAGGCCCAGGCAAATGCACCAAGACTGTAGAGATAATACACCTGGTGATAGAGGGTGGCGGCTATGGCGAAAAGGCTGCCTTTTCGCTGACGGAAAAATCTGAACAAGGGCCAATTCGCGACAGGCACCAACAACAGCAATCCTGCGGGCAGAGACCAGGGAACCAGCCGGATGGCCGCGCCGAGTAATCCCAGTGCCAGGATGCCGGCAAGGGCTGCACGCCAGCGCTCGGAGACCCCGATGTTGAGATCGTTCACGATCATGCTTCTTTCGAGTATGAGGCGTGACCAGGGAATGGCCCGCTGAAAGATATCGGTGTGCAATAGATTCCAGGCGTGCCAGAGCTTCAGGTGTTGCCCCTGGAGTTCGGGTGCCAGCCGGATGTTGTATCCAGCCGCACGCAGGCGATATCCGAGCTCTATATCCTCGATTCCAGGCAGTTTATACATTTCAGCGTCGAATCCGCCGACATCCTGGAAAGGCTCCTTGCGTACGGCGCCGCAGCCAGCCCAGAAAGTTGATGCCTTCCTGCTACCTTGCTGGTGGTAGTAGTGATGCACAAGATTCTTGTATTGCGATAGGAAGTTCTGCTCCAGGGGACTGTCGTCGTAGGAACCGAATACAGCCGTGACTTCCGGGTTGGAAAAGTTGTTGCTGATTATCCTTGCAGCATCTTCATGCACTACCACATCGGCATCAACGAACCAGATGATATCGCCAGTCGCATATTCAACGCCAAGATTGCGCGCGGCTGCTACGCCTTTTCGGCCTTCGGTGCGTATGATTCTTGCGCCCAGGTCTGCTGCAATCCTCGCTGAGCGGTCATGCGAGCCGTCGTCGACAACGAATACCTCGATGATCTCGCCACGTTCCTGCATTTTAATGAGAGCGGGCAGGCTCAATTGGAGAAATTTCTCCCCGTCGAACACGGGCATGACGACGCTGATTAGGTGTGTGCGGGCAGTTTCTTCATCCATACTTACTGTCTACCTCTATCCTGTCCTGCGCACGCGGCATTCCAGGAGATATTCTGACTGGGGGATTCGGCATTACTCTGCCTGTAGGCATCCACTAGAATCATGTTCTGATTTACCGTCTAATACCATCTGAGCATCAGCAGTTCAGCGTCAGTTATCCACGCAGCGGATACCACAAGGCATGGCGTTGCAAGCCTGGCCAAGTTTTCGATGAACGACCCGGTGTATTCGGAAAAACGTCAAGAGTGTCCCTGTCTTATTGCCCCTTGCTCCCGCTCATTGCCAGGCTGGATCATTTACCGTAGTGGGAACAAACAATCTGCTAGTTTGGCACCTGCTGTGCAGGTATCCGATTATCCCTGGGCTGGTTAGTGCCTAGCTTGCTCCTGCTTTATGAAAGCACTTTTTTATTCAATTTAATGCCTTGCAGTATCGTCTCGATAAACAACCTTATATGTTACAGATAATGTTTCCAACATGCGACAGCCAAATATTGCAACCTGACATTCAGTTGTTTTCCTGCCTTGATTGATTCATTAAATAAATGTGAAAAAATTGGTTGCATGCCACGAAAAGCCCGCCACCAGTCGCCATCGAACTGTAGCTGCGCCACATCCCGGCGTGGACGACAATCACAAACAGGAAGCCGGTTGATCTTATCGATGTATGAACTTCTGTGTGGCATGGATTAACAGCTACCGGCAGTAGAGCTAATCGTCCGGATAACGGTGTTAGATGGAACGCTGCAGTACAGGGCTGGCTGGCGCTACCCGAGGCATGGTTGTAAGGGGCGAATCTATGTAGAGCCATCGTGAGTATGAGGTGCTATCTGGTGTTCACCGCAGAAGATCGGTATATTGACAACATGGCCTGATATCACTGCTGTCCCACAAACATACATTGGAATTCCTGTAACATCATGCAAGAAAAAAAATATACAGGCTGGTATTAAATACCGGCCATGAAGTCGGGTTGCCACAAAACAACCAGAAAATTCTCTCTCCCCCCGGGAGAGGGCCAGGGAGAGGGTGCTTCAATCAGGCAGCTAGCTTAGATATTTAATCCCCTCTCTCCAATCCTCCCCCGGAGGGGGAGGGAGAATGTGGGGCAGCAGTGGCCTGATATCTGAGTTCCGGGT
>JARFQV010000302.1 GCA_029287615.1 Pseudomonadota bacterium | reverse complement strand
AGTGCGCAATTACGCGCATTGGATAAGCCAAGCTTTTCCTCATGCACGATACGAACAGGTACGTTGGCTGGCTGCCATTTGTCATCTGACAGCAATTCGGGTGTCCCATCTGTACAGCCATTATCTACAACCACGATTTCCCAGGGTCTGGTCGGAGGTTTTATCAAGCCAAGATCTGCAAGGGTGCGTGACAAGCGGTCAGCGTGATTGTGTGTGCACAGGGCAACAGTGATGAAAATCGGGGTTTCCATGCCTTATCGATTCCAGCGGTAATTCAGTGCCTGATCCCAAGCCTGTCTATCACACGACCTTTGTAATAGCGTATTGACTGGCGCCAGCTTCCATCGTTACAGCCGAAATGGATTTTACGAGCGAGCATGGACGGGGTATCCGTGCCGGAGATATCCAGTCGCCGTATCCTGAAACGATCAATGTCGTTCCGGTTGAAGCCCGGTTGTGTCGAAAAGGCCGCTTTGTAGCCGGCGGCCCGGGCCGCGTCGAGGACTTGTTCGTTATACAGTCCGTAGGGATAGGCGAGGTAATGCACTTCTTCCTTCAACAGATTTTCCAGGTCAGAGCGTGAGCCATGCAGTTCGCTGAATAATTGATCTTCCGATAGTGTCGTCAGGTCGGGGTGCAGGCGGGTATGAGAGTGGAAAGTGAAACCCATGCTACGCATTGCATCGATTGTGTCTCTGTCAAGCAGGGGGTAGGTGGCGCCAGAGGGATTCTCGGTTCGCCACCATACATCCTGCTTGCCAATCAGCTGGCTGACAAGAAAGACCGTGGCTGGCCAGCCTAGCTCCTGCAGGATACTGGCTGCATGCTCGAAAATCCCGGTAAAGCCGTCATCGAAGGTAAGAAGAAAGCTTCCCGCGGGAAGATCCTTCCTCCGGTCAAGCCAGGCGAAGAAATCATCAAGTGAACAGGCCCGCATGCCGCATGCGGAAAGGTGCCGCATGTGTTTTGCGAATAGCGCGGGAGATATGCAGTAGCGTCTTTCCCATGGATTATGGGCCGCGCCAATGCGGTGATACATCAAAACAGGTATACGCCTCGATGTGGACATCAGTGGCCGGCCTCCCGGGATTTGTCTGTCAGCCCAACAAGCCCCTGAAAGAGCCTGCTGGGCAGAATTGAAGGGAGGAGGTATTTCAGGTCCCTGGCATGCCAGGCGCGGCTGGCAAGGGCGGCGCGAAACAACTTCTGTGCATTGGGAAGATCGCGCTTCCAGTAGACACGATAGGCTTCTTTCAGAAGTTGTCCCTCTACCAGGTCATTCAGGCTTTCGGATGGAATGTGACTGGTCAGCGCGGGGTGCCTGTTTGCGAAATCCCGTCTGACCTGTACGGCGTCCAGTACCTGCCGCCACTTCGTGGAGGATATCTGGTCCTTGCCGTGCCATCGGTAGAAGGCAAGTACCTCGGACACGCGTGTCATATTGCGTGTGTGTGCCAGTATGCGCAGCCAGAAATCATAGTCCATGGAAGCGAAACGCCGTTCGGAAAAACCGCCGACAGCGCTAATGACATCCCGGCTTGTCAATGCTGCATGAATAGGCCATGGGCAGCCCTTGAGGAAAAGTGCCACCATGTCGCCGGTCTCATAGGCCGGGGGGATGTAGGGATCCTGGTCCGGAGCATTGTCCCCCACGTTCTGCCATCCGCAGTAAGCGAGATCGGCGCCTGTTTTCTGCAGTGATCCGAGCAGTATCTCAAGGCAATTATTTTCCCACCAGTCATCTGCATCGAGAAATGATACATATTTCCCTTTTGCATGGCGCAGTCCCAGATTTCTTGCCGGGTAGGGGCCTCGGTGATTCTGTTGCAGCAAGTGAATCCGACCGTGATATGTTTCTGCGAGTTCACGTACGATATCGGTTGAGGAATCGCTGGATCCATCGTCTACAACTATGATCTCGGTATTACTGTATGTCTGCTGAATCACGCACAGGATCGCCTCACTCACAAACCGGGACGCGTTATAGCATGGCATGATTACCGAAATTAGCGGATTTGCACTTTTCATATGTCCAGAGGATATTGCCCTTCCTGAAGGAAGTATCAGTAAACAAATCCGGTCATGTAGCGGGATTCCAGTTGATGCGGTGTGATCCTATTCTCTAACACCCAGCCTGATACGCATTTGTCTGGATGAAGACGAATAATCCAGATTCTCGGGTATCATGGAATAAATGTTTTCCCTCATGCTGATTATCCGGTTCTCATCCATGTGAATCAGGCGATCTATAGCAGATGGCCAGTTTTCCGGATCCGCAACGATGCAGTTCAGGCCATCCTCGAGATCAATATCATACAAATCGAGTTCATTTGAATTCAGCACCGGGATGCTGCCCCGCAGCATTGCTTCCAGTGGTCGATGCGTTATCAGTGAATACCCGGGGGGGCAAAGGGTGAAATCCGATTGTGACAATATGTCGAGATATTCTGTCAGTCCAAGGGCGGAGGGCCGGGCATCCGAGTACTCGTGCCAGTACATCGTCTTTCCGGCAACCTCGCGCGGAGTCTGGCCATCACTGTCAAAGAACTGCGGGCGAACGTCTTCTACTATATATTCACGCCTTTTCGGATCCCTGCAGCCAAGAAAATTGGCCAGGATCGGTCGTTTCCCGCCAGGGTCCCAGTCGATACTGTGTATAAGACGGTACGCATCAGGATCATGCAGGAATTTTGAATGGACATCAAAACCGGTGACATATCTTGGCTTGAGCAGGCGATAAAGATCAAAGGGGTAGTAGCCATCCTTGTATACGACGCGATCAGCCTGCAGTAGCCTGCGGCCAAACCACAGTATCTCCCGCCACTGTTTGATGATTGCCTGACGATAGGGAGATTTTCTGTCGCCGACCGTTATAATCGTGATTCTTCCTGCTTGCCTGGACAGGGTCTCAAGTGTTGAGTGGTGCTCGAGGAGTCTGGGATGACCCTGGATAATCAGCAGTTCAATACCTTCCGGTGTTTCCGAGAGATCAGTTATGCTCAGGGTGACGCTTGGTATGGAGCCGAGCATTTTCAGAAGGTTTGAGTCCAGATCGCACACATGCTCCTGCGCAACTACCTGTAACAGGACATCATAGCCGCCATGGCTCAGGGCCTTGACGATCGTATAAGTGAGCGAGTCTACTCGATATGCGAGAACACAAATGGACATTGCGTGTTTATTCAGGAATCAGCTGCTGGTTGACAGCATCATCTCCCCGTCATTGTTGGAGGATTTCAGTGTTTCACCCATTCTCGCGCCAGGATCACTATTGTTGCACAAATCAGCTGTGTATATGTGCATATCAGCCGGTCTCCGGGCGTCTATTTTATCCAGATGAGGCACGGAAAGGCCGGTCATTTATCCGGGTCCGGGCCGCTTTTGTCAATACGTCAGGTACCCTGATTACCCGGGACCACATCCTACTTGACAGTTAACGGCAAAATACGGATATTTTTTAGTATTTTGGCATATATGCATGCGGTTGATCCTGGTATCCGTCATGCCAGATTGAACTGCTCCAGCATGGCGTGGCAACCGGGTTGCACAGGAGGCTTTCATCGTACCCAGAGACGTCGTAATCACCACTGAGCAGGACTTGCCGACGAGTGCGGCGGTGGCATGCATGTTTTCCAGCCAGTTGTACTGAAAGCCGCGCCCGGTCAGGATCCCTGTCTGCCCGGCCACGATCAGGGTGCACATCTGTGATATCCCTGGATTGGCCGGTGGGCCGGGTGTCATTGATGCTAAAGTACAGCAGGACTGCGCCGAACAGCCTTACATATGTTGTTCAAGCCCGGGCGGCGGGAGGACGGCTGTATGAGCCGAACCAGGCACAGGCCTGTCCTGAGGCATACTGCAAGATATTACACCTTCTGCAAGCCTGCCTGCCGCGCAGGGATCCAGGGAGACTGTGATCAGATAGGGGCCATCGGGTATCAAATCAGCGCCTGGTGTCAGGTGCGGCTGCATATCGGTAGAAACAACCCTCATACTGTTCATGCGGGGCAATATGCTCTTCAATACCACCGGTACCGGTTAGTCAGATAGGTTCTGACTGATTTTACGATGAGACAACGATGATCAGTTAGCCAACTGGCTGGCTCGACATCCCTCAGTCAGAGAGGGCGGTTAACGGCAAAATACGGGTGCCACCGGTAAATAGTATGAGCGTATCGAAGATCCGTCGGGATGGCTGGATAAACGTTAGGGAACTGTAATGTGCGGAATAGCAGGATTCAACTGGCGGGACGAGCAGCTGGCAATAAGGATGACAGATGCTCTGAGGCATCGTGGACCCGATGATGAAGGCATCTATGCTGACGAGGATGTGAGTCTGGGACACCGGCGCCTGTCGATCCTGGATCTCAGCAAACTCGGGCACCAGCCCATGGACTACGCCCATAGCGGACGTCGCGTTGTCATCACATACAACGGGGAAATCTATAATTTTCGGGAAATCAGGCAGCAGCTGGAACAAAAAGGTTACACGTTCCGGTCATCGACAGACACTGAAATCATACCAGCCGCCTACCTGGAATGGGGAGCAGGCTGTGTTGAGAAATTTAACGGGATGTGGGCTTTTGCCCTGTACGATAGCAGTAATAAACAGTTGCTGTTATCCAGGGATCGCTTTGGAGAGAAACCACTCTACTATTATTTGCAAAATGGAAAACTCGTATTTGCGAGTGAAATAAAGGCAATTCTTGAGCATCCTGTACAAAGACGGAGTAACAGTGATGCGGTTTCGGAATATCTTTACAAGGGGAGGGCAAGTCACAACCACGATACATTCTTCCAGGGAATAAAAATGCTTCCGCCTGCTCACAATGCCGTATTTGACTTGCGATCCGGAAACCTGTCCCTGACTAAATACTATACACCGCAATTCGGAAGCCGGCGTGTATCCAGTGACGAGTTTCTGAATGTCATGAAAAAATCGGTGGCTCGCCGTCTCGTTTCTGATGTGCCAGTTAGCGTATCACTCAGCAGCGGTGTTGATAGTTCGTCCATAGCAGCATTGATAAGTGAGTTTACGGATATTCCGGTCAAGGCGTTTACAACAGCTACCGGTCTGTCAGTGGGTGATGAGACAGGTTTGATAAGGAAATTACTGAAGCAGTATCCGAATTACATTCTCGAGGGTACAAGCCTGTCTGAAGCGAGTTTCTGTGCAAACTATCGTCATATAATTTATCACATGGATGAACCGTTTGCACGGCAAAGCTCATATGTGCGGTGGGAGATCGCAAACCTGACGCGGCTTCATGGGTTGAAGGTGCTTCTGAACGGAGAAGGTGCCGACGAAATTCTGGGTGGATATGTCCCGTTCGCTCCGCATTATCTTCTGAGTCTGGCCAGGGATTTCAACATGATCAGGTTCGTACGCGAGGTAATATTTACGCTGACTCACCCGGAAAGAAAAAGGATACTCGATGCTTTTCACAATGCGACGATGGCGCCATGGAGAGACAATAAATACATGGATGCTGCGTTGAACAGGCAGCGTAAGTTCGGAATACGTATCTCACCGGAAACTGACCTGGGTTATGGTTCAGTGGATCTAAAGGAATATCTGTACTCGCTTGTGTCTGAATCCAGTTTGCCCAGGCTGCTCAATTGCAATGACAAAATGACAATGGCCAACTCTGTCGAGGCGAGAGCCCCGTTTCTTGATCACGAGTTTGTTGATATGGCTTTCTCGATGGACAAGCGGGATTATCTGGTGAATGGACGCAGAAAATATCCGTTGCGCAACGCGATGCGCGGACTTGTTCCTGATGAGATCCTGTTCAGGAAGGACAAGGATGCGTTCAACGCCCCGATATTTAATTACCTGAGGGCCGATCCTGTGCAGAAAAGAATCAGGGAGCTGTTCAAGGACCCGGTAACCAGCAGTATATTTTCACCGAAGGACTATCTTGGCGAGTACGAAAAGTTTTTGTCGCGCAAGGCAGCCGACCGGTTGTTCCTGCTCCACGGATTTATTCTTGAGGAATGGTCAGGAATATTCAATGTGGAGCATGGCTGAATCCACGCGCAGC